>NZ_CP017181.1:2135112-2440128 GCF_001729765.1 Enterobacter kobei
CCTGACATGGCTAACGCGCCGTTTCCGAAAACCGCCTCCGCAGTTTGAAGCCGGTAAGATAGAGCAGGCCTGGGATTCCTGAACGATAAACGGCACCAGTACGCTGGTGCCGTTTAGGTCGCTCGTGCGTCTTACCGGACATCAGCCCGCACGTTTATTATCTCAAACGTTGATGAAGACTTGCCCCCACCAGCAGTGCGGCACAAAGCATCAGGGCGATAAACCCGCCCACGCCGTTCCAGCCGTAGTGATGCCAGAACACGCCGCCCAGCGTCCCGGCGATGCTGGATCCCAGGTAATAGCTAAACAGGTACAGCGACGATGCCTGTCCTTTGGCTCGACGCGCGCGCGGGCCAATCCAGCTGCTGGCGACCGAGTGCGCGGCGAAGAACCCGGCGGAGAAGAGCAGCATCCCGGCAAAAATCAGCCACAGTGAGGAGAAGAGCGTCAACAGCAGGCCGAGCAGCATTACCGCTGTGAAGACCAGCATGACCGGCCCGCGGCCGAAGCGTGCGGTCATCGCCCCGGCTTTTGGCGAACTCCACGTGCCGGTGAGATAAGCCACAGAAAGCAAACCGACCATGGCCTGATTCAGATGCCACGGCGAAAGCATCAGGCGATAGCCAATATAGTTAAACAACGTGACGAATGACCCCATCAGCAGGAAGCCCATCAGGAACAGGCGCGGCAACCCTTTATCACGCCAGTGCAAACGGAAGTTAATAAACAGCGTTTTCGGGCGCAGAGAAATCGGGCGGAAATGGCGTGATTCCGGCAGGATTTTCCAGAACATCAGTGCAGATGCCAGCGCGAAACACCCGATAACCGCCAGCGCAATACGCCAGCTAAAGAAGTCCGTAAAGACCCCGCTCAGCAGACGCCCACTCATGCCGCCAATTGAATTCCCGCTGATGTACAACCCCATCGAAAAGGCAACGAAGCTCGGATGGATCTCTTCGCTGAGATAGGTCATCCCGACCGCGGCCACGCCGCTGAGCGACAGCCCGATCAGCGCGCGCATCACCAGAATGCCGTGCCAGCTGGTCATCATGGTCGAGAGCAACGTACAGACCGAGGCCAGCATCAGGGCAGTGACCATCACCGATTTACGGCCAATGGCGTCGGACAAAGGGCCGGTAAAGAGCAGGCCAATTGCCAGCATCGCGGTTGAAATCGAGAGCGAAACGCTGCTGCTGGCGGGCGATACGCCAAACTCATGGGAGAGAACGGGGAGGATCGGCTGAACGCAGTAGAGCAGGGCAAACGTGGCCAGACCGGCCGAAAAGAGCGCCAGGGTAACGCGCATAAATTGGGGAGTACCACGTTTAATGAACTGAACCGGCTGCGATGCTACGGGTAAATCATTGATATCGCTGGCCGGAGAGATATCAATGGAGGTTGTACGACTCACACAGTTTCCTTGCTTAAACATCCCCGTGATTTCGGGTGACGGGTATGACCACACGATCAGGGTAGGAAAATGTAAATATTCTGTCTAATATATTAATTATCTCAAATGATACTTTAAAAATATGAATATCGAACTGCGTCATCTTCGCTATTTTGTCGCCGTTGCTGAGGAGCTGCATTTTGGCCGCGCGGCGGCACGGCTGAATATCTCTCAGCCCCCGTTAAGCCAGCAGATTCAAATCCTCGAACAGCAGGTGGGCGCGCGCCTTCTGGCCCGCACCAACCGCAGCGTGAGCCTGACGGCGGCGGGTAAGCAGTTTCTGACCGACAGCCGACAAATCCTGAGCATGGTTGATGACGCCGCCGCCCGTGCAGAGCGGCTTTACCTCGGAGAAGCCGGTGAGCTGCGAATCGGGTTTACGTCGTCCGCGCCCTTTATCAGCGCCGTCTCCCAGACGCTTTCCTCATTCCGCCGCCATTTCCCGGATGTGCATATTCAGACGCGCGAAATTAATACCCGCGAGCAAATTGCACCGCTGAATGAAGGCGCACTGGATTTGGGGTTGATGCGGAATACGCAGCTGCCGGACACGCTGGCGTGGCAGGTGATTCTGCATGAACCCCTGATGGCTATGATCCCCCTTGACCACCCGCTGGCCTCGCGTCCGGCGGTATCGCTCGCAGAGCTGGCAAAAGAACCCTTTGTCTTTTTTGATCCTCAGGTCGGAACGGGCCTGTATGACGACATTCTGGGACTGATGCGTCGCTACGATCTTGCTCCGGTTATCACCCAGGAGGTGGGCGAGGCGATGACCATTATAGGGCTGGTCGCCGCCGGACTGGGGGTCTCTATTCTTCCTGCCTCCTTTAAACGGGTACAACTGCGCGAAATGCGCTGGGTTCCCATCGCCGAAGAGGATGCCGTTTCCGAGATGTGGCTGGTCTGGTCAAAACATCGTGAACAGAGCCACGCCGCGCAGCGCTTCAAACAGCAGTTAATCAGCGCTTCAGGTGGGCAAAACCGGTAGGGAAAAGGGATAAAAATGTGCGGTAAATCACAGAGCTAAGTAAATATTTGACGACAGCTATGGAAGTGCTTCACCATAGCCCAAAGTTTATTTCGAAGCTCGAAAATAAGGGAGTACGAGGTGGTTGCTGATAGTCAGCCAGGGCACATTGATCAGATTAAGCAGACCAACGCTGGCGCGGTATACCGCCTGATTGATCAGCTTGGTCCGGTTTCGCGTATCGATCTTTCGCGCCTGGCACAGCTGGCACCTGCCAGTATCACCAAGATTGTCCGTGAAATGCTGGAAGCGCACCTGGTCCAGGAGACGGAAATTCAGGAGCCGGGCAGCCGTGGCCGTCCGGCGGTCGGGCTGGTGGTTGAGACGGAAGCATGGCATTACCTGTCACTGCGCATCAGTCGCGGGGAGATCTTCCTCGCGCTGCGCGATCTGAGCAGCAAACTGGTGGTGGAGGATCGGCTTGAGCTGCCGCTCAACGCGGAACAATCGCTCCTCGATGCCATTGTCTCCCATATCGATAACTTCTTTATCCGCCATCAGCAGCGGCTGGAACGCTTAACGGCAATCGCTATCACCATGCCGGGCATTATTGATACCGAAAACGGCATCGTGCACCGCATGCCGTTTTACGACGATGTCAAAGAGATGCCGCTGGGAGAGGTGCTGAAAAACCATACCGGCGTGCCGGTCTATATTCAGCATGACATCAGTGCCTGGACCATGGCGGAGGCCCTGTTTGGCGCGTCGCGCGGTGCGCGTGATGTGATTCAGGTGGTGATCGACCATAACGTTGGGGCGGGTGTCATCACCGACGGGCGTCTTCTTCACGCCGGGAGCAGCAGCCTGGTGGAAATCGGGCACACTCAGGTCGACCCATACGGGAAGCGCTGTTACTGCGGGAACCATGGCTGCCTGGAGACTATTGCCAGTGTAGAAAGCGTGCTGGAGCTGGCGCAGGTCAGGCTCAGCCAGTCCATGAGCTCCTCGCTGCACGGCCAACCCTTAACGGTCGATTCCCTCTGCGCCGCCGCGCGTCAGGGAGATTTGCTGGCGAAGGATATTATTACCGGGGTGGGGAATAACGTTGGCCGCATCCTGGCGATTATGGTGAACCTCTTTAACCCGCAAAAAATCCTGATTGGCTCCCCGCTCAGCCAGGCGGCGGAGATCCTCTTTCCGGCGATCTCGGCCTGTATCCATCAGCAGTCGCTTCCCGCCTACAGCAAGAATATTGCGGTGGAAAGCACCCAATTCTCTAACCAGGGCACCATGGCGGGTGCGGCGCTGGTCAAAGATGCCATGTATAACGGCTCGCTGCTTATCCGCCTGTTACAGGGTTAACTCTTTTCCGCAGATGTACGAAAAATTGCGCTATCTCAAGCCGGGTAGCGCACGCATCCCGTAGACTTCCTCCACTGAATTATTTACCTGGTTTATATTTTCGAAGCATACCCAAGAGGTGGAGTGAGTCATGCTTAAGCGTTTCTTTGTTACTGGTACAGATACCTCTGTCGGCAAGACCGTCGTATCCCGCGCATTGCTGCAGGCGCTTGCAGCAAGCGGTAAACGCGTGGCAGGGTACAAACCGGTCGCAAAAGGGAGTAAAGAGACGCCAGAGGGATTGCGTAATAAAGACGCCCTGGTGCTGCAAAGCGTCTCGTCGCTGGAACTGCCTTATCAGGCGGTCAATCCCATTGCCTTAAGCGAAGAGGAGAGCAGCGTGGCGCACAGCGGTCTGATTAATTATCCCCTGCTGTCCGACGGGCTGGCGAACCTGAGCGAGAAGGTTGATCACGTGGTGGTCGAAGGGACGGGCGGCTGGCGCAGCCTGATGAATGATTTGCGTCCGCTCTCTGAGTGGGTCGTCCAGGAACAGCTTCCGGTGGTGATGGTGGTGGGTATCCAGGAAGGGTGTATCAACCATGCGCTACTGACAGCGCAGGCGATTGCCAATGACGGCCTGCCGCTGGTGGGCTGGGTGGCAAACCGTATCAACCCGGGCCTGGCGCACTACGCGGAGATCATCGACGTGCTGAGCGCCAAACTGCCTGGGCCGCTGGTGGGGGAGCTGCCTTATCTGCCTCGTGCCGAGCAGCGCGAGTTAGCGCAGTACATCGATCTCTCTGCCCTCGGCGGCGTGTTGGCCGTAGATCGAGTCGTGGCGTAACGTTCGCGACAGCACGGACGCCACCACACAGGCGACCAGTAAACCGGGCAGTAAAACATACTGTCCGGTCATTTCACAGACCATTAGCGCCGACATAATGGGCGCATGCGTGGTCGCAGCAAGTAGCGTTGCCATTCCCGCCAGTCCCAGCAATATTGCCGTCTCAGAACCCGGTAACCACAGCGCGAAAAGCTGCGCAAACAGCATCCCCGTCGCCATGCCGACAAACAGCGTGGGCGTAAACACGCCGCCCGGTGCACCCGAACCGCTGCTGGCCAGTACCGCCAGCAATTTACAGATAAACACTCCGGCAATCACCGACAGCAGCGGCGGGGCGAGCAGAAAAGCCTGAACCACGCTGTAGCCATTCCCCCATACCTTCGGCGTGAGGAGGGACAGCAGCCCGACGATCACCCCCCCCAGCGCCAGCTGCCACGGCGGCGAAAGTTTGAGACGCAGAAACAGTCCGTGGCTAAACGTCATCAGCCACATCAACAGGGGTCCGCAAAGACCTGCCAGCAGACCCATGGCGACCAGCAGGGCATAATCTGTCGCGGTCAGTATGCCGCTCAGATGGACTTCATAGAGCGTGCTGGCGCCGGGTGCCAGCACGCGCGTGGTCAGAAGCGCCACCACCGCCGCAATAACCACGGGGCCGAGTGAGGCCAGCATGAGCGCGCCAAACAGAATCTCTGCAATAAACAGGCTTCCGGCTAAGGGGGCATGATAAGCGCTGGACATCCCGGCCGCGGCGCCACAGGCGATCCAGAGCTTCCATTCAGATTTGGGCGTAAAACGGCGAGCGAAAAAGGAGGCGGCGAGAGCGGCAAGCAGGATCATGGCCCCTTCGCGCCCGATGGCGCTTCCGCTGGCGACGACCAGCAGCGACGCCAGGGATTTTACAAGGCTGGCACCGTAATCAAACTGGCCGTCCCCGGTCTCCAGCGCCTCCATGTAATCGGTTGGCGCGTGAGGCCGCTGGGCGGTCAGTCGTTGCCATCCCCAGAGCAGTACCCCGGCGGCCAGCCCACCCAGCGCAGGCGTCAGCGCGCGCCGCCAGGACGAGAGCGATGCGGCGGCATTCACCAGGCTACCGCTGTCGTTGCTGAGAAGCAGCCACTCCAGCAGGTACATGCTGTGACGAAACACCGCAACGGCCAGCGCCGCCAGCACGCCGGTGACGGTGGCAATCAACAGTCGGCGAAACATCGCCCGGATGTCGGGGTAAGCATGAAGACGTTGCATGGGTCGCGATTACAGGGGAACGATACAATATTGTGGCGGGAAATCGCGGGGTTAGCAAAAGGTATGCGTGCGAAAGCGCCGGGCGAGGCCCGGCCAGAAGGGTTAACTGTCGCTATGAATATTCAGTGCCCGACGCGTACGCCCGGAACTCAGGTACTCGGCAATATAGTCCTGCGAAATCTCACCGTTGTAACGCCCGTCCTCATCCACGATCGGCATCCAGCTGGTATTGCTTTCATACAGACGTGACAACACGACGCGCAGGTTGTCTTCCGCCTTGCCGGTCATGCGGAACGGATGCAGGATGTCGGCACAGGTACCGCTGGCGTTGCGCGCTTCGCGACGTTTCACAAAGCCGAGCGGTTTTCCGTGCTCGTCGACCACGGTAATTGCGCGAATATCATTGTCGTCCATCGTGGCAAAGGCTTCAGGAAGCGGCGTAGAGCTCCGCGCCGTAATGGTCGGCTGCTGGTCGGTGACGTCTCCTGCGGAGACCAGCAGCAGCCGCTTCAGCGTCCTGTCCTGACCAACAAACGAGCCGACAAATTCATTGGCCGGTTTTGCCAGCAGTTCATCCGGGCTGGCACACTGCACGATTTTCCCCTGACGGAAGACTGCGATTCGGTCGCCGAGCTTCAGGGCTTCATCAATATCGTGGCTGACCAGCATCACCGTTTTCTTCAGCTTGCGCTGCATCTCCAGGAACTGGTTCTGGATCACCTCGCGGTTGATGGGGTCCACCGCGCCGAACGGTTCATCCATCAGCAGTACCGGAGGATCCGCCGCCAGGGCGCGGATGACGCCGATACGCTGCTGCTGGCCGCCGGACATCTCGCGCGGATAGCGGCTAAGAAACTTACGCGGATCCATTGCCACCATATCCATCAGCTCTTCGGCGCGGGTTTTGCAGCGCGCTTTATCCCAGCCCAGCATGCGCGGTACAACGGTGATGTTCTCTTCGATAGTCATGTTCGGGAACAGGCCAATCTGCTGGATCACGTAGCCAATATTGCGGCGCAGGGTCACCGTGTCCATCCCGCTGGTGTCTTCACCGTTAATGAGGATTGTTCCGCTGCTGGGTGTGATAAGGCGGTTAATCATCTTCAGTGTCGTGGTTTTCCCGCAGCCGGACGGGCCGAGCAGGACACACATTTCCCCTTCGGGGACGTTCAGGTTGACGTTATCGACGGCCTTAAAGGTCTGGCCGTGCTTCTGTGAAAAGTGTTTGGTGAGGTTTTCCAGTTTTATCATTATCGAATCCCCTTTGGAGTCAGAACCACCTGCAAACGGTGCAGCAGCCAGTCAAGCACAATAGCTAAAAGACAAATCATCAGCGCGCCCGCAATCAACATGCGAATATCACTTCCGCCAATACCATTGAGCAGCAGCAGGCCCAGGCCACTCGCGCCGATTACCGCGGCAATCGCCATCACGCCAATATTCATGACGACGGCGGTACGGATCCCACCGAAAATTACCGGCAGCGCCATCGGGATTTCCACCCAGCGCAGACGCTGCCAGAAGGTCATGCCGATGCCCCGTCCGGCTTCACGCAGCCCCGGCGGCAGGCTGTCGAGCGCCGTATGGGTGTTACGTACAATCGGCAGCAGCGAGTAGAGAAACACCGCCGTAATCGCGGGCAGGGCGCCGATACCCTGACCGATCAGCGAAAAGAGCGGGATCATCAGACCAAACAGGGCGATGGACGGAATGGTCAGCACGATGGTAGCGATGCCCAGTACTGGCGTTGCCAGCCATTTATGACGGACAATCAGAACGCCCAGCGGGACGCCGATGAGGATGGCTAAACCCACGGCCAGCGCCACCAGCCACAGGTGCTGCAGCGTCAGGGTTAACAGATAGTCCCAGTTATCCAGGATGTAGTGAACGGTATCCATAGCGCCTCCTACAGCAACTGTTTGCTACGCAGGAAATCACGGGCGACCTGCTGCGGTGACTGATGGTCGATATCCACCTTCTTGTTCAGCTCGGTGATAACGTCGTTGTTGAGCTGGGCGGAGAGGGTATTGAGCGCCTCTTCCAGACCCGGATTAGCCTCCAGCGTGTCTTTACGCACCACCGGAGTGACCGCATAGCTCGGGAAGAAGCCTTTATCATCTTCCAGCACCTTCAGGTCAAAGCCCTTCACGCGCCCGTCGGTGGTGTAAATCAGACCGGCGTCGACAAAGCCGTCGCGCACCGCGTTATAGACCAGTCCCGGGTCCATCTGACGAATCTGCGGGCGGTCCAGCGTCATGTTATAGGCGGCCTGCAGCGGCTTCATGCCGTCGCTGCGCCCGGCAAATTCCAGGTCCAGGCCCAGCAGCCAGTTTTTGTCCGGGTTGGTTTTACGGATCTGCTCAATCTTCGCCACCATCTCTGACATGGTGTTGATATGTTCCGCCTCGGCGCGCTTGCGCTGCATGGCGAAAGCATAGGTATTGTTCATGTCAGCGGGTTTAAGCCATACCAGACCGTGCTTTGCGTCCAGGCGTTTCACCGTCTCGTAAGACTCCTGCGGCGACATGCGTTTGTTGATGTGGTTAAAGATGATTAATGACGTGCCGGTGTACTCCCAGGTCATATCGATCTGTTTGTTGATCATCGCGTTACGGGAAATCACCGTGGCGATATTGGTTTGCGGCTGTACATGGAATCCTTTCTTCTGTAAATACTGCACGGTCATTGCCGAGAGAATATGCTGCTCGGTAAAGCTTTTGGTTGCCAGGATCAGCGGGGCTGCCATTGCCTGGCTGGTGAAGAGCGCCGCGGCGCACAGCGCCGTCAGGCCGGAAAACAGTCTCATAAAAGCTCCTTGTTATTGTTATTGAGCGAGATGGGGGCTCATCACGCGACCCAGCGCCGCCAGCAGGGTGTCGAGGATCAGGGCGAACAGGGCGGTGGCCGCCGCGCCGAGGATCAGGGTCGGAAAATCGTTCAGGTAGATGCCGGGGAAAATCAGCTCACCGTAGCTGCTGGCACCAATCAGGAATGCCAGCGGCGCGGTACCGACGTTGATGGCGGTGGCGATGCGGATCCCGGAGAGCATGACGGGCCAGGCGTTGGGCAATTCAACCTGACGCAGACGCTGCCATTTGGTCATCCCGATCCCGTTTGCCGCTTCCAGTAACGAGGCCGGAACGGAACACAGTCCCGCGTAGGTATTGCGCACAATGGGCAGCAGCGAAGCAAGAAACAGCGCGATGATGGCGGGCGTATCGCCGATGCCAATCACCACCATCGCCAGGGCCAGCACGGCCAGCGGTGGCAGCGTGTTACCCACGTTGAAAATTTGCATCACATATTCGGCGATACCCCGCGCGGCCGGGCGGCTCAGCAGGATACCGGCCGGAATACCGACCAGCAGGGCAAAAAACATCGACGAGAAAACCAGTATCATGTGCTGTTGCCCGAGATAAATCAGGTCAACCTGAAGCGCCTTGATTGTCTCAAGTCCGATCCCCCAGGTGAGAAGGGCAAGAACCACGATAATCGCGCCAACAAACAGCAGCGAACGTTTGAGTAATGGGTGCATTGCGGTGTGTCTCCCTGTGCGCATGCGTTATAGCAACCACCGGTTGCCTGTTGTTATGCCATGTTTCGGCAGGGGTAATTGACCTATAGCAAGCGTTTGGGAAGGGTTCCAGCGAAGGGGGAAAATCAGTAACCCTATGAAAAGCGTGACAACCTTAAGTCAGGCCTTATGGCGTAAGGGCTGAATATGGCGCAGGCAGAATAGTCCTAAAGCGCAGCCCATAAAGTGACAGGGTCACGTATCACGATGTTCCTGTCACCCTGCCTGAGAGCTTTATCTGCTGAGTAGGGGGCGTACACGGCGAACACGCACTGAGATACTGATAATCGATACGGTCGCGACAACGGAGAGCATCAACCCGAGCGCCAGCATGGCGTTGAAGCCAACCCATCTGAAGAGCAGTAACCCGGCGATACCCCAGGTAATGAACGAGAAAAGGGTGGTTAAGTGGGTTTTCAACTGACTTTTTTGTGCCGCGGTATCTTTGGAGTAATCCCTGCGAAGCATGGCAACCGTGACGGAGGCCAGGGAAATTCCCGCGTCCGTCAGCGTGCCGGTAATGTGCGTCGATCTCACCCGTCCGCCGGAAAGCTGTGTGGAGGTTGAATTATGAATGCCCATCAGACAGCACAGGAAAATAATAATCTCGCGGTTGCTGGTGAGCGCATGGAAATACATCTCGTAGAGAGATACGTCGGTTAATAATATCCCTTCGACAAAAAGGATTTGGCAAAAAACCAGCCTGACGTTATGGATAATGCCCCATATCACGATAAGACGCGCAAGGATTGCACCCGCCACAAAGGAGAGAATAATCGAGCCAAAGAAAATGATATCGCTCAGATCGGTGGAGGAGACTTCGCTGGATAATTGTGAGGTGTTGCCGGTCATATGAGAGGGGAAAAAGCCAAAGGCCCCAAGGGCGATGGCGTTGAGTAAACCTGCTGAGGTCGCCAGCCAGAGAGCAAGCCGGCGATCCTCCTGGTGCGTTCGTTCTTTCTTGAGTTTAATCAGCAAGAATACCTCCGGGGTGAGCTTTGCCTGAATAATCAGGCTAGCAAAGCGTGTCGACGGGCTGTCCAGGATATTGCTTAATTATTATTCCCTCTGGCGACGTTGAGGGTTTAGTAATTAAATAAAATATCCTTACGAAAAGTATTCCAAACTGAAACCTCACGCTACGCCGTTATTTTCATGAGGCGCTTTCGCGGAGGCGTGAAAGCATAAACGTCAACGCAGCCGCACAAAGCAGCACTATGCCGCTCAGGGCAAACGTGCTCTGCCAGCCGAGGCGATCAAACACCATACCGCCCGCCGTTGAACCCAGTGCAATGGCGAGTTGGATCACCGCGACCATTAACCCTCCGCCCGCTTCGGCATCCTCCGGAAGCGTTCGGGCGACCCACGTCCACCAGCCCGTCGGTGCTGCCGTCGCCAGCATTCCCCACAAGCCTGACAGCAGGGCAACAATCCACACGTTATGCCCGGTCAAAATCAACGCGCCAGCGATGGTGGCCATCAGCAGTGGAATCGCTATTAACGTCAGGTAAAACGCCGCGTTCAATACCAGAGAAACGAGAAGGGTGCCAATAAATCCGGCAATGCCGATGGCGAGCAAAATCAGCGATAGCCCGGAGGCGCTGACGTGCGTGACGGTCTCGAGAAATGGGCGCACATAGGTAAACAGCGCAAACTGTCCCATAAAGAACAGGCTGCAGGCTATCAGACCGACGGATACGACAGGCTGGCGAAATAGCCGAAAGACGCCTTCACCTGACGCACCGTTTTTACGCCCGCTCATATTTGGCAGGCTAACGTACTGCCACAGGAATGCCGCGATTGTCACGGGCACCAGACAAAGGAAGGCACCGCGCCAGCCAATGGTTGCACCCAGGTAGCTGCCTAGCGGGGCGGCCACGACCGTTGCCAGCGCGTTACCACCGTTGAAAATAGCCAGCGCGCGCGTGACCTGATGATGGGGAACCAGGCGAATAGCCGTTGCCGCCGACATGGACCAGAACCCGCCGATGGCGATACCGATCAGCGCGCGACCGGTCATATACGTCTGATAGTTCTGGGCGAAGGCAATAATGAGCCCCGAGAGCGCCATCAGTATCGTCATGCCCAGCAGAAGGTGTTTACGATTCATATTCCCGGCAAGCCGGGAGAGGAAGAGGCTGGTCAGTACCGCCAGCGCGCCGGAGATAGCAATGCCCTGGCCTGCAAGCCCCTCCGTCACGCCTAAATCTGCGGCAAGCGGGGTGGCAGGCTCACGGGCATAAATTCCGAGGCAATCAGGACGAATACGCAAAGGGTCATGGCAAAAATGCCTCCCCAGTACGCATGTTCCTCATGCTGTGAAGTGGTGTGGTTTAATGTGGACATCGTCTGATTTCGCGAAGAGAGCCGCCCGTCGAAACGGGCAGCAGGGAGGTTTATTTCAGGCTGTTTTTAAAGAATTGTTCAAACTGAGCGAATGGGATCTTCCCGGCAGCATTGTCGTAGAGATCGACATGGTTGGCGCCCGGGACAATCACCAGTTCTTTCTGCTTGCTGCCGACCGCGTTAAACGCATCTTCGGCGAAATAACGGGAGTGCGCCTTTTCGCCGGTCACGATAAGCGTCGGGATAGCGATCTCTCCGGCATAGCTCAGCAGCGGCATGTTCATGAACGAGAGCGGCATAGTTGCCGTCCATGCGCCGGTTGAGTTGACGGAACGCGCGTGGAAGCCACGCGGCATGCGGTAGTAGTCATAAAACTCTTTCAGCACCGGATTCGGGTTGGCGGGCAAGGCTTCTGGCAGAATACGTTCTGACGCGGTCACTTTGCCGTTCTCGTCAACATAAATGTCATGGCCGCCCTGTGCAAAGGTGCCGTTCCCGGCATCCTTCCAGCGCTGTTCATTCAGGTACTGCAGCACAGCATGGCGATCTGCCGAAGAATAACGATCTTTGCCGTCGCCTACGCCGTGACCCATCGCCCGGCTCATGTCATACATTACGCTGGTGGCGACAGCTTTGATGCGCGTATCCATGGATGCCGCATTCAGCGCCATACCGCCCCAGCCGCAGATCCCAAGGATGCCAATGCGCTTACGGTCGACCTCTTTCTGCACGCCCAGGAAATCAACCGCGGCGCTAAAGTCTTCGGTGTTGACGTCCGGTGACGCGACGTTGCGCGGCTGACCGCCACTTTCGCCCGTCCAGGAAGGGTCGAACGCCAGGGTTACAAACCCTTTTTCCGCCAGGGTCTGCGCGTAGAGGCCGCTGGACTGTTCTTTGACCGCGCCAAATGGCCCGCTGACGGCAATCGCTGCCAGCTTACGGTCGCCACGGTTTTTAGGAAGATAGAGATCGCCTACCAGGGTAATACCGTAACGGTTCTGGAAGGAGACCTTACGGTGGTCAACCCGGTCACTTTTGGCAAAGGTTTTGTCCCAGGTTGTGACCATCGAGACGGGGGCGTTAGGATTGGTGGCTTCTGCATAACTCATGGTTGTCACTCCACTTAATGATGCGCATAGCAGCATCGCAACAGACAGTTTTTGGGTGAATGTTTTCATGTATCGATACCCTGCGGTGTTGTGTTGCGGCCATTATAGTTAGCAGGAATAGTGCTGATTAGAGGCCATAATCTGCTAGAATTAATATCAAATTGTTATGAATTGCGGGGCGTAATGGCGAAGCGAGAAAACTACAATGAGCTGTACCTGTTTATGCAGGTGGTGCGGGAGGGAAGTTTCACCGCGGCTGCGCAGCGGCTTGGGCTGGCGCAATCTGGGGTGAGCCGCTCGGTGCGCGAGCTGGAGGAGCGGTTGGGCGTCCAGCTTCTCGTGCGCACCACGCGTAAGCTGTCGTTAACCCACGCCGGAGAGCAGCTCTATCAGACAGCCGAATCCGCGTTCGATGCACTTGATTCGGGTCTGGCGACCCTCGCACATTATCGTCAGACACCGTCCGGCACGGTGCGCATTAACGCCAGTCAGCACGCCATCGACAAATGCCTGCTGCCAAAGCTCGCCATTTTTAAACAGCGTTACCCGGATATCAGGCTGGAACTCATAAATGAAAGCCGCTTCGTCGACATCATCACCGAGCGGTTTGATGCGGGTGTCAGGCTGGGAGCTGAGGTCAGTCAGGGAATGATTGCGGTGCGCATCACGCCCGATATGGAAATGGCCGTAGTGGCTGCACCGGGGCACTTCAGGCGTTATGGCTTTCCCCAGACGCCAGCTGATTTAGTGGCGCATCCCTGTATTGCCTATCAGTTTGCTGATGGAAGTGATTATCAGTGGGAACTGGTCGAGGACGGGAAAAAAATCACCCATCGGCCAGAGGGGCAGTGGGCATTGTCAGACAGCTATATGGAAGCCCAAGCCGCCCGTCTTGGGCTTGGGCTGGCTTATGTTCCGCTTGAGCTGGTGGCTGATGATCTTGAAAAAGGAACGCTTATCCGGGTATTGCAGCGCTATAGCCTGCGCATGGACGGGCTCTATCTTTATTATCCGCACCGCAACGTATCGCCGGCTTTGAGGGCCGTTATTGATACGCTGAAAATGTAATTTCTGTGAACGTGTTTTTCTTCGACATGTGAACTGCAGGCCCCTGCTTGCTTAAGTCAGGAAAAAAACTTAGGCTAACGTCAAGATCTGCTTGCTCAACAAAGGCTTAAAAATGGAAAAAATAATCCCGGAATATACGGCTGTTGATTTATCCCGTTGGGCAAGAAAGGAGCATTTTGAGGTATTTCAGGGGTTTGCTCAATCGACGTTTAACCAGACTGTGTTGGTCGATATTACCGTGCTGCTAAGCCATATTAAAAACGTTGGCTGGAAGTTTTATCCGACGATTATTTTTCTCGTTGCTAAAATCGTTAACCGTCACCCAGAATTCCGTATGGCCATGAAGGACAATGAGCTTGTCATATGGAATGAAATTCATCCAAATTATACGATTTTCCATAATGAAACAGAGACCTTTTCATCATTATGGAGTCATTACGATGGCGATATACAGCACTTTCAGAAAACCTATTCTGAAGACATGGCTCGCTATGGCGATAAACTTGCGTATTGGCCAAAAGAAGAATCCAGGGAAAATATCTTTTTTATATCCGGCATTCCGTGGGTAAGTTTTACGAGCTTCAGCGTTAGCGTGGCTAATATGAAAAACTTTTTTGCCCCTATGTTTACGCGGTGATGCTGCCAACTTACTGATTTAGTGTATGATGGTGTTTTTGAGGTGCTCCAGTGGCTTCTGTTTCTATCAGCTGTCCCTCCTGTTCAGCTACTGACGGGGTGGTGCGTAACGGCAAAAGCACTGCCGGACATCAGCGCTATCTCTGCTCTCACTGCCGTAAAACATGGCAACTGCAGTTCACTTACACCGCTTCTCAACCCGGTACGCACCAGAAAATCATTGATATGGCCATGAATGGCGTTGGATGCCGGGCAACCGCCCGCATTATGGGCGTTGGCCTCAACACGATTTTCCGCCATTTAAAAAACTCAGGCCGCAGTCGGTAACCTCGCGCATACAGCCGGGCAGTGACGTCATCGTCTGCGCGGAAATGGACGAACAGTGGGGATACGTCGGGGATAAATCGCGCCAGCGCTGGCTGTTTTACGCGTATGACAGGCTCCGGAAGACGGTTGTTGCGCACGTATTCGGTGAACGCACTATGGCGACGCTGGGGCGTCTTATGAGCCTGCTGTCACCCTTTGACGTGGTGATATGGATGACGGATGGCTGGCCGCTGTATGAATCCCGCCTGAAGGGAAAGCTGCACGTAATCAGCAAGCGATATACGCAGCGAATTGAGCGGCATAACCTGAATCTGAGGCAGCACCTGGCACGGCTGGGACGGAAGTCGCTGTCGTTCTCAAAATCGGTGGAGCTGCATGACAAAGTCATCGGGCATTATCTGAACATAAAACATTATCAATAAGTTGGAGTCATTACCTGTTTACGCTTGGAAAATATTACGAGCAAGAGGGCAGGGTATTATTACCTCTCGCCGTTCAGGTACATCATTCTGTCTGCGATGGTTTCCATGTGGCAAGGTTTTTTAATGAGTTACAAGAGGTCTGCGATGCGTTACCACAGCAGACCGGGCAACAGGAATGATGATGTGGCCATCAGGCCGCTTTAACCGCCCTGATTTTTTTACTGTCAGCTGCACCTGACTCGGTTTTATCGTCAGCAGGGGTATCAAGAGCCGGGAGCTTACTGGTTCGCAAAATATGCTGCACGGCATCTTTCTGCTCGGCGAGATACAGGCCAAGATCTTCAGCCTGCGTTTCATCCATCTGCATTCCGCTTTGCAAAAGCCAGTCGGTAAACGCCTCTGCCAAATCAAGCAGTTTGTCGTGAGCGTCAGCCTCTTTCTTACTGGCAAATGTCATTTTCTCTTCACCTTTTCTTACGACAACATATTTTGTTTCAACAGCCATCACGCACCTCTCATACTGTATTTATGTACAGTATAACAGAGGCCGGAAAAAGTTGCAGCAAAATGTGCGTTACGTGTGCGCCTGCTGGGTTTCACGGCAGGCCACACTGCGCCGCCATGCGCCTGGAGCCTGGCCATATTGCCGTTTAAAACTGCGGTTGAAGGATTGCTGAGAGTCAAAACCCAACGCGATCGCCACGTTCAGAATCGGTTCGTCGCTGTGGGTTAAGCGCTCAACGGATTTTTGCAGCTTTTGCGCGCGAATGTATCCGGCGAGAGGGTAGCCTGTATGTTCTTTAAACAGTCGCTGAAGGTGCCATTTCGAATAGCCGGAGCGCCTGGCGACGGACTCAATATCCAGACGGCTATCAAGGTTGTTGTCGATCCAGTCGAGTAAATCATGCATAAATGCGCCCGTGTTCATCGGGTTACCTCCACGCAGCCTGTTAAATGGTAACATTATCTGTTGCATTTAAAGGTGGCGCGTTTTTGCAGTAATTGCAAGTTTTATTGTTGCATTTAAATCCTTACCTGAAACGGGCCTTTTTAACATCCGATCGAATAGCACATAAAGTGCAACAATTATTCTTGCACTTAGTTAAGCGCCTTCCTACAATCGCCGCGAATAGTGTATTCGCAACTGTTACAGTTTTGTGGCGATGAACGAAACAAATGGCCTTAAGCCAGCCCGGACAAAGGAAGTGGCGCGGTGCCTCCTGCCGCGTCTTGCCCGGCGGCTACAATTACCGGAATAAAAATAATGAGCCTGCAAAAAACCTGGGGAAACGAACCTCTGCATGCGCTGGGAGCGATATTGCTCTCCCTGTTGCTTGTCGGATGTGATAACAGCGTCGCGCAAAATGCTGCACCCCCTGCGCCCGCCGTCAATGCTGCTGATGTGGTTGTGAAATCCATTAGTCAGTGGGATAGCTTTAACGGCCGGATCGAAGCCGTGGAGAGCGTTCAGCTTCGCCCCCGCGTCTCTGGCTATATCGACAAAGTGAATTTCACCGACGGCCAGGAGGTGAAAAAGGGTGAGGTGCTGTTCACGATTGATGACAGAACCTATCGTGCCGCGCTGGAGCAGGCGCAGGCGACGCTGGAGAGAGCCAAAACGCAGGCCAGCCTGGCACGAAGCGAGGCTAACCGTACCGATAAACTCATCAATACCAACCTGGTATCCCGTGAAGAGTGGGAGCAGCGCCGTGCGGCCGCCATTCAGGCGCAGGCCGATATTCGCGCCGCGCAGGCTGCGGTAGACGCCGCTCAGCTTAACCTCGATTTCACGAAAGTAACGGCACCGATTGATGGCCGCGCCAGCCGCGCGTTGATCACCAGCGGTAATCTGGTCACGGCGGGCGACAGCGCCAGCGTGCTGACAACGCTGGTCTCGCAGAAGACGGTGTACGTCTACTTTGACGTGGATGAGTCAACCTACCTCCACTATCAAAACCTCGCCCGCAGAGGGCAGGGGGCGTCCAGCAATCACACTGCACTACCGGTTGAAATTGGCCTGGCGGGTGAGGAAGGGTATCCCCATCAGGGCAAAGTGGATTTCCTGGATAATCAGCTGGCGCCGAGTACCGGTACGATCCGTATGCGCGCGCTGCTGGATAACGCGCAGCGTCAGTTCACGCCGGGCCTTTTCGCTCGCGTTCGCCTGCCGGGCAGCGCTGAATTCCAGGCCACGCTTATTGACGACAAAGCGGTGCTGACCGATCAGGATCGCAAATATGTTTATATCGTGGATAAAGAGGGCAAAGCACAGCGACGCGATATTACGCCAGGGCGCCTGGCGGACGGCTTACGCATCGTGCAGCAGGGGCTGAAACCCGGCGATAAAGTCATCGTCGATGGTTTACAAAAAGTGTTTATGCCGGGTATGCCGGTTAACGCGAAAACCGTCGCCATGACCGCCAGCACCGCCCTCAACTGATCATCTGACCTGAGAATCCTACCCATGGACTTTTCCCGCTTTTTTATCGACAGGCCGATTTTCGCTGCCGTCCTGTCGATTCTGATTTTTATCACAGGATTAATCGCCATCCCGCTGTTGCCGGTGAGCGAATACCCTGATGTCGTACCGCCAAGCGTGCAGGTGCGCGCGGAGTACCCGGGCGCCAACCCGAAAGTGATTGCTGAGACCGTGGCGACGCCGCTGGAAGAGGCGATTAACGGCGTTGAGAACATGATGTACATGAAATCCGTCGCGGGTTCTGATGGCGTGCTGGTGACGACCGTCACTTTCCGTCCGGGAACCGACCCGGATCAGGCGCAGGTTCAGGTACAAAACCGCGTGGCGCAGGCCGAGGCGCGTCTGCCGGAGGATGTGCGCCGTCTGGGCATCACGACGCAGAAACAGTCTCCTACGCTGACCCTGGTGGTGCATCTGTTTTCGCCTGGCGGTAAATACGACTCTCTGTATATGCGCAACTACGCCACGCTGAAAGTGAAGGACGAACTGGCGCGTCTGCCCGGTGTCGGCCAGATCCAGATTTTTGGCTCAGGCGAATACGCGATGCGCGTCTGGCTGGATCCCAATAAAGTAGCGGCGCGCGGGCTGACCGCCTCGGATGTCGTCACGGCGATGCAGGAGCAAAACGTGCAGGTATCGGCCGGGCAGCTGGGCGCCGAGCCGCTGCCGAAGGAGAGCGATTTCCTGATCTCCATTAACGCCCAGGGGCGTCTGCATACCGAAGAAGAGTTTGGCAATATCATTCTCAAAACGTCTCAGGACGGGTCGCTGGTACGCCTGCGCGACGTGGCGCGTATTGAAATGGGATCGGGCAGCTATGCGTTGCGTTCGCAGCTTAACAATAAAGACGCGGTCGGGATCGGTATCTTCCAGTCTCCTGGCGCAAACGCCATCGATCTGTCTAACGCGGTGCGCGCTAAAATGGCGGAACTGTCCACCCGTTTCCCGGAAGATATGAAGTGGGCGGCACCTTACGATCCGACGGTATTCGTGCGCGATTCCATCCGTGCGGTGGTGCAAACGCTGCTGGAAGCGGTAGTGCTGGTCGTACTGGTAGTGATCCTCTTCCTCCAAACCTGGCGTGCGTCGATCATTCCGCTGATCGCGGTGCCGGTTTCGGTCGTGGGGACGTTCAGCGTTCTCTACCTGCTGGGCTTTTCGCTTAATACCCTGAGTTTGTTCGGGCTGGTATTGGCTATCGGTATCGTGGTGGATGATGCCATCGTGGTGGTGGAAAACGTCGAGCGAAATATCGAAGAGGGGCTTGCTCCGCTTGCGGCGGCGCATCAGGCGATGCGTGAAGTGTCCGGGCCGATTATCGCGATTGCGCTGGTATTGTGCGCGGTGTTTGTGCCGATGGCGTTCCTTTCTGGCGTCACCGGCCAGTTCTACAAACAGTTTGCGGTAACGATTGCCATTTCGACGGTGATCTCCGCTATCAACTCGCTGACGCTCTCACCAGCGCTGGCTGCTCTGCTGTTAAAACCGCACGGCGCACCGAAAGATTTCCCGACCCGGCTTATCGATCGTCTGTTCGGCTGGATTTTCCGACCGTTTAACCGCTTTTTCCATCGTAGCTCGACTGGCTATCAGGGGCTGGTGGGTAAAACGCTCGGCCGACGTGGCGCGGTGTTTGTGGTGTATCTGCTGCTGCTGTGTGCCGCAGGCGTCATGTTTAAAGCGGTTCCCGGTGGCTTTATTCCGACACAGGATAAGCTGTACCTGATTGGTGGCGTGAAAATGCCCGAAGGCTCGTCGCTGGCGCGTACTGATGCGGTGATCCGCAAAATGAGCGAAATCGGGATGAATACCGAAGGCGTGGACTATGCGGTTGCTTTCCCGGGTCTGAATGCGCTGCAGTTCACCAATACGCCGAACACCGGAACGGTCTTCTTTGGCCTGAAGCCGTTCGACCAGCGTAAACACAGTGCTGCGGAAATTAACGCTGAAATCAACGCGAAAATTGCGCAAATCCAGCAGGGCTTTGGCTTCTCCATTCTGCCGCCGCCGATTTTGGGGCTGGGGCAGGGGTCGGGTTATTCCCTGTACATTCAGGATCGTGCCGGTCTTGGCTATGGCGCATTGCAGAACGCGGTGAATACCATGTCCGGTGCGATTATGCAGACGCCGGGGATGCATTTCCCGATCTCGACCTACCAGGCCAACGTTCCACAGCTGGACGTGCAGGTTGACCGTGACAAGGCGAAAGCGCAGGGCGTGTCGCTGACCGATCTGTTCGGTACGCTGCAAACCTATCTGGGCTCGTCTTATGTGAATGACTTCAACCAGTTCGGGCGTACCTGGCGTGTAATGGCGCAGGCCGACGGACCGTACCGCGAGAGCGTGGAGGATATTGCGAACTTACGTACCCGTAATAACCAGGGTGAAATGGTGCCGATTGGCAGTATGGTTAAGATCAGCACTACCTACGGGCCGGATCCGGTGATCCGCTACAATGGCTACCCGGCGGCTGACCTGATTGGCGATGCCGACCCGCGCGTACTCTCCTCCGCCCAGGCGATGACGCAGCTGGAAGGTATGTCTAAGCAGATATTGCCGAACGGAATGAATATTGAATGGACGGATCTGAGCTTCCAGCAGGCGACACAAGGTAATACGGCGCTGATCGTCTTCCCGGTCGCGGTGCTGCTGGCCTTCCTGGTGCTGGCGGCACTGTATGAAAGCTGGACGCTGCCGCTGGCGGTGATCCTTATCGTGCCGATGACAATGTTGTCCGCGCTGTTTGGCGTCTGGCTGACCGGTGGTGATAACAATGTGTTCGTGCAGGTAGGGCTGGTGGTACTGATGGGGCTGGCGTGTAAAAACGCGATTCTTATCGTGGAGTTTGCCCGCGAGCTGGAAATTCAGGGCAAAGGTATCATGGAAGCCGCGCTGGAGGCCTGCCGCCTGCGTTTACGCCCGATTGTGATGACCTCCATTGCCTTCATCGCCGGAACCATTCCGCTGATCCTTGGCCACGGCGCGGGCGCAGAAGTGCGCGGTGTCACCGGGATTACGGTCTTCTCCGGGATGCTGGGCGTCACGTTGTTTGGTCTGTTCCTGACGCCGGTGTTTTACGTGACGCTGCGTAAATTCGTTACGCGCGGTAAAGAGGAAAGGGACGTTCTGCCTGCATAGGGATGTTGCAGAAAACAAAAAAGCGCCTTCACAGTAAGGCGCTTTTTTTTCACATCAGATCAATCGTTAAAACGTTTCTTTATACTGGGCCATAAGCTCAGGTACCGGATCGCAGCCGCTGCTATCGGCTTTTTTGACCTCTTCCAGCGCGCTTGCCACGGTGTGTCGGGCTAATACCGCCAGCGAAGCCTGCTCAGCTTCTTCGGATACCGATTTAAAGTACCAGCAGGCGTTAGCGCTGACCACACAGCGAGCCGGTACGTCAGGACGCGACGCCCACAGCTTTTTATCTTCAGTGACCGAAAGGTAGATGTCACGCAGGGTGATCTCTTCCGGTGGGCGCCCAAGATGAATGGAGCCGTTACGGCCAAGCGTGGAGACGATAATCCCGTCACGCGTAAGGGGAACCATCAATTTGCGGATAAAGCTCGGGTTGGCTTCCAGGCCGTAGGCCAGAACGCCACTCGTCGAACGTTTACCTAATTGCTCCGCCATCGCTACGCTGAGGACCATCTGCAAAGCTGTCGGGAAGCGGTAATCTAACATTTCTCTGTCCTGGGTCGCGGTGAATCTTGTTCTTTTTGGCACCGCAGAGGTGAATAAGCAATAAACAACAATATAACAAATAGGGTAATTTTTTTGAAGCAATCTGCGGCATTTGCGATCAAACACCCTGTTCTGGTTTAGCTAAACGTGCGGTTCGGGAAGGCAACCGTCACCTGGAGGCCACCTTCTGCGGACGCACTCAGGGCTGTACTTCACGGCATTTTCAATGAGATTGTCTATCAGCGATATCAAACTTTGCCTGACGCCGCTAATCCGGATGTTCTTCTCGGCGAAGAATTCCAGTTCAATTCTGCGCGCTGAGGCTAACGGTTCCAGCTCGGCCATTCGCTCCGGTATGAGCGACGTTAGCGGCACGGACTCCGTCGCGGCGTCAATGCGCGCCTCACTATGCTGCGGTACGGCTTTTAAGGGGGAGAGATCGTCAGGTGTGCGTAAAATGCGGAGCGCTGGCGCTGACCGGCAGTTGGGGCTCCAGCAAGTATATGCAAACGTATTACGGCGTGAGCGATGCCCAGTCGGCGGCATCGGGGTTTGCCCGACATGACGCCGGCGCAGGGATTTACGCCTGGTCGATGGATCTTGACTGGAACCACAAGCTCACCGCCCGCTGGAGCGTGCTTGCCGCAGCGGGCGTAACGCAGTTGACGGGAGAGGCAGGCGATAACCCGATTGTGTAACGAAAAACGTCGCCCACGGGGAGTTTGAAAGTGACGTATCTTATCTCATTAATACCTGAAACAGCTGAACAAAGATATATATTGTCGCTGCCACTTGTATCGTCCGGAACCCCCATCTGAAATAGCGCCATTCATGGCGTTCTCTGGCATCAGCTGCTTCAATAGCGGGGTCAGAACATTTTCTTTTCCTGGCCCTGAATGCACTGATTATCCACAAGATGAGAAGAAAGATGACGATGGTTTTCTCAAGGATTGGATTACCCACAAAATGTGACTCCGTCCTGCCCGCGGTTACAAGCAGGATGGATGAACTACCTTCACATAGCAACCACTAAATGTAGGGGTAATATTCGTTTTCGCTCTGGTGGATTTGCAGTGATTCCGTCACGAGATGTTTTACTCGTAAAATTCGACTTATATTTTGCCAAGCAAAATATTCAACATCCGGCGCAACGGTTCTGCCGCCCCCCATAATAGCTGATCGCCCACCGTCAGAACCGAGTAAATAGGGTCATTATTCAGGGACATTTTTTTGTAACGGCCAACGCCAACCTGCAGCGAACCGCTGATGTAAGCTGGGGTCAATCGACTGACACTTTCATCCTTGTTATTGGGTACGTAGTTAACCCAGGGGTGGGAATGCGTTACTAAGCTTGCGAATTCTTTTTCGCTGACTTCACGCTTGAGCTTCAGGGTGATGGCAGCACTATGGCACCGGATCACGCCGACACGAATACACAAACCGTTTACCGGGATTGTACCTGGAGAAAGCCCAAGAATCTTGTTCGTTTCTGCCTCACCTTTCCACTCTTCGCGGCTATTCCCATCGCCTAAATCGCTATCAATCCATGGAATGATGCTGCCCATAAGAGGTATGCCGAAATTCTGGATGGGCATGTCAGCACTGTTAATAAGCTCACTGACTTTATTGACTAAAGGAAGCACCGATCCTGATGACATGAGTTCATCTGAGGATAAATGCTGGCTGATATATGCGCTTTGAGCGATTAATTCTCTAACATATTTAGCCCCTGCACCTGATGCAGACTGATACGTCATTACGCTCATCCATTCGATTAAGTCAGCCTTTATCAGTCCAGCAAGCCCCATAAGACTCAGGGTGATGGAGCAGTTGCCACCAACAAAAAGTTTAATTCCTTCTTTGATTGCACGATCAATATTAGAACGATTGACGGGGTCGAGAATAATACAGGCTTTCTCATCCATCCGTAACGCTGAGGCCGCATCAATCCAGTAGCCTTTCCAGCCATGATCAATCAAATCAGGATATATTGCTTTAGTATAATCACCGCCCTGACAGGTTATAATGATATCCATTTCGGACAGGGCATTGATTGAATTAGCATCTTTTAGCATATAGCCGACGCCACCAATGACAGGACCGGCGGCACCTGCACTTGAAGTACTGTAAAAATGCACAGAAATACCGTCGAAGTCGTTCTCTTCGACCATTCGCTGTAACAAAACAGAACCTACCATTCCTCGCCAACCGACGATGCCAACCTGCTTCATTTGCTTAACCTTTGTGATGTTATGATATTGTTAACTTGTGTTCGGGGGACGTTATATCGCATCTAAAGTTGAAGGTCATTACGTATGGCATCAGATTTAATCATTATTAAAATGTTTCATACGGCATCAGTGATTTTTATAGCTAAACCAGACAAAAAATTCGCAATCACCTGGTATTAAATAAATAATCATGGGCTGGCGCGTCATACATAAGTAATGAACGTTAAGCATTTAGAGCAATTGCGGACATACAGCCACACATATTACGTCGCTTTCATTAAGGGCTAAGAAGGGCTCTGAATGGTTAAGGTTGAGGAAATAAAAATGAGGAATTCGCCTGCCTGGATGAAGAGGTTTATCTGTTATCTTTTTTTAAAAAATCCGCTTCCGGCACAAGCAAGACCGCAAGCGGACAATCTCAACATCTCATCACATCCCTTAGCGATACAGCGTCTTTTCCGCAACAGGGATAACCAGCGCGGATCGCCAGTCCGCCAGCGTCAGCTGCGCAAGCCTGCCCAGCGCGGTGTAAAACGGATGACCCGCATTGTCGACAAATACCGACAGGAAGCGGGTACTCCAGGGCAGCAGGTGCCACGCCAGGAGCTGGTCGCACTCCGAATCGCGGCCATTCTCAATCAGCCACGCCGCCAGCAGCAGCAGGGTACCGAAATGATCTTCCGGTTCGTTCTGCTGCATCTCAAAAGCGATGCCGTTTTCACGCATCCACTGGCGCAGCGCAAGGGTTGAGTCACCAAACAGCACGGATTCGCGATCCAGCCATACGGAACCCCACGGCGGCGCGGGCAGGGCATAAGGGCCAATAAACAACCGTTGCCAGGCGTCCGTCAGCGGCTCATCGGAAGACGTGGCAAAGGTATCGGCAACGGGCTGCAGCGTTTCCGGAGACAGGGGCCAGTCCTGAACCCATTCGCCAGCGATAAGAGCCTGTACCAGGGGCGCAGTCTGCTCGCTGTCAGGAGCGAAATAAAACAGCGCGCCCAGCACCCGGGCGCTGAACGCGAACGATTCACGCTGTAAGACGTCTTTCATTAAACCTTCCTTGCTTGCGCGGGGCACGCCCGCGCGACTGTGTTAATCAGTAATACACACCATAGAATAAACCACGGCCATCCGTTTCACCCCTTATACCTTCTCAATCTGTACCAGGTTGGTGTGCTGCGGGTTGCCCTTGGCCAGCGGAGACGGGCGATGGGTCGTCAGTGTGTTGATGCAGGAGCCGTGGTCGATACGATCGCCATCCATATTGGCGTCATGCCAGGCGCCCTGGCCCATGGCACTCACGCCGGGCATGATGCGAGGCGTGACTTTCGCTTCAATTCTCACCTCACCGCGATCGTTAAACACGCGCACCGTATCGCCGTTCTTAATGCCGCGTTTTTCGGCATCGAGAGGATTAAGCCAGACCTCCTGGCGGCAGGCCGCTTTCAGCACGTCAACGTTACCGTAGCTAGAGTGGGTACGGGCTTTGAAATGGAAGCCAAACAGCTGCAGAGGATACTGCGCGCGCGCGGGGGCATCCCAACCGTCAAATGTTGAGGCATAGACGGGAAGAGGGCTGATGGTTTCGTCTTTTGCCAGTTCCCAGGTCGCTGCAATTTCAGCCAGCTTACTCGAGTAAATTTCAATCTTACCCGATGGCGTTTTCAGCGGATTGGCTTCCGGGTTTTCGCGGAACTTTTTATACGCCACAAAGTGTCCGTTCGGATCTTTGCGCTTATAAATGCCCATTTTCTTCAGCTCATCATAGGACGGCAGTTGAGGGTCTTTTTCGAGCATTTTGGCATACAGATACTGCAGCCATTGCGCTTGCGTCCGTCCTTCGGTGAATTTCTGATGGATATCCGGCCCAGGACGTTTCGCCACTTCACTCATGATCCAGTAGATGGGCTTGCGTTCAAACTTCGGTGCGGTGACGGGCTGGAGAAAAATCAGGTAACCCATGTTCCCGGCGTAATCGTTAGGAATAATATCTTCCTGCTCGACGGTCATTAAATCCGGCAACACGATATCGGCATACTTCGCTGACGACGTCATGAAATTATCGATGACGACAATCATTTCGCACTTGCTCTCATCCTGCAGGATATCGTGGGTTTTATTGATATCGGAGTGCTGGTTGATGATGGTATTACCCGCGTAGTTCCAGATGAACTTAATCGGCACATCCAGCTTATCTTTACCGCGCACCCCGTCGCGCAGGGCAGTCATTTCCGGTCCGCGGGCGATGGCGTCCGTCCAGCTAAAGCAGGAGATCTGCGTTTTGACCGGGTTTTCCGGCAGCGGCATCCGTTCGATGGTGATGGTGTACGTCGACTCACGCGCGCCGCTGTTACCGCCGTTGATCCCTACGTTGCCGGTCAGGATCGGCAGCATCGCGATGGCGCGGGACGTCAATTCGCCGTTCGCCTGACGCTGTGGACCCCAGCCCTGGCAGATATAGGCTGGCTTCGCAGAACCGATTTCCCGGGCAAGCTTAACGATGCGATTGGCCGGTATGCCCGTAATGCGCGAGGCCCACTCCGGGGTTTTCGCCGTTCCGTCATCGCCCTGGCCGAGAATATACGCTTTGTAGTGCGCGTTAGCCGGCGCGCCTTCCGGCAGCGTTTTTTCGTCGTAGCCGACGCAGTACTTGTCGAGGAAAGACTGGTCGACCAGATTTTCGTTAATCATTACCCATGCCAGACCGGCCACCAGCGCGGCATCGGTCCCTGGACGAATCGGGATCCATTCATCTTCACGTCCGGCTGCCGTGTCGGTATAGCGCGGATCGATGACAATCATACGCGCGTTGGACCGCTCGCGAGCCTGCTCAAGATAATAGGTAATCCCGCCCCCGCTCATGCGCGTTTCCGCCGGGTTGTTGCCGAACATCACCACCAGTTTGGTGTTTTCGATATCCGAGGTGCTGTTACCGTCATTGCTGCCGTAGGTGTAAGGCATTGCGCAGGCGATTTGCGCCGTGCTGTAGGTGCCGTAGTGGCTCAGGAAACCGCCGTAGCAGTTCATCAGGCGCGCCACCAGCGACGCGTAAGGGGAGGAGCGGGTGATATTGCCGCCGACAATCCCGGAGGAGTAGTTGATGTACACCGCTTCATTGCCATATCTGGCGACCACGTCTTTCAGGCTGGCGGTGATGGTGTTGAGCGCTTCATCCCAGCTGATACGCTCGAACTTGCCTTCACCGCGTTTGCCCACGCGCTTCATCGGGTAGTTCAGACGGTCAGGGTGGTTGATGCGACGGCGAATAGAACGTCCGCGCAGGCAGGCGCGAACCTGGTGATTGCCGTAGATATCCTCGCCGGTGTTATCCGTTTCGACCCAGTACACCTCATCGTCGCGGACGTGCAGACGCAATGCGCAGCGGCTGCCACAGTTAACCGAGCAGGCGCCCCAGACGACTTTATCGTCAGCAGGTTTCGTGGCGCTTTGCACTGCGGCGGCAACGCGTTTCACGCCAAAAGGCAATGAGACGCTACCGGCGGCGAACGCCAGCGATCCTATCGCCGTAGATTTCACGAGTGTTCGACGGCTAATCCCGCCGTGATGTTCGATATCGGACATGGCTCACCCCACCAATGTAATTGCGTATTATTTTTCCCGAAATGATAACCGGGCTAATGGTGGGGTGAGTGTTACTGATTTAGGGGTAGTAAATATTAATCCTTATCAAATCAAAGGGGATTGAGGGTAAATTACTGCGGTTCAGTTGGCGCATTATCCTGACTGGCGGACGCCGCTCCGCTCCATGTGCGGGTGTACAGAATTTTAAAGGTGTCGTTGGCACAATGGCCTACCACCTGTGCGTCCGGCTGATCGGCCTGATCGTTCGGCACAATGTTCAGCGTGAATCCTGACTCCGGCACGCCGTTGTTGATGATCTTCTGCTGAATATCGCTTTTCACGCGTTCGCA
This sequence comes from Enterobacter kobei, assembly GCF_001729765.1. NCBI lineage: Bacteria > Pseudomonadati > Pseudomonadota > Gammaproteobacteria > Enterobacterales > Enterobacteriaceae > Enterobacter > Enterobacter kobei. Next base: position 2,162,774 of record NZ_CP017181.1, read on the forward strand.
GGAATCGGGTGCCGCCAGGGCGGCCGTTGAAGCACTCATTAACAGCAGGGCGGTAATCCAGGGTAACCGTTTCATCTGTCGCTCCTTTTCTCTGTGTGTAGACATTAATTTTAGCAGGCTTCGTGTAAACAACTGTATTTGCTAATATGATTGGGAATAATCTCTCTGTACGGTAATCAATGTGAAGAAATATGCAGCGCTAACGCTCCTGGCAGCCACTCTCGTGGGGTGTGACAACAACTCCGCACCACTGTCGTTTACGCCGGAGATGGCGAGTTTCTCGAACGAATTTGATTTTGACCCCCTGCGCGGCCCGGTTAAAGACTTTACCCAGACGCTGTTCAACGAGAAGGGCGAAGTGTCTAAACGGGTGACGGGCACCGTGTCGACAGAAGGGTGTTTCGATACGCTGGAACTGCACGACCTGGAGGCCAACACCGGCGTGGCGCTGGTGCTGGATGCGAATTACTACGTTGATGCCGAAACCCAGCAGCGCAAAGTGAAGCTGCAGGGGAAATGCCAGCTGGCCGAACTGCCGTCAGCCGGGGTGACGTGGGATACCGACGATAACGGTTTCGTGGTGGCGGCGCACGGCAAAGAGATGGAAGTGAAGTACCGCTACGATGCCGATGGTTACCCGTTGGGCAAAACTACCGTCTCCGGGGATCAGCATCTGTCTGTCCAGTCGACACCGTCTAAAGACGTACGCAAAAGGATGGATTACTCGGCAGTGAGTTTGTTAAACGACAAGCCGCTGGGTAACGTGAAGCAGAGCTGCGACTACGATCGACACAACAATCCGGTGAGCTGCGATCTGATCATCACCGATGACAGCGTCAAGCCCGCCGTTGAGCGCAAGTACACCATCAAAAACACGATTGAATACTACTGAGCAATGTATTGATATTATTGCACAATGTAGGCCGGGTAAGCGCAGCGCCACCCGGCAAGAAAGACGGCGCAATTGTTGATGACAGGGGGTATCATCAAACTCACTGCGCGGTTGGTTTCAGCAGGCTGGCGCCTGAGGGTTTATGCCCGGCCAGGTGCTGATGCTGGAAGATGCACATGCGGATGGTATTGCGGTATTCACCGTTGATAAAGAACTCGTGAATCAGCTCGCCTTCCACCATAAAGCCCAGCTTGCGGTAGATATGGATCGCTTTCTCGTTCTCTTTGTCCACAATCAGGTACAGCTTGTAGAGATTCAGAACGTTGAATCCGTAATCCATCGCCAGCTTCGCCGCGCGTGAGGCCAGGCCTTTCCCCTGGTGCTCAGGCGAAATGATGATCTGGAACTCTGCCCGACGGTGAACGTGGTTGATTTCAACCAGCTCCACCAGCCCGGCTTTTTCGCCGCCACACTCCACCACAAAACGACGTTCGCTCTGATCGTGAATGTGTTTGTCGTACAGATCCGACAGCTCGACAAAGGCCTCGTAAGGCTCTTCGAACCAGTAGCGCATCACGCTGGCGTTGTTGTCGAGCTGATGGACAAAGCGCAGGTCTTCACGCTCCAGCGGACGGAGCTTAACGTCACACGAAGCCGACATTATGGGGCTACCGTACGGCCAGTGCGGCGGTCCAGGCAGCGCAGGGTGTTAGGCTCCCAGTAGGCATTGACGTTTGCACTTTGCTGACACTTATCGCGTGCGTCAAAAGCGACATCTTCTTTATCCCACTCTTTTTCAGCACGTTTGTTGACCTTCTGACGAAGGCTACGGGTGTCATTCCATTGTTCTTTGTCCATGGCGGCGTTCTGGCGGCTTTGCGCGCTGTCACCAGACTCAATAATGAGTTTGCTGGTTTCGGCTGTCGCAGAGGCGGCAAAAGCGAACGATGACAGCGCCAGCAGGGCTGTCAGACAAAGGCGTTTGCTTAATGTTGTCATAGCGTTTCCTTTTAAATGGGTGCAGATAATCAAGTAACCCCTTACAGATTCTACACCAAAGAGAAAAGACGGCATACCCGCAGCGCAGGTATGGAAAGTTAACGCCATCATCGGGTCTGATGTTTAAATAAATCCTCACCTGAAGTGAAAAAGGTACAAAAAAGGGTTTATAAGGGCGGTGTAAGGTGTCCGGTTTTGTGATCGCCAGCTGATTTTATGATCATTATACTTGTATGGTAGTATTGCAATTAAGTAAATTTCCGACATCACAACGAACGATGTAAGGAAAGGAATTATGAAGATTGTCGCGGCTGACGTGTTTGTTACCTGCCCGGGGCGGAACTTTGTCACCCTTAAAATCACCACCGATGACGGGATTGTCGGCCTCGGTGACGCTACGCTGAACGGACGCGAGCTCTCCGTCGCTTCGTACCTGAAGGATCACCTTTGCCCGCAGTTAATTGGCCGCGACGCGCACCGTATCGAAGATATCTGGCAATTCTTCTATAAAGGCGCCTACTGGCGTCGCGGACCGGTCACCATGTCGGCCATCTCCGCCGTTGATATGGCGCTCTGGGACATCAAAGCCAAAGCGGCCAATATGCCGCTCTACCAGCTGCTGGGCGGCGCCTCCCGTGAAGGCGTGATGGTCTACTGCCACACGACCGGTCACACCATTGACGACGTGCTGGAAGATTACGCGCGTCATAAAGAGATGGGCTTCAAGGCGATCCGCGTGCAGTGCGGTGTGCCGGGTATGAAAACCACCTACGGCATGTCGAAAGGAAAAGGGCTGGCCTACGAGCCTGCCACCAAAGGCGACTGGCCGGAAGAGCAGCTCTGGTCGACCGAGAAATACCTCGATTTCACACCCAAACTGTTCGACGCGGTGCGCAGTAAATTTGGCTTCAATGAACACCTCCTGCACGATATGCACCACCGTCTGACGCCCATTGAGGCGGCGCGCTTCGGTAAGAGCATCGAAGACTTCCGCATGTTCTGGATGGAAGATCCCACGCCTGCCGAAAACCAGGCCTGCTTCCGTCTTATTCGCCAGCACACCGTCACGCCCATTGCGGTGGGCGAGGTGTTTAACAGCATCTGGGACTGCAAGCAGCTTGCTGATAATGGCATTAACTCTACTGCTATTCAGGTGCCAATGAAGCATACCGGCACCGAAGCGGAGGTGAACAGTATTCGTGATTTCCTCCTAGCTCATACCGTTAAAGCTTTTATCATCACGCCGCCCGGCGAAGCGAAGGGGCTTTATCGGGTAGTCGCCGATTCCGTACGGAAAAATCAGATCAGCAGCAAGTTTGCTGAGCTGACGTTCACCATCAAACGGGCTTACGGAGTGTATGCATAATGGCATTAGTCGATCAGGCGGCGATGCTGGCACCGGGTGGCAGAGTACGCCTGGTTGAAGTTGACGCCTCAGAGTTCAGTGGTGGTATTCACCGTTTCCACTACGCACCTTTCCCCCATACGCCGGAAGAGATCGACGCTGCCAATGGTGATGAAGAAAAGCTCGGACCAAAGCCAATCGTATTCGGTGGGAATACCTACGATTTTTGGCCGTTTCAGGTAGCAGGCCTGGAGCTTTCAACAGACCAGGCCGCAGAGCCGACACTCAGCGTTTCCAACCTCGACGGTCATATCACGGCGCTATGCCTGCAATTTAAAGACATGGTTAATGCCAAAGTGAGCATTATCGTCACCTATTCGGTTTACCTCGATGCCGTGAATTACCCTGGTGGAATGAACCCGACCGCAGACCCGTCGATGTTCACGCTTCAGACCTTCTGGCTTGACACGAAAACCTCCGAAGACGACGAAGTGGTTTCATGGTCACTCAGTAGCCCCGCAGACTTGCAGGGGCTTGTTATCCCAACCAGACAAATCACCTCGCTCTGCGAATGGGCGCTACGCGGGCAGTACCGGAGCGGCGATGGATGCACCTATAACGGCACTGCGTATTTCGACGCTAAAGGGAATCAGGTATCAGATCCTGCCCTTGATGTGTGTGGTGGTTGCCTCAGTGACTGCCGTAAACGATTTGGCGCTGGCCTGGCAGACCCTGACGCGGCCATCCTAGATTTCGGCGGTTTCCCGGCCACAGTACTTTTCACGCGATAACCGGACATCTCAATGAACAAAACCATTATGGCGGCTAGTGCCGCCACCAAAGATGTTGGCCCCAATACTGGTAATGTCTTAGGAGTTGGATACTTTGGTTTCGGAACTCCAGGTGTTAACGTTTTAGGAAGTACCGAATCAGGGTTTTATGGTATTGACGGCTCTGGTACTTCCTGGGCGCCGCAAGCAGGATCTGGAATTGTATGCGGGTATGACCCAACTCGCCGACAGCAAATATTTACAGGAGCATCCGGCAATCTTTTTGTCCGGAACCTGGGTAGTGCTGCTATGAATACTCCTTCGTCCACCATTCCATGGACACAGATGCAGTCTGTTGGAACATCAGATATTAATTTTAAACACGTCAACGGCGATCTCGATGTTGTTGATTCTCTTGAAAACATCTGTCAAATGGAGTTTAAGCGATTCTACTATCTTGATGATGATGAGCAGACAGAGCGCCGGGGCGTAATTGCTCAGCAGATCGAACAAATCGACAAGGAATATGTTCACTCTGCTGAGGGCGTGGGTAAAATGACCCTTGACATTAACCCATTGCTTATGGATGCTCTGGCCGCCATTAAGGCACTTAACGCAAAGGTAGAAGAACTTAGTAAACAGGTTGATGAGCTAAAACAGGGTGGAGCTTGATATACCTGAAGACAGCATATTGAAACGCTTTGCTAAGAAAACCGCCGCCCGTCTTAAGAAAGAACGGGCGGCGGCTGGTTGCTCAGTGTTCATGCCCGAGCAAACGCGGGGAATATTACACGATAGATAGTTAAAGCCCAACCTGGCGAACAGCAGGAGACTCAGAGGTCAGCCACATGTCAGAATCTTCAAACATCTCCTCCAGCATGCGGTTCAGTTTTTCCCGATCGCTTTTGCTGGCGTCGCTATTCAGGCCGTTTGCCTGCATCGGCTTCACCTTCACTTCGGCATCAGGGAAAATCTGATGCACCCGCTTCGTCAGCTCGGCCAGTATGATTTCTCTGGCCCCTTCTAGCCCTTCAACATTTCGCTTGTCATAAACCAACTCAACGAACATCACTCTCCATCCTTGCTGACTTGATCTGGTGAAACAAAAATACTACTGTATATGCATACAGTCAATAATCAAGTGAGGGTGCTGCTATGCCTCGCCAATATGATATTCACGCAGCTTTTTTAGCCTCTATAGAAAAGAATCCAAAGGGCTACCTTTGCCTAAAAACAAATAAATTCATCAATAATTTGCGTGAGAGGAACTGGCATTTCATCCAGGCAGACGCTAACGCATGGATTGAGCGATACCAGCCAGGCTTCGCAGATAAGACGACTGACGGAAGCGACAATCGCTACTGGATCTTGCGTAACATGGGGAGGGTTTTCTAATGGGCTTTCCTTCGCCGGCTACGGATTACGTTGAACAGCGTATATCACTCGACAAGCGCATCATCACAAGACCGGCAGCAACGTATTTCATGCGAGCCGGTGCGACACACTACCGGGAGGGCATCCTCAGTGGTGCGCTTCTCGTTGTCGACGCCTCACTAATCCCCTGTGATGGTTCACTTCTGGTTTGCACTGACGAAGGTGAGTTCAGGATTAAGCGGTATCGCACACACCCGCAGCCACACCTGGAAAACCTGGAGAACGGTAAACGGGAGAGGTTGCCAGATAAGGATGAGGTATCCGACACTTCGCGTCCGGTATTTGGGGTGATCACGTATATCATCAACGACGCGCGTTCGGGTGAGTTTGATGATTGTCCGGTGATGTTATGGGGCATATATGGGGCAAAAATTTAGCGCAAAACAACTCAAACACACAGAAGGTGATGATTCGTCTTGCGCTAACACTTTGCTTTTTACCTGCTTACTTTATACATACTCATGCTTTCATTTTTTGCACCTTTAAATCATGGATTTCCAGCTCTACTCGCTGGGGGCCGCCCTGGTATTTCATGAAATCTTCTTCCCGGAACAGTCCGCTGCGATGGCACTGATCCTGGCGATGGGAACCTACGGTGCAGGCTATATCGCGCGTATCGTCGGCGCCTTTATTTTTGGTCGCATGGGCGACAGCATTGGCCGTAAAAAGGTACTGTTTATCACCATCACCATGATGGGGATCTGCACCACGCTGATTGGCGTGCTGCCCACCTATGCACAGATCGGGATTTTCGCGCCCGTACTGCTGGTGACGCTGCGCATCATTCAGGGACTCGGGCAGGGGCAGAGATCTCCGGGGCCGGGACCATGCTGGCGGAGTACGCACCGAAAGGTAAACGTGGCATCATCTCCTCGCTGGTGGCGATGGGGACTAACTGCGGGACGCTGAGCGCGACCGCTATCTGGGCCGTTATGTTCTTTGCCCTCGACCGCGAACAGCTGCTCGCCTGGGGCTGGCGCGTGCCGTTCCTCGCCAGCGTCGTGGTGATGATCTTTGCCATCTGGCTGCGTATGAACCTCAAGGAAAGCCCGGTCTTTGAGAAAGTGAACGATGCTCAAACCGCGCAGCCGGACACATCGTTAGGTGCCATGGTGAAAAGTAAATCTTTCTGGCTGGCGACCGGTCTGCGTTTCGGTCAGGCGGGCAACTCGGGTCTGATTCAGACGTTTCTGGCCGGTTATCTGGTCCAGACGTTGCTGTTCGATAAAGCCATTCCCACCGACGCGCTGATGATAAGCTCCATTCTTGGGTTTATCTCTATCCCGCTGCTGGGCTGGCTGTCCGATAAAGTGGGACGCCGTCTGCCGTACATTATCCTTAATATTTCCGCCATTATTCTGGCCTACCCGATGCTGTCGATCATCGTCGATAAAAGCTATGCGCCGGGAACCATTATGCTCTCCATCATCGTTATCCATAATTTCGCGGTACTGGGGCTGTTTGCGCTGGAAAATATCACCATGGCGGAGATGTTTGGCTCGCGAAATCGCTTTACCCGGATGGCTATCTCCAAAGAGGCGGGCGGTCTGGTGGCAGTGGGGTTTGGTCCGGTGCTGGCGGGGATCTTCTGTAACATGACCGGTTCCTGGTGGCCGATTGTGGCCATGCTGGTGGCTTACTCTGTGATTGGTCTGGTCTCGGCCTGCCTGATGCCCGAAGTGCGGGATCGTGATTTGAGCGCAGCGGAAGATGCTGCGGAGGCCACGCCAAAAGAGCCTGTGGCCTACGGCACGGTATCGTCACGGCGGTAATGGTACACAGCCTGCGTGACTTGTCACACAACTTTGTCTTTGTGTCACACCACCTGAACAAAAGTTAATATAAATCAAAATCTCAAATGGCAGTATCAGTATGGTGTATGGCAGAGATTTTTTACCCCAACTGCCATTCTAGTTGGTGTAGTCAGCAGGCGCTGCCGCTTTATAACAAGCGGCAGCGATCCACAGCTTTCTAATTAACGAGTCTTAATCATGGAAAACACGTTATTACAGGCCAAAGCGACGCTGCCTCAGTACAATCGCGACAGCCTTAAAGCACGCATTGTTCATTTAGGATTTGGCGCCTTTCACCGCGCGCATCAGGCGGTGTATGCCGACATCCTCGCGTCTGATTATGGCAGCGACTGGGGCTACTGTGAGGTCAACCTGATTGGCGGCGAGCAGCAGATTGCCGACCTGAAGGCGCAGGATAACCTCTATACCGTAGCGGAGATGTCCGCCGATGCGTGGACATCCCGCGTGGTGGGCGTGGTCAAAAAGGCCCTGCATGCGCAGGTTGACGGGCTGGAGACCGTACTGGCAGCGATGTGCGAACCGCAGGTGGCGATTGTTTCACTGACCATTACCGAGAAGGGCTACTGTCACTCTCCCGCAACCGGGCAACTGATGCTCGATCATCCATTCATCGCCGCCGACCTGCAAAACCCGCATCAGCCGACGTCCGCACCGGGTGTGGTGGTGGAAGCGCTGGCACGTCGCAAAGCGGCGGGGTTACCGGCCTTTAGCGTGATGTCCTGCGACAACATGCCGGAAAACGGTCATGTGATGCGCAACGTAACCTGCTCCTATGCCCGGGCGGTAGACGGCGAGCTGGCGGACTGGATCGAGGCTAATGTCACGTTCCCGTCAACCATGGTGGATCGCATCGTACCTGCGGTCACGCCTGATACGCTGGATAAAATCGAACAGCTCACTGGCGTGCGTGATCCGGAGGGCGTGGCCTGTGAACCCTTCCGCCAGTGGGTGATCGAAGATAACTTTGTGGCGGGGCGTCCTGCTTGGGAAAAAGCCGGGGCCGAGCTGGTATCAGACGTCATTCCGTTTGAAGAGATGAAGCTGCGCATGCTTAACGGCAGCCACTCCTTCCTGGCTTACCTGGGGTATCTGGCCGGTTATCAGCATATCAACGACTGCATGGAAGATGAGAATTACCGCGTTGCGGCTCACGCGCTGATGCTCCACGAGCAGGCGCCGACCCTGAAGGTGAAAGGCGTCGATTTAGGACATTACGCCGATCTGCTGATTGCCCGCTACAGCAACCCGGCTCTGCGTCATCGCACCTGGCAAATCGCGATGGACGGCAGCCAGAAGCTCCCGCAACGCATGTTAGATTCCGTGCGCTGGCATCTGGTGCATCAGAAACCTTTCCCCCTGCTGGCGCTGGGCGTGGCGGGCTGGATGCGCTATGTCGGCGGAGTGGATGAGCAGGGTAATGCCATCGAGGTGAGCGATCCGCAGCTGGCGGTGATTCAGGCGGCAGTGAAGGGAAGTGCTGAAGGGGAAAGCCGCGTGCGTGCGCTGCTCGGCATTGAGTCTATCTTTGGCAAAGAATTACCGCGTGAGAAGGTCTTTGTTGATGCGGTGATGACCGCGTACCGGTCTTTGGTGCAAAAGGGCGCGAAAGCTACCGTAGCGCAGTACGCGTCTCAACGGTAATTCAGTACATGCCGCCGTGCGCGGCGGCATGTCAGCGCACAACTTAGTGCATACCCAGACGAATCAGCTCAATCGGCTCGAACTTACCTTCGCATCCTTCCACTTCCACCGTTTTGCTGCGGCGCACCTGCGCGGCATCCAGCCCGTCGCTGTGGATCGCTTTAATCACGCCAGTTTTGCCTGTGCCGCTAATCATCACGCGGCTGCCAGTGGTAATTGCATTGCGGTTACGGTCGTATGTCATCATGGTATTTTCTCCTCTCTAACTTATCCGTTACGGCGGTATTTCAGGTTTCACCGTTCACGGGGCATATAAATACGCCTGTGTGCAAGTGATGTTTTTGTTTTTGATCAAAGTCACACTTTTTTCTTAATGACATGAGGTGCTGACGGTTCGCGACAGCAATTTACAAAGCAGACCGTTATTTTCATTTATTGATAGTTTCAACATGGAAGCGTTTAGGATTGGTTTATATTCCTGCTGCCATTCTGGGTACAGGAAATAACCCTTTCATCGGAATAAGGAGTCAGGCTTATGTATAAGAACATTTTGATGCCTGTAGATGTGTTTGAAATGGATTTGAGCGACAAAGCGGTTCGCCACGCGGCAAGCCTTGCAAAGGCAGAGGGGGCATCAATTACCCTGGTCAACATTCTGCCTGCAAGCAGTCGGTCTCTCCTGCGCGGGTTCAATGCCGATATCAAAAAGTTTGAAGAGTATATGACCGCGGAATCCGCGAAGAAAATGAACGAATTAAAAAGACTGTTCGATATTGCCCCAGAGAATATTCACAGCATGGTTCGTTTTGGCAACGTTCGCGATGAAATTATCAAGCTGAGCAAGGAGGGGAAATATGATGCGATTGTCATCGGGTCTAAAAACCCGAGCATCACCACCCATCTGCTGGGATCGAATGCGGAATCCATTCTGCGCTACGCCACGATTCCGGTGTTAGTCGTTCGCTAAACCCAACGCCGCGCCCAACAGGGTGCGGCGAATATTACTCCTCGCTAAACCACTCGCTGTTTTCCTGACGAATAAGCTGCACGGATTCGCTGATTTCCTGCAAATGCAGCGTCATCGCTTTTTCCACGCCGTCCGGGTCGCGTTTTTCCAGCGCGCTGAAAATATCGTGATGCTGTCTGAGCAGCATTTCCGGCGGGGAGACGTGATCGAGGCTCATATAACGCACGCGGTCGATGGTGGCCTTGATGTTCTCAATGGTATCCCAGGCCAACTGACAATCCGCTATTTGTGCCAGTTTCTGGTGGAATTCATCATCGAGCTGGAAGAAATCGTTGAGCTGCTTCCGGTCGATCGCTATACGCTGCTGATGCAGGTTCTGCTCCAGCAGGTAACACTGGTTATCATTGATAAGCGTTGCCGCCCGGCGGGCGACCGCGCATTCAATGGCCTGGCGAACGAAACAGCCGTTACGCACCTGAGAAAGTGAAATTTTGTTTACGTAGCTGCCGCGCTGCGGGCGGATCTGAATAAGGCCGTTTTCAGCAAGCTTAATGAACGCTTCACGCACCGGCTGACGGGAGACGTCAAAACGCACCGAGACCTCTTTTTCAGAAAGCGGCGTTCCCGGCGGAATCAGGCAATGGACAATATCACGTCGCAAAATGCGATAGATTTGCTGGTTTACGGGCTGGGTGGGATTGAGTTGCGATTCAGCGGCCATGAGTTGTCATTTCTCAGAGAGTTAGCCTGAACATACTACCATTCTTTTCGAACCCGAAACAGACCCGGCCCGCAGGCCGGGTGGGGCTTATTTAGCCACGATGGACGCTAAGTCCGGCAAAACTCTGGGTGACTGGCATCATTTCCACGGTATTGATGTTGACGTGCTTAGGCAGCGTCGCCACCCACCAGACCGCTTCAGTGACATCTTCCGGCGTCAGCGCGTTAGCATTTTCGTAGGTTTTATCCGCTTTCGCATCGTCACCCTTGAAGCGCACGTTGGAGAATTCGGTGCCGCCCACCAGACCCGGCTCGATATCGGTAACGCGAATGGTGGTGCCGTGCAGATCGGTGCGCAGGTTCAGGCTGAACTGACGGACAAACGCTTTGGTCGCACCATAGACGTTGCCGCCCGCGTAAGGCCAGCTCCCGGCGGTAGAACCAATATTGATAATGTGACCGCGATTACGCTCAACCATGCCCGGCAACACCGCGCGAGTCATATAGACCAGCCCTTTGTTGTTGGTGTCGATCATGTTTTCCCAGTCTTCAACGCTGGCTTTGTGCGCGGGCTCCATGCCCAGCGCCAGTCCGGCGTTGTTGACCAGCAGATCAATGGCGCGCCACTCGGCAGGCAGGTTAGCAATCATCTCTTCAATGGCTGCGCGGTTGCGCACGTCCAGCTGTGCGGTCAGGATGCTGTCACCTAATTCGTCTTTCAGCTCCTGCAGGCGCTCCTGACGACGGCCCGTTGCAATCACCTTGTGCCCGTTGGCGACGAAGCGACGCGTGATGCATTCACCAAAACCCGCCGTTGCCCCGGTAACTAAAATAATCATCTCACTGTTCCTCAACGCTTTTTGTGTTGTACTAACATAGCACGGCCGCAGAGGGTGCGTTAAGGCAACATTTGTATGACAGCATTGCAGGTGATGGCGGCCTGGCCTACTCTGGGAAGATATCCGTTCTGAGGAGTGAAAGATGACGGCCACGAATCCTTTTTTTGAAATCAGTCTGTTGCCTTACCAGGCGCCCCATTTTGATCAGATTAACGACAGTCACTATCGTCCGGCGTTTGATGAAGCGCTGCGTCAGAAGCGGGCGGACATTGATGCGATAGCCTCGCAAACCGCCGCGCCAGACTTCAATAATACCGTGCTGGCGCTGGAGAAAAGCGGCGTTATGCTCTCGCGCGTCAGCAGCATCTTTTTCGCCATGACCTCTGCGCATACCAATCCGTACCTGCAAGAGTTAGAGGAGCAGTTTTCCACTGAACTTGCCGCGCTGGCGAATGACATCTGGCTGAATGACACACTTTTCGCCCGCGTTGAGAGCGTCTGGCAAGATCGCGGCGCGCTGGATGCCGAGTCCCGTCGGCTGGTCGAGGAGACGTACCAGCGGTTTATTCTGGCCGGTGCGCGTCTGAATGAGACAGAAAAAGCCGAGCTGAAGGCGCTGAACACCGAGGCAGCCTCCCTGACCAGCCAGTTTAACCAGCGTCTGCTTTCCGCAGATAAAGCGGGTGGGCTGGTGGTGGATTATGCGCATCAGCTTGAGGGGCTCAGTGCAGAAGAGATCGCCGCCGCCGCGCAGGCGGCCGCGGAAAAAGGGCTTAACGACCGCTGGCTGATCTCGCTGCTGAATACGACTCAACAACCTGCGCTCTCTGCGCTGCGCAATCGGCAGACGCGTGAAAACCTGTTCAACGCAGGCTGGACGCGTACCCAGAAAGGGGATGAAAACGATACCCGCACGCTGATCCTGCGTCTGACGGCGCTCCGTGCGCGTCAGGCTCGCCTGCTGGGCTTTGAGGATTACGCCAGCTGGAGTATTGCCGACCAGATGGCGAAAACCCCCGACGCCGCGCTGGCTTTTATGCGCGGCATTGTGCCTGCCGCCCGTGCCCGTGCGGAGCGCGAACAGGCCGATATTCAGAAAGTGATTGATGACGAGCAGGGCGGTTTCACCGTGCAGGCCTGGGACTGGGCCTTTTATGCCGAGCGCGTGCGCCAGGCGAAATATGCGCTTGATGAGTCGCAGATCCGGCCCTACTTTGCGCTCAATACCGTGTTGCATGACGGCGTCTTCTGGGCGGCCAGCCAGCTGTTCGGTATCCGCTTCGTGGAACGCTTCGATATTCCGGTTTATCATCCGGACGTTCGCGTATGGGAAATTTTCGACCATACCGGTGAAGGGATGGCGCTGTTTTACGGCGACTTCTTTGCCCGCGATTCCAAGCAGGGCGGAGCCTGGATGGGCAATTTCGTCGAACAATCTTTTGAGTTTTCTGCCCGCCCGGTTATCTACAATGTCTGTAACTACCCAAAACCGGGTAACGGGGGCACCGCGTTACTCTCCTGGGACGACGTAATTACCCTGTTCCACGAGTTTGGGCATACCCTGCACGGTCTGTTTGCCCGCCAGCGCTTCGCCACGCTGTCCGGTACCAATACGCCGCGTGATTTCGTTGAATTCCCGTCGCAGATCAATGAACACTGGGCCAGCCATCCTCAGGTATTTACCCGCTACGCCCGTCACTATGAAACCGGTGAACCGATGCCGGACGCGCTGCGGGAAAGCATGCTCAACGCGACCCATTTCAACAAGGGTTATGACATGACGGAGCTGCTGGGTGCGGCATTGCTGGACATGAACTGGCACGCCATCAGTGAAGCCGTATCTGACGTCGAAGCCTTTGAAACGGCTGCGTTGAAAAAAGAGGGGCTGGACCTGCCCGCGGTACCCCCGCGTTATCGCAGCAGCTATTTTGCCCATATCTTCGGCGGTGGCTATGCGGCGGGGTATTACGCCTACCTGTGGACGCAAATGCTGGCAGACGATGGCTATCAGTGGTTTGTCGAGCAGGGCGGGTTGACGCGTGAAAACGGACAGAAATTCCGCGAGGCGATTTTGTCGCGCGGGAATAGCACTGATTTAGGTGAACTTTACCGGAGCTGGCGCGGGCACGATCCGAGGATTGAACCGATGCTGGAGAATCGTGGGTTAAGTGAATAGTGTCCATTTGGGCTGAAAAAAAGAACCGGGCGTGAAGCCCGGTTTTTTATACCCTTTAATCAGCGATATTTTAGCATGCTTTTGAAAGATAACGGGTGAAATTGAACGCGCCGATAAAAGGATTTTTTATTAATAGGGACAAAGCGCTACATTCGAGAACTGTTAATAATTTGATCTGGGTTGTAAGAAATAAAATCTTCTTTCAAATGTCTTTTTTAATTCTAAATTTTTGCCCTTTTATGCCGATAAATGAGGATAACAAAAAAATCGACGTTATAGCAGTTAAGAAGGCGAAAGATGACCCTACCTCTGACCACTCCTGGCTTTACGGATGCTGAGCATTCTAAGAGGCTGATAAATAAAACCTTTACCTATGTTGTAACGTTGCTGATCGCTATTTTTGCGGCGGCAATAATTTCTTTGTTGATAATAAAAAATAATGTTAATGAAATCAGCGATTCGCATGATGATTTCTTACTAAGAAAAGCGTTAGATACCCGACAGGAGAGCATCCGTAGCCATTTGAAAGACTATGCCGAGTGGGGGGATGCCTACAAACATCTTCATCAGAATGTTGACATGCACTGGGCATGGGATAAGCAGAATCTTGGCAAGTCTCTGTATGATAACTTTGGCTATGAGGGGGTGTTTGTTCTCTCTCCGGAAGGCGCCACGCGCTACAGCGTGATTTCAGGGAAACGGATACCTGAAGATCTGGAGCGTTGGTTGGGTCAATCCACAAAAGACCGTTTACTCAGTGAACTGAGCAAAAAAAAGGGGGTGCCGGTGTCCATGCTAACGCTTATCGACGGCATACCGGCCATTGTTTCTGCTGAATGGATAACAACGGGTGATGATTCGAGTGTGCAACCGTTACCGGGCAGGCCTTCAGTCATGGTGTTTGTCGACAAATTAACGGCTAAAAAACTCCTTGCGATTGGGCATGATGCCGCCATCAAAAATGTTCGCATTTCACCCAATGAAGTGAATAATCAGACGTCATTGACCATAAGCACGCCAAATGGTGATGTGCATATTTTATGGGACAGTGAAAATCCTGGCCAGGCGCTGATCGTTTATTTCCTGCCATTACTCATTCTTTCCGTACTGCTGACAATATCGATGACGGTGATCCTTATGCGTCATATTATGCACAAGGCGAGAATTCATGACGAAAATGCCTTTCTCCTTGAGCAGGCACGATTGAATCTTATCACCAGTGAAAAACGATTCAGGGATGTCAGTGAAACAACCAGCGATTGGTTCTGGGAAACTGACTTATCGTTAAAGATTACATGGCTATCAGGTCGTTTCTCCACGGTAACGGGATATGAACATAGTCAATGGATCGGCCGCAGGCTGGATGAGCTCTTTCCGTCGACAAGTCACTTACTTCATGATCGTGTCCGCCACCGGGAATTAACTGGACGCTTCGAATTTAAGAATTGCCCTTATATTAACTATCAGCAATCCACGTCCTACTGCACGCTTCTGGCTAAATTTTCTTCTCAGCCTGATGGTTCGGTGGTTTTACGGGGCGCGGCAACAGATGTCTCTCTGGAAGTGGAAGCAACTAAACGTGTGGAATTTCTGTCACGGCATGATGAATTAACGGGGCTTCCAAACCGGTATCATATTAAGGAGTTTCTGGCGGGCCGGTTAGCGAATGAAGGCGTCAATAATTATCCCTTTGCAATGATTTGCCTGGATCTGGACAAGTTCAAACCCGTCAATGACATTTTTGGGCATTCCACCGGCGACGCTCTGCTTGGCGAGGTCGCCTTACGTCTTAAAAGCTGTATTCGGAGCGGTGATTTTGTTGCACGGCAGGGCGGGGATGAATTTATGCTGCTCCTCGGTAACACCAGCCAGACAGACCAGATTGAAGAGGTGTGCCAGCGCATCGTGTCAGAACTCAACCGTCCTTTCACCATTGATGGCAATGATGTGACAATAGGGGTAAGCATGGGGATTGCACTGGCCCCACAAGACGGCAACAGCGCAAACGATCTTCTGCGCTATGCTGACATTGCGCTTTACCAGGCAAAACAATCCGGGAGAAACCGATGGGTCTATTATCGCCAGGATATGTCGGAAAAGCTGACCGAACGCAGAAAACTCGAACTGGAGCTGAAGACCGCCATTCGCGAAGACCAACTCTATCTGGTTTATCAACCGCGTTATAACCTCCGATATTCGAAAACAGATGCCGTCGAAGCGCTGGTCCGGTGGCAACACCCTGATCGAGGAACCATGATGCCCGATCAGTTTATCCCGTTGGCTGAAGAAACAGGGCTGATTATTAGCCTCAGCAACTGGGTCATTCGTAAAGCGTGTACGGAGGCCAAAGATCAATTGCCAGGGTTATCGGTATCAGTCAACATTTCGGCTATTGAATTCCAGGCGAGCGATCTGGCTGAAAGAGTAAAAGAAATTCTTCACGAAACGGGACTTGAACCCACCAGGCTGGAAATAGAAGTGACTGAAAATGTCACGCTTTCCGATCCAGAAAAAACGTTGCACACCATGAAAGCCCTCAAAAAAATGGGCGTACGGATTCTGATCGATGATTTCGGTACCGGCTATGCCTCTCTGAGCTATCTTCGAAAGTTTCAGTTTGATGGGCTAAAGCTCGATAAAAGCTTTATTTTTACCTTAGCGGATTCGCCACAGAACCAATCGGTAGTCGAGAAGATAATCGATTTGGGTAAAGCCTATTCCATGGAAGTGACCGCTGAAGGAGTGGAGACCAGCGAACAGCTGGCTTTTCTTAAAAAAAATAAGTGTGATGAAGTTCAGGGGTATTTACTTGGAAAACCCGCCGCCATTGCCGATCTCAATTTAAACGCCAACCTGGTGAATACATAAACGCGTTTTAGCAACTTCCGCGCCCCCTGGAACAGGGAAGCGTCAGCGAAAAAAAACCGGGCTTTTCGCCCGGTTTTTTATCTTACGACCAGCACAGGGCATTTTGCGTGGCGCACCACTGCCGCCGCATTTGAACCTAACAGATACGTTGATATGTCAGGTTTATGGGAGGCGATGATGATCAGGTCGGCGCCGATGGTGTCCGCGAGTTTAAGGATCTGATCTTTTGGCGATCCCGTAACGGCGTGCGTCTGCACTTTTTCTGGCGGAATTTTAAATTGCTTAACGATTTCATCCAGTTTTTCTAAAGCCGTATGCTGGAACTCTTTTATCTTCGGCATCTCCACGGAGTAGGCCAGGCCTAAAGAAGAATAATAAGGTAGCGAAGGAATGACCGTAAGAAAATGGACTTTAGCTGTGTTAAGTGCGGTATGAGCCTGAACGAAAGGAATCACCATATGCGTCAGGCTATCTTCGGAAATATCAATTGGAACCAAAATTGAATTGTACATGTGTCCCTCCTGAGTGTTTTTTACACAATTCAGGTTAGACCGTTAATTCCAGGAAAACAGAGAGCAGGTTGTCATAACGGAGACAAATTTCGGTTCTGTGATAGCTATACAGGCGAACGTTCCCGGCATGGGGTCAATGACGCGTTCAGCCTGTCGTGACGATGAACATCCTGGCCTGCTGGGCTAGCTGGCGTTCAGCCTTAATCGGCGCATACTTTTCTGAATGATAGAAAGCAAGCGCCTGATCTAAAGTCGGGAATTCAAAAATGCCAGCATAGGGTAACGGGGCTTCATCGCCTTCGAGTACTTCTGCAACCGAACCAAAATGCACAATTTTCCCTCCCGCTTCCTCTAACGCTAATGTGAAGCGGGGGGCAAGGCTGGCCTGTCGCGCAGGGTCAATAATACGTAAGTTGATGTGGACGAATGCGGGCATCACTGTTCCTCAAATCTGATTAATAGTGTATATACAGTATTTGAGATTGTATTGATTGTCGAGATGAAAAGATGAACAACATCGATGTGGCGCTGCTGAAGACCATTCCGGAAGTCTGTCCTGTGTTTCAGGCGCGAGCCACTGCCCGGGCTATTACACGCTATTACAACGCCTGCTTAAGACCGTTTGGTCTGACCGCAGAGCAGTTCAGTCTTTTGGTTGGGATCGGAGGTGCACCCAATGAAACCGTTGCAGAACTGGCCGCAAGGGCGGGGGTAGATGCCACCACGCTGAGTCGAAATATAGGTAGTATGGTGTCCCGCGGCATTATCGACGCGGTGGGAGGCCGGGGACGTGCCGGTAAACGACTCACCCTCACAGCAGAGGGCTGGAGCCTGCTCGAACAGGTCATTCCGGTATGGAAGACAGCTATGGAAGAACTGTCCCATCAGATGGGGAGCGAACAACTTAGCCTGACGACGAATATGATGAGAAGCCTGGGCAAAGCCACTGCTTCTTTATGACGCGATCCGCGACAATCCGTACCTGCAACGCGACGTACCAAACCGCGCAATGCCGGGTATACTACGTTTTAATTTTTTCAGGCGACCCTTTGTAAAGGCAGGCAGTATGTCTCTTCGTTCGCTGCGGGCGTTATGCCTGACCAGTTTTTTCATTGCGGATGTCCGCGATGGCCTCGGCCCTTTTCTCGGTATTTTTCTCACCGAACGTCACTGGACGCCTGATGATATTGGTATTCTGATGACGGCGGGTGGGCTGGCGGGTTTACTGGCCACGCTCCCGGCGGGATTCATCACCGACACCTCCCGAAACAAACGCGCTGTACTCGCGCTGCTTTGCCTGTTGATCACCCTGAGCACGCTTCTGCTCTGGTTTAGCCAGCAGAGCGGCGTTGTCGCCGTTTCACAAATTATCACCGGCATCTGTGCGGCGTTTGTGGGGCCATTGATCACCGGAATTACCTTAGGGCTGACCGGCCAGAGTGGGTTCAGCGCGCAGATGGGCAAAAATGAGGCGTTTAATCATGCGGGCAATTTTATGACCGCACTGATGGCTGGCGGCATTGCCTGGTACTGGGGCGTCGGCGGAATTTTCCTGCTGATGACCTGTACGACGTTGCTAACGTTGTGTGCGCTGCTTGCCATTCGCAATAAGGATATCGACAACAATGCCGCGCGCGGGTTGTCCTCTCCAGCGAACCTGCCTGTTCCGGGCTTTGCGGTGCTGATTAAAAACCGGGCGCTGTTTGTTACCGGACTGACGCTGCTCCTGTTCCATCTGGCGAACGCTGCCCTGTTACCGATGCTCAGCATGAGGGTTGCGGCGGCACCCGCCTCAATCAACCCCGGCTTGTATGCAGCGGGCACTGTCATTATTTCTCAGGCCGTGATGATCCCCGTCGCCATTTGGGTCGCACGGAGAATAGAACACTACGGCTACTGGCGATTAATTATGCTGGCGCTGCTGGTGATGCCGGTGCGTGCGGCACTGGCGGCGTCCACGGACGCGCCGTTGATGATGATCCCGGTGCAAATTCTCGACGGGCTGGCCGCTGGCATTTTCGGCGTCGTGGTACCGTCGTTTATTGTTGTGCTGTTGCGAGGGAGCGGGCACGTCAATGCCGGGCAGAGCGTGGTGATGTTGATGCAGGGCGTTGGGGCATCGATGAGCCCGGCGTTAACCGGCACGATAGCCGGGCATTACTCCTTTGCGACGGCATTCAGCGTGCTGAGCGCGATTGCGCTGGTGGCCGTCCTGCTCTGGTGGCGCGTTGCTCACCGAACCTGGGAAACAGACAGTACGCCGGGTGGGGCATAGCCGCCACCCGGCGTCATACTTATGCCAGCTCGTTAGGGCAGGTTTCGCCTTTTTCCAGCTGCTGCAGGTTACCCAGCGTGGTTTCTGAAATGCTGATCAGCGCTTCAGCCGTCAGAAACGCCTGGTGACCGGTAAACAGGACGTTATGACAGGCAGACAGGCGGCGGAACACGTCGTCCTGAATCACATCATTGGACTTGTCTTCAAAGAACAGATCGCGTTCGTTCTCATACACGTCCATCCCGAGTGCGCCAATCTTCTGGGTTTTCAGCGCTTCGATAGCGGCCTGAGAGTCAACCAGGCCACCACGGCTGGTGTTGATAATCATCACGCCGTCTTTCATCTGGTCAAACGCCGCCTGGTTAAGCAGGTGATAGTTTTCCGGCGTCAGCGGGCAGTGCAGGGAGATCACATCAGACTGCGAGAACAGGGTCGGCAGGTCGACATATTCCACGCCCAGCTCCAGCGCCGCGGCGCTTGGATACGGATCAAATGCCAGCAGACGCATGCCAAAGCCTTTGAGGATCCGCAGGGCAGCGACGCCAATTTTCCCGGTCCCGATCACCCCTGCGGTTTTACCGTACATAGTAAAGCCGGTCAGCCCTTCCAGCGAGAAGTTGGCATCACGGGTGCGCTGATAAGCGCGGTGAATACGACGGTTGAGCGACATCATCATGCCAATCGCATGTTCCGCGACGGCTTCCGGGGAGTAGGCCGGAACGCGCACCACCTTCAGCCCCAGCTCTTTCGCCGCATCGAGATCCACGTTGTTAAAGCCTGCACAGCGCAGGGCGATATACTTCACTCCCTGTTTTTTCAACTCTTCCAGCACCGGACGACTGCCGTCATCGTTAACAAAAATGCAGACGCCTTCACAGCCGTGCGCCGTTTTGGCGGTTTTTTCGGACAGCAGAAAGTCGAAAAATTCAAGCTCAAACCCGTAAGCTTCGTTAACATGTTGCAGATACTTTTTGTCGTACTGCTTTGTGCTATATACCGCGAGTTTCATAAGACTTTCTCCAGTGATTTTGCATTCACGTTAGCATGATTAAAATTATCTTACAATTTCTAAAATATTATTGAATTCAATAAGTTCTATGAATTATTCTAGAGCATCTTGTTACCCTAACTCCATGATATTCTTAATGCCAGAAACATCAGGAATCGGGTGGATTTTCAGGCAGAGATGGAGAGTAATGTATGCCGTTACAACTGGAGTTGTCTTTATCCCCGCCAATGTTGCCTGCCTTGTACTATTTCATTATATCTATTGCGTTTTTATTGTTGCTGTACAGAGGTAAACTCAAAGTTGAAAGAGCTAGAAAATATCCTCTTTTCATTGCTTACACCTTGTTTGTGTTAGCCAGTGCTGCCATACAACTCAACGTGTTCGCCAATGGCCAGGACTTTGTGAGCGGTTTTCTGCATATCAACTTTGACCCATGGCGGTATGACTCCGTGTATTGGGGGTCATTAATATTTGCCATGCTTTACCTCCTGGCGATACCTCGTAACAGGTACTAGCTTCGCAACTTAACGCTACAGCTTCTATCCTTAAACTTGCCTTTGGCTTCAATTGACCCGCTAAACATGCGACAATGTTCAGCATCGTCGGCTTAATTCTTTCGCTAAATCAGGATATTAACTGCCCATGAAGGGTAAATACAAAGCCGCACTTGCGCTTTTACTGCTGTTCATTTTATTGCCGCTGACGCTGCTGATGACGCTCGCTCAGTGGGTACCGACGCTTGCCGGAATCTGGCTTCCCGTCGGGACGCGTATCGCTTTCGAAGAGAGTCCTAAACTGACTCGTCATGCGCTGGTGATCCCCGATCTCCGCTATCTGGTTGAAGAGTGCGAAATTGCTCGCATTGAAAACGTGACGCTGTCACATCCGAGCCGCTGGCAGCTGGATATCGGCGCGCTGGATCTTAACGCCGTCTGCCTCAGCAAAATTCCCCAATCCGCGCCGTCGACCGTTGCCCCCAAAACGCTGGCGCAGTGGCAGGCGGTATTACCGAATACCTGGCTGACCATTCACCGTCTCACCCTCTCGCCCTGGCAGCAGTGGCAGGGTGAGCTGAAGGCCTCGCTGACCCCGTCCAGCCAGGAGATAGCCTATAAAGGCGAGCGGGTGAGCATTCAAGGAACGCTTCGCGGCCAGACGCTTTCGGTCAGCCAGTTCGATGTTCAGCTACCCGATCAGCCGCAGCCCATCAAACTGGTGGGGGAGTTCACTCTGCCGCTGGTGCCGGATGGCGTGCCGGTAAAAGGCCACGCGGTGGCGACCTTTAACGTGCCACAACTGACGTCTCTCGTCGATGCCGATCTGGACTGGGAAGACAACCGTGGACAACTGGTGGTGATGGCGCGAGACAACCCTGATCCACTGCTCGATCTGCCGTGGCAAGTTACGGCGGAACAGCTGAACATCAGCGACGGGCGCTGGAACTGGGATCTGTCCGGTATGCCGCTGAGCGGACGCGTTTCGCTTCGCGCCGATAACTGGCAGCAGGGGCTTGAGAAAGCCACCCTGACCGGGCGTTTGAACGTGCTTACCCATGGTGATGCGGGGAAAGGCAACGCGGTACTCAATATTGGGCCCGGCAGGCTCAGTATGGAAAACAGCGACATGCCGCTGCATCTGAGCGGTGAGGCGAAGCAAAACGACCTCATTCTTTATGCCAAATTGCCGGCAACACTGACCGGCAGCGTATATGAACCGCAACTCGCTTTTGAACCGGGCGCACTGCTTCGCTCGCGCGGGCGCATCATTGACTCGCTTGATATCGATGAAATCCGCTGGCCGCTGGCAGGTGTGAAGCTGACGCAGAAGGGCGTGGACGGGCGTTTACAGGCTATCCTGCGTGCCCATGAAAACGAGATGGGCGATTTTGAACTGCATCTGGACGGGCAGGCGAACGACTTTTTACCCGACAGCGGTCTCTGGCAGTGGCGCTACTGGGGAAAAGGGAGTTTTACGCCGATGCATGCCCGCTGGGATGTCGCCGGGAAAGGCGAGTGGCGTGACAAACTCATTGAGCTCACGGCGCTCTCCACCGGTTTTGACAAGCTCCAGTATGGAACCATGGAGGTCAGCACGCCGCGTCTGGTGCTGGATCAACCCGTGCGCTGGTTCCGTGACGCCGAAAAGCCGACGTTCAGCGGCGCGCTGGCGCTCAATGCCGGGCAAACCCGTTTCTCCGGTGGCAGCACGCTGCCACCGTCGGTGCTGACCTTTAGCGTCGACGGCACCGATCCGACGGTGTTCCAGTTTAAGGGCGACCTCCATGCAGAGAAAATCGGCCCGGTACAGGTGAATGGTCGCTGGGATGGTGAACGCCTTCGCGGGCAGGCCTGGTGGCCGAAACAGTCGCTCACCGTGTTCCAGCCTCTGATCCCTCCGGACTGGAAAATGACGCTGCGTGACGGGGTACTCTATGCGCAGGTGGCTTTCTCGGCGGCAGCCGATCAGGGCTTTGAGGCGGGGGGGCACGGCGTGCTGAAAGCCGGTAGCGCCTGGATGCCGGATAACCAGATCAACGGTGTCGATTTTGTGCTGCCGTTCCGCTTCAGCAAGGGGACCTGGTCCCTGGGCACGCGCTGCCCGGTTACGTTGCGTATTGGCGAAGTGGAAAACCTGGTGACCGCGCGCAATATTACCGCCGATCTACAGGGCGATTATCCCTGGACGGAGGACAATCCGCTGCTGCTTACCAACGTGAAAGTGGAAACCCTCGGCGGGAAGATTACGATGCAGCAGTTGCGGATGCCGCAGCACGATCCGGCGCTGCTTCGCGTGGACAATATCTCGTCAAGTGAACTGATCGGCGCCGTCAATCCGAAACAGTTTGCCATGTCAGGCCCGGTAAGCGGGGCGCTGCCACTCTGGCTGGACAATGAAAAATGGATCATTAAAGATGGCTGGCTGACCAACCCTGGCCCAATGACGCTGCGTATCGATAAAGATACGGCGGATGCCATCGTGAAAGATAATATGGTTGCGGGTGCCGCGATCAACTGGCTCCGCTATATGGAAATTTCTCGTTCGTGGACAAGAATCAATTTAGATAACCTGGGTGAATTAACCATGCAGGCGACCATCAAGGGAACCAGCCGTGTGGATGGTAAAAGCAGCTCCGTCAACCTGAACTATACCCATGACGAGAATGTCTTTACCCTCTGGCGCAGCCTGCGTTTTGGCGACAACCTGCAAACCTGGTTTGAGCAACACGCGGCGATACCCGGTCTCCGCAGTTCGACTGGCAAGGAAAGTGAGGAACAACAATGAAAAAGATGGCTGGTGTACTCACCGTTGCCGTTGCTGCGCTACTGACCGGCTGTACGCCGCGTATTGAAGTCGCTGCGCCGAAAGAGCCGATTACCATCAATATGAATGTCAAAATCGAACACGAGATCCACATTAAGGTCGATAAAGACGTTGAAACCCTGCTGAAAACGCGCAGCGATCTGTTCTGAGGATGCCATGAAACGTTTAGCTCTGATTCTACTGGCTCTGGGGATGAATGCGCAGGCGGCTGCGCTGACCTTAAATGATGCCCGGGCGCAGGGGCGCGTGGGGGAAACACTCAGCGGGTATATTGCCCCGATCCAACAGGATGCAGAAACGCTGGCGCTGGTAAACCGTATTAACGCGGCGCGCACCGAGAGCTATCAGAAGCTGGCCGACAGCAATAATTTACCGGTCGATGAAGTGGCGAAAATGGCGGGGCAAAAACTGGTTGCTCGCGCGCAGCCGGGCGAATACGTGAAGGGAATTAACGGTAAATGGCTGAAAAAATAGCTAGCGGTGGCGCTTGCGGTATTCGCCGGGCGAGACGCCAAAACGCTGCTTAAAGGCCGTTGAAAAATGGCTATGGTCGGTGAACCCCCAGCTGTAGCCAATTCCCGCCAGCTTTTCATCATCCCCGGCAGAGCGCAGCACCTGCGCACAGAGATCCAGCCGACGGTTTTTAATGTACTGCGCGACCACCAGCCCCTTCTCGGCAAACATGCGGTAGAGGCTGCGCACGGACATCCCGCTCTCGGCGGCAATCCACTCCGGGCGCAGAGAGTCAGACTGAATATGATCGTCAATCAGCGCCACGACATGCTGGAACTGGCGTTCCTTGCGCGGCTGAATCACGTCGCGTTGCTGAAACGCGGGGCGCAGCAGGCAGATCATGGCTTCGAGCGCGGCTTCGCTCTCCCGGTCACTCAGGTCGGCGTTGTTCATGCTTTCCATCAGCAGGCGATGGCTCAGCTGTACCGTTGGCAGCGAGCGAGAGAGGGCGAGCGCGCAGCTAATCTCATGGAAACGACACTGTTGCTCAATAATCTGGCGGGGTACCAGCAGCGAAATCTGGCGGGATTTTTCCTGCCAGTTGATTGAGCAGGGCCGGGAGGCGTCAAGCAGCGTGATATCGCCTGTTCGGAGCACAGCGCGACGGTCATCCTGTTCAATTTCCGCACTGCCCTCAAGCTGGAAGACGGTATAGAACCAGGCATCATTACTCTGTTTGATCTCCTGACGGGAGCGGAACAGATTTACGCCGCCGGCGGTGACGGTGCTGAGCTTCAGGCTGCGCGCATAGCTGGTCTCCAGTTCGCCGACGAATTTTCCCCCGGTGGGCTGTGCATTAAAACGCCCGCACACCTGGTTAATCTGCGCCAGCCACTGCTGATACTGTTCCTGCTCGCTTGCACACGCCATCGTTTCTCTCACTGCACCGTCAATGTTTTCGCATTGTTGCATTTATGTTGCGTTTTGTCAGGGCTCTAGGCTGACTATAGGAAAGAACACTCATCGGGAACAGCGATATAAGGTGGAATTATCACGATTTGCGGCACCTGTCACAGGTGGCAAAGCGAATGTCACAGAGACAAAAGCGAGAATGCGAAACCCCTCTTAGACTGGATGAACACCCTGCGAATAATAACGAAGGAGTATCCTATGTCCGAATCCCAGGTGGCTATTCAGCCTGCCGTGCAGCAATTTTTAGACCGACATCATGGCCTGTGGATTGAAGGGCGTCAGGCCGCGTCGGACAGCGAAAAGCGGCTCAACGTCTATAACCCGGCCACGGGCGAGGTGATTGCCTCGACGGCCGATGCCAGCGTCGATGACGTTGACCGTGCCGTCATGTCCGGCTGGCGTGCTTTTGTTGCCCGCAGCTGGGCCGGAAAATTACCGGCGGAGCGCGAGCGGATCCTGCTCCGTTTCGCCGATCTGGTTGAACAGCACAGCGAGGAGTTGGCCCAGCTTGAAACGCTGGAGCAGGGGAAATCGATTAACATTTCCCGTCTCTTTGAAGTGGGTTGTACCCTGAACTGGATGCGCTATACCGCCGGGCTGACCACCAAAATCGCAGGCAAAACCCTCGACCTTTCTATTCCCCTGCCACAGGGGGCGCGTTATCAGGCATGGACACGTAAAGAGCCGGTTGGCGTGGTGGCCGGGATTGTGCCCTGGAACTTCCCGCTGATGATTGGGATGTGGAAAGTGATGCCTGCGCTGGCGGCGGGGTGCTCGATTGTCATCAAGCCATCAGAAACCACGCCGCTGACCATGCTGCGCGTGGCGGAACTGGCCAGCGAAGCGGGCATTCCGGACGGGGTATTCAACGTGGTGACCGGGAGCGGCGCGGTGTGCGGCGCAGCGCTGACCTCGCATCCGCATATTGCAAAGGTGAGCTTTACCGGCTCAACGGCGACGGGCAAGCAAATTGCCCGCGCGGCGGCAGATACCCTGACAGGCGTGACCCTGGAACTGGGGGGCAAAAACCCGGCTATCGTACTCAAAGATGCGGACCCGGCGTGGGTGATCGAAGGCCTGATGACCGGGAGCTTCCTGAACCAGGGACAGGTGTGTGCGGCGAGTTCCCGTATCTACATTGAAGCGCCGCTGTTTGACACGCTGGTCAGCGGCTTCGAACAGGCGGTGAAATCCCTGAGCGTCGGGCCGGGTATGTCCCCGGAAGCATTTATCAACCCGCTGGTGTCGCGTGCGCATTGTGACAAGGTGCAGACTTTCCTCGATGAAGCGCAATCTCGCCACGCAGAGCTGATTGTCGGTAACCGTGGCCCGGAAGGGAAAGGCTATTACGTTTCGCCGACGCTGGTGGTCAACCCGGATGCCGCGCTGCGCTTAACCCGCGAAGAGGTGTTTGGCCCGGTGGTCAATCTGGTGCGCGTTGCCGATGGTGAAGAGGCGCTTCAGCTGGCAAACGACACCGAATATGGCCTGACCGCCAGCGTCTGGACGCAGAATATCAGCAAGGCGCTGGAGTACACCGACAGGCTGCAGGCGGGCACCGTCTGGGTAAACAGCCATACGCTGATCGACGCCAACCTGCCGTTCGGCGGCATGAAGCAGTCCGGCACAGGTCGCGACTTTGGCCCGGACTGGCTGGACGGATGGTGTGAGACGAAGTCGGTTTGCGTGCGGTATTAAGAAACAAGCCGGGTGGCGGCTACGCCTTACCCGGCCTACTTTCTCTGGTTTTGTAGGCCGGGTAAGCGCAGCGCCACCCGGCATTATTCAAAGCGACCACCGATCCCGCCCGGCCTCTTTCGCCCGATAAAGCGCCGCATCGGCGCGGGCGATTATTTCGGTGCCGGCTAACCCCTCCGTCATGCCGGCAATCCCCATGCTCACGGTCACATGGTCGCTGACCGTCGAGGCGCCATGCGGTATGGCCTCCGTGCGCAGCCCGTCCTGAATACGCATGGCAACCTTTTCTGCGATGTTTAGCGGGCAATTGAAAAGGATCACCACAAACTCCTCGCCGCCGTAACGTGATACGACGTCGTCCGGCGTTCGTACCGACTGCTTCAGCACCCGCGCCACGCGCGTCAGGCAGTCATCACCCGCCTGGTGGCCGTAGGTGTCGTTGTAGCGTTTGAAATAGTCGATATCCAGCATAATCAGCGAGAAAGGTTTCTTCTGCTCGACCGCGTTTTCCAGCACCACCTCCATTCTCCGGCGGTTGGCGGTTTTGGTTAGCGGATCCTGATGCGCCAGCGCATCCAGCCGTGAGATCAGCAGTTGATTTTGCTGATTACGACGCCAGGCTTCATCAAACCAGCTCAACAGGATAAAACGCCCGCAGATCAGGATCAGGGTAAACACGCTCCAGATAATGACAAAGTGAAGGTTGAGGCCATCGTTGAGTATCCAGCTTGCGACCGGCAGGGTGATCCAGAGCGGAAGCACAAAGGCGAGTAATCCCTCAGGGTAAAAGTAGAGCGCCGTTAACCCTGCGAGTAACAAAATCACGCACAGCGGCCAGACGTGGGGCAGCAGCAAATAGGTAATAAACAAAAAACAGGATACCGACCAGATGGCGCTACAGATAAAGAGCACCACGCTGATACCCGCAATACGCCGCCAGGCCATCAGGATCAACGCGGCAGAGAGGATAATAATGCCGAGCATCGAGGCATCGACCAGGGTCGTCAGTTGCGGTATATGAGGATAAAGCGGATCGCTGGCCTTAAGCAGGACGTGTCGCAGCAGGATCATCACGGCGAAGCTGACGTTGACGAACGCCAGCCAGGGCAGGTTCATCGCCAGCCCATGCATGACCATCGCGTGGCGCGTCGGCCAGGTAGCGCGTTCCAGTGTCGGTTTTTTTCTTTTTTCCATAAAGCCCTTTCCCGTCCGGGGGATAAATCATGCAGGTGAGATATCTGTAACTATAAGCAAGCATGGACGATCCTCAAACGGCAGGGCAAAAAAAACCGGGCGATTGCCCGGCGGTGGGTTATTTTTCGTCTTTTTTCTTTCCGAGCGTTGGCGTCTCGTCGAAGAAGTTCCACGGTTTAAGCAGGGCATGCACCCATTCCGTTGGCATGATCGGCCACTCTTCCGCGCGGGCGACGTGGGTCGTGCCGGTGGTCATCCAGACCACGTCATCCTGATCGTTAAGCGACTCGTTATCTTTGCTGTACTGTCCCAGTCCCGTGTCGTGGATGGAGCGGTTAGGGAATTTACCCTCCGGATAGCGTTCATCCGGGTGGTAACGGGTCA
Source organism: Enterobacter kobei (assembly GCF_001729765.1). Taxonomy (NCBI): domain Bacteria; kingdom Pseudomonadati; phylum Pseudomonadota; class Gammaproteobacteria; order Enterobacterales; family Enterobacteriaceae; genus Enterobacter; species Enterobacter kobei. The sequence continues at coordinate 2,191,057 of NZ_CP017181.1, forward strand.
CCCACAGCTGTTTATCCATAAAGCTCAGGCGATGGTAGATCCACTCATCCGGGGCAAATTTCGCGCCGGTTGCCACCGGATGGGTGCCGCCCGCGTAGGGGATAATCTGATACGAGACCGGGTTGCCCATGCGGTTCTCTTTACGGGTGTTGCTCAGCAGGCGAATAGTGCCCGGGTCAAATTTCTGTGCCGCCTGCTGTTCGGTATCAATGTCGTACTGATTGACCTGCATGGTACTGGTGCGCGGGCCACCGGCGGTATTGGGTTTCACTTCCGGATCCATCGCCACCAGCTTGTTGTTAATACCATCGACATCCATATCAAGACGGAAGTTATAGATGTGCTGGTGCGTGGTGCCCACAATGTTGTGGTCAATCAACGTGCCGTAACGGGTATCGTCTTTGGCGGTGGCGTCATGCATGGTTTTGGCCTGAACGCCTTTCACGGCTTCAATACCCGTCGCGCCAGCATCAATGCCGAGGGTGCCGTTCTCATGGAATACCCAGTCGAAGATGTAATCGTAGTTACCGACGGTACTCACCCAGCGCACCACCAGTTCACGACGCTCGGCGCTGACGTTTGGCTGACCCATCTCCTGATGCTTGTATTCCGGCCCGGCATAGCGTTCGAAAATGGCGATTGCGCGCGGGATCTCCATCGGCGCGCCGGTATAGTCCGGGATGGTTTCATTGAGCATCACGGCGTTGGACGGCACGTCTTTACCCCGCACCAGCGGCGAGGTCAGGGTGCCCATGCCGTAGTCGCCGGAGTCGAGATAGGCTTTAAAGTACCAGCCCACGTCCGGATCGCCGTAAGGGACAATCATGCCGCCGAGCGACCCTTGATACATCACCTGACGTTTCTTGCCGTTGTCGTTATACGTGACGGTTGAGATCATCGGGCCCACGCGCGAGTCCAGGCTCAGGTGGAAATCCCAGTTCTGCCAGTGCACTCTGTCGCCGGTTATGGTGTAGTTCTTGCCTTCCGGTTCAATAATGTCGAGCGGTTTTTTCGGTGTCTCTATGCGGTCGCGGCCATCATAGGGACGTGGGGTCAGAGGAACCGGGATAACGGCGCCTTCTTCAATCTTCTGGATCTTCTTCTGCTCAAGGTCGACCACCGCCACCAGGTTTTCAATCGGATGTGCCCAGTAGTTGCCGTCGCCGACATCCAGATAGCTCACCACTTTCAGCAAACGGTCTTCCTGCTTAAGGCCATCCTTACCGTCGAAATAGCCGACGGTCAGCGGCGTGGTAATCACTTTTTTCGGGTCGGTTATGCCGTGCTTTTTAAGCACCTCAGCAAATTCGGTACTGTCGTTAATGATCTGCTGAACCGCGGTGAAATCATCCAACAGCACCATGCCGTGCGCGTCTTTAACCGGTTCCCAGCGCAGAATTTTTTTATCCTTCAGATCCACCAGACTCTCGATGACATGCTTTCCATCGAGCATGACGATCTTCGCCTGGCGAGGGGCATCGACTGCCGTACCGTTGAGCACATAGTCCCACACTTTGGCTTTCTCTGGCTCCGCAAGGGCGATCTGGGTAAAGCGGGTATTCGGTTTAAAATCCGCAGAGGCTTTAACAATCTCTACGGCTTGCTTAATTTCGTCTGCCGTGAGCGCATTTAACGGGTGAGGACTTTTTTCAACCTGGAAGGTCTGATCGAGACCGGACTGGAAAACATCGTTGATGAACGTCTCTGAGATAAAGGCCTTGTTGCCTTTCATCACCACCGGCACCTCAAGCGTGAGGGTTTTACCGTTGACGATAGCGGTTTTTGCGCCCGGTTTGACCTTCACAAAGGCGCCGTCTTTCGCAATGGTGAACATCTGTGCGTAATCGTCCCACTGCACGTCTGCGCCGAAGTCCTGCAGCGTTTTGTCCATCGGGACCATATGCGCCTCGCTGCCGTGGGCGAAAACAGGGGATTGCCAGGCGCAACACAGCGCAACGGCCATGGCCAGTGCCGTTCTACGGGCAGAAAAAGAAGAATTGCTTCCCATCGTAGACCTCATCTTGTTGTGTTTATTGTGTTGTGTCAGCCTTATCCTGACAGACGCCTGAGAAAAGCGTTTGCCTGCATCTGCCAGGTTATTTGTTGCACTTGCCAGGTTAAAAAAAGAGCGGGACGGTGTCACACCCGGCAGGTCGTCGTAGGCCGGGTAAGCATCGCGCCACCCGGCAGGGAAGGCGGTGAAGGTAAGGTGTTAGAATTCACCCCGCTGGCGCGCCACCAGCGTCAGGATGGAGTAGAGCGCAACGGCCTGCTGGTGCTGGTTGAAAATCTCAACCGCCCACTCCACCACGCCCGTCGGTTTTTCTTCCGCGGTGCGCTGCTTCTTCAGCGTTTTGCGTTTGCAGGTGAGGCGCACCTGAATGGTGTCGCCCGGTTTGACCGGCTCGATAAAGCGCAGGTTTTCCATACCGTAATTGGCAATCACCGGTCCGACCCCCGCATCGACGAACAGTCCCGCTGCGGCGGAGATCAGGAAGTAACCGTGAACCACCCGTTCGCCAAAGATCGACTCTGCCGCACCAATCTTGTCCATATGGGCGTAGAAGTGATCCCCGCTCAGACAGGCAAAGTTCACAATATCCGCTTCCGTCAGGGTGCGACGCGGCGTCAGCAGGCTGTCGCCCGGCTGCAGCTCCTCAAAGTATTTGCGGAACGGATGCACGCGATCTTCCTGCACGGTTGCGCCGCGCACCCACTGCTTGCCAATGGCCGCCAGCATGGTCGGACTGCCCTGAATCGCCGTGCGCTGCAGGTAGTGCTTCACCGCGCGCAGGCCGCCCAGTTCCTCACCACCGCCCGCGCGACCGGGCCCGCCGTGCACCAGCTGCGGCAGCGGGGAGCCGTGGCCGGTGGACTCTTTGGAGGATTCCTCGTTGAGGATCTGAATACGACCGTGGGCACGTGCCGCACCGGCAATGAACTGGCGGGCAAGGGCTAAATCAGCGGTAACCAGCGTTCCTGCGAGGCTGCCGCCGCCCGCGCGGGCAAGCGCCATCGCGTGCTCTGTATGGCGATACGGCATCAGCGTCGCTACCGGGCCGAAAGCTTCAGTTGAGTGCACCGCAGGGGTTTCGTCCGGCTGCGGACAGAACAACAGGGTCGGTGGGAAGAACGCGCCCGCGGCCTGTAAATCCGCTTTGCCACCCAGACGGATCTGGCATCCCGCCGTAACCAACAGGTCCACTTTCTCCTGCACGTCGGCGCGCTGTTCGGCATTCACCAGCGCGCCCATCTTCACCCCGTCCTGCGCCGGATCACCCACCACCACTTTTTCCAGCCGGGCAATCAGCGCCTGGCTGACGGCATCAATCTGATTCTGGGGGACGATGATACGGCGGATAGCGGTACATTTTTGTCCGGCTTTGGCGGTCATCTCGCGAACGACTTCCCGGATAAACAGGGCAAACTCCGGCTGCTCCGCCGTGACGTCTTCACCCAGCACGCAGCAGTTCAGGGAGTCGGCCTCCATGGTGAACGGTATCGCGTTCGCCACAATATTCGGGTGAACGCGCAGGCTTTGCCCGGTACTGGCGGAGCCGGTAAAAGTCACCACGTCCTGGCTGTCGAGATGGTCAAGCAGGTCTCCCGCGCTGCCGCAAATCAGGCTAATGGCGCCGTCCGGCACCAGTCCGCTGTCCACGATAGATTTCACCATCGCCTGTGTCACCTGCGCGGTGGCGGTGGCCGGTTTAATGATGGCGGGCATCCCGGCAAGCCAGGTCGGCGCCAGCTTTTCCAGCATCCCCCAGCAAGGGAAGTTAAAGGCGTTGATATGTACCGCCACGCCGGATTTCGAGGTCAGAACGTGGCGAGCGGCAAAACCGCCTTCTTTTGACAGCGGGATCAACTCATCTTCCGGCCACAGCGTGTCATCCGGCAGCTCCCGGCTGCCCAGGCTTGCGTAAGTAAAGAGGGTGCCGATCCCGCCTTCAATATCCACCCAGCTGTCCGCTTTCGTCGCCCCGGTCTGGGCGGAGAGGGCATAGAACGTCTCTTTTTCGCTAAGCAGGTGTTTCGCTACCGCTTTCAGCATGGCTGCACGTTCAATAAAGGTCATCTTATGAAGCGCTTCGCCACCGCGCTCAATCGCATAGCGACGAGCGGCCGCCATATCCAGCCCTTCGCTAGTGACTTCCCACAATGCTTCGCCGCTGATGGCGTGATGAATGGCGCGTTCACGGCCCCGGCCAGACTGCCAGGTACCGGACAAGAAGCTGGCTAACTGCTGCATCGCTTATCTCCAAATGTTACGTAATTTCACCATTAATAGTTTAATTATGAATCATAAAAAGCAAGCTGAGATTTTAATGAATTGTTAATGCTGTGATCTGGCCTGATGAATTGCAGTCCGTCAGACCGCTTTCTGCAAGGGCAGTAGCAAAAGCCTTGCGAGCACCATCACAAAACAAGGAAACAATTCTTGGGGTTATATTTAACCTTTGTGTAACTTTTAAAAAAAAGTGATTCATCATTTCGCTTTAATTTGCAAACTAACGAATCATAAAGGTGATGACGTGACGCAAGAACAACGGTTTGAGCAGCGCATAGCGCAGGAGACGGCGATTGAGCCTCAGGACTGGATGCCTGACGCCTACCGTAAAACGTTGATCCGCCAGATTGGTCAGCATGCGCATTCCGAAATCGTCGGCATGCTGCCGGAAGGTAACTGGATCACCCGCGCACCCACGCTGCGCCGAAAAGCGATTCTGCTGGCGAAAGTACAGGATGAAGCCGGACACGGACTTTACCTCTACAGCGCGGCAGAAACGCTGGGCTGCGCACGGGAAGACATCTACCAGAAGATGCTCGACGGCAAGATGAAGTACTCCTCCATTTTTAACTATCCCACCCTGAGCTGGGCCGACATCGGTGTCATCGGCTGGCTGGTGGACGGGGCTGCCATCGTCAATCAGGTGGCGCTGTGCCGCACCTCTTACGGTCCGTATGCCCGGGCGATGGTGAAAATCTGCAAAGAAGAGAGCTTCCACCAGCGTCAGGGCTTTGAAGCCTGCATGGCGCTGGCCCAGGGAAGTGACGCGCAGCGCCAGATGCTGCAGGACGCCATCAATCGCTTCTGGTGGCCTGCGCTGATGATGTTCGGGCCGAACGACGATAACTCGCCAAACAGCGCCCGCAGCCTGGCCTGGAAAATCAAACGCTTCGGAAACGACGAGCTGCGTCAGCGTTTTGTCGACAACACGGTGCCGCAGGTGGCGATGCTGGGGATGACGGTGCCGGATCCCGACCTGCGTTTTGATGAAGAGAGCGGTCACTACCGCTTCGGCGAAATCGACTGGCAGGAATTTGAAGAGGTGATTAACGGGCGCGGCATCTGCAACCACGAACGGCTGGCCGCGAAACGTAAAGCCTGGGAAGACGGGGCGTGGGTGCGGGAAGCCGCCCTGGCCCACGCAGAAAAACAACGCGCCCGTCAGGCCGCATAAGAGGAAATAATCATGAGCAATGTCTACTGGCCGCTGTACGAAGTGTTCGTACGCAGCAAACAAGGGTTGTCCCACCGTCACGTGGGCAGCCTGCATGCCGCCGACGATCGCATGGCGCTGGAAAATGCGCGCGATGCTTACACCCGTCGCAGTGAAGGATGTTCTATCTGGGTGGTGAAGGCGAGCGAAATTATTGCCTCCCAGCCGGAAGAGAGCGGCGAATTTTTCGATCCGGCGGAAAGCAAGGTTTACCGCCATCCGACGTTCTACACCATCCCCGATGGCATCGAGCACATGTGAGGCGAAGGATGAAAACAGTCACAGCCTATGCCCTGCGTCTGGGCGACAGCGGTCTGGTGCTCTCCCAGCGTCTGGGTGCCTGGTGCGGCCACGCGCCGGAGCTGGAGATCGATCTCGCGCTGGCCAATATCGGTCTTGATCTGCTGGGCCAGGCGCGCAATTTCCTGGCCTACGCCGCTGAATGTGAAGGTGAGGGCGACGAAGATACCCTGGCGTTTGGGCGCGACGAGCGCCAGTTCCGCAATGTCCTGCTGGTGGAGCAACCCAACGGCAATTTCGCCGACACGATTGCCCGTCAGTACCTGATGGATGCCTGGAACGTGGCGCTGTATGAGCGCCTGACCCGCAGCACTGACGGCCAGCTTGCCGCCATCGCCGCCAAAGCGATCAAAGAGGCGCGCTACCACCTGCGCTTTAGCCGCGGCTGGCTGGTACGCCTGGGCGACGGGACCGAAACGTCCGCACAAAAAATGCAGCAGGCCATCGATAATCTGTGGCGCTTTACGGCAGAGCTGTTTGACGCCGATGACGTTGAGCTGGCGCTGATAGATTCCGGCGTGGCGGTGGACCCACGCACCCTGCGCCAGCCGTGGGAAAGCGAAGTGTATGCCGGTCTTAAAGAAGCCAGCCTGAGCGTACCCGACGAGGTGGCGTACCGCACCGGGGGTAAGAAGGGACTGCATACCGAACATCTGGGGCCGATGCTGGCAGAAATGCAGTATCTCCAGCGCGCGTATCCCGGTCAGCAGTGGTAAAGGAGAACGCTATGCAACGTCTCGTCGACATCGCACCGGCGCAAATCCCGCAGATCTGGTCGCTGTTAAGCCAGATCCCGGACCCGGAAGTGCCGGTATTAACCATCACCGACTTAGGCATGGTGCGCAGCGTCAAGGCACAGGGGGAAGGCTGGGTGATTGGCTTCACGCCAACCTATTCGGGCTGCCCGGCAACGGAACACCTGCTGGGGGCGATCCGCGACGTGATGACCGCGCATGGCTTTACCCCGGTGCACATTGTGCTCCAGCTTGACCCTGCCTGGACCACCGACTGGATGACCGCCGACGCGCGCGAACGCCTGCGGGCTTACGGCATCAGCCCGCCCGTGGGGCATAGCTGCCACGCGCACGCACCTTTGGAGGTGAGCTGCCCGCGCTGCGCCAGTACCGACACCGCGCTAATCAGTGAATTTGGTTCGACGGCCTGCAAAGCGCTTTACCGCTGCAACACCTGCCGCGAACCCTTCGACTATTTCAAATGCATTTGAGGCTGCCATGACAACGTTTCATTCATTAACAGTGGCAAAAGTGGAACCCGAAACCCGCGACGCGGTGACCATCACGTTTGCGGTGCCGCAGGCGCTGCAGGAAGCCTACCGCTTTCGCCCCGGACAGCACCTGACGCTGAAAACGAAGCTGGGCGGGGACGAGCTGCGCCGCTGTTACTCTATCTGCCGGATTACCGCGCCGGGTGAGATCAGCGTGGCGGTCAAAGCCATCGAAGGCGGGCGTTTTTCCCGCTATGCCCGGGATGAGATCAAAGCAGGCATGGCGCTGGAGGTGATGGTTCCGCAGGGGCAATTTGGCTATCAGCCGCAGGCCGAACGTGAAGGCCACTACCTGGCGATAGCCGCAGGCTCCGGCATCACCCCGATGCTGGCGATCCTCTCCGCCACGCTGGCCACCGAACCGAACAGCCATTTCACTCTGATTTACGGCAACCGCAGCAGCCAGAGCATGATGTTCCGCCAGGCGCTGGCGGACCTGAAAGATAAATATCCGCAGCGGCTGCAGCTGGTCTCCATCTTCAGCCAGGAGCGGCTGGACAGCGATCTGCTGTATGGCCGCATCGACGGGGAAAAGCTGCAGGCGCTGGCGAAAATCCTGATCAACTTCCGTCAGTACGACGACGCGTTTATCTGCGGCCCCTCGTCGATGATGGACGAGGCCGAAGCCGCGCTGAAGGCGCTGGGGATGTCGGAAAAATCCATTCACCTTGAGCGCTTTAATACGCCGGGGACCGCCGTGAAACGCACGGTAAACGTGCAGGCGGAAGGACAGAAAGTGACCGTGCGACAGGACGGGCGCGACCGCGAAATTACCCTGACGGCAGACGACGAAAGCATCCTCGATGCTGCCCTGCGTCAGGGGGCGGACCTGCCTTATGCCTGTAAAGGCGGCGTGTGCGCGACCTGTAAATGCAAAGTGCTGCGCGGGAAGGTGGACATGGCGACCAACTACAGTCTGGAGCCGGACGAGCTGGCCGCCGGGTATGTGCTGAGCTGTCAGTCACTGCCGCTCACCGCCGACGTGATCGTCGACTTTGACGCAAAGGGGATGGCATGAGCGAACTGACTGTTACCCGTCATGGCCGCGTGCTGCAGCTGACGCTGAACCGTCCGGCGGCGCGTAATGCCCTGAATAACGCCCTGTTGACGCAATTAGCCGACGCGCTGGAAAGCGCTGCGGTTGATGCCGACATCTCGGCCTGTGTGATCTACGGCAACGAACGCTGCTTTGCCGCCGGGGCCGATCTCAACGAAATGGCAGAGAAAGACCTGCCAGCCACCCTGAACGATATCCGCCCGCAACTGTGGGCGCGCATTAACGCGTTTAACAAACCGCTGATCGCCGCCGTCAACGGTTTCGCGCTGGGCGCCGGATGTGAACTTGCGCTGCTGTGCGACGTGGTGATTGCCGGGGATAACGCACGATTTGGCCTGCCGGAAATCACCCTCGGCATTATGCCGGGGGCGGGCGGTACCCAGCGACTGATCCGCAGCGTCGGTAAATCCCTTGCCAGCAAAATGGTGCTGACCGGAGAGAGCATTACTGCGCAGCAGGCGATGAGCACCGGGCTGGTCAGCGATGTCTTCCCGGCATCCCTGACGCTGGAGTATGCCCTGAAGCAGGCGGCAGTGATGGCGCGCCATTCCCCGCTGGCGCTGCAGGCGGCGAAACAGGCGCTTCGTCAGTCTCAGGAGGTGCCTCTGCAGGCTGGCCTGATGCAGGAGCGTCAGCTTTTTACGCTGCTCTCTGCCACCGAAGACCGCCGGGAAGGTATCGACGCTTTCTTGCAAAAACGCACCCCCGACTTTAAAGGACGCTAATTGTGGAATGTATTCTCAGTCAAGTAGAACAGGGCGTAATGACCATTACGCTGAACCGTCCGGAGCGTCTGAACAGCTTTAATGACGTGATGCATCAGCAGCTTGCAGAATGCCTGAAACAGGCCGAGCGCGATGACACCATCCGCTGCCTGCTGATCACCGGCGCAGGGCGCGGTTTTTGCGCCGGGCAGGATTTGAACGACCGCAACGTCGACCCCAACGGCCCGGCACCGGACCTGGGGATGTCGGTTGAAACCTTCTATAACCCCCTGGTACGCCGCCTGGCAAAACTGCCGAAGCCGGTCATTTGTGCAGTCAACGGCGTAGCGGCCGGCGCGGGCGCCACGCTGGCGCTCGGCTGCGACATGGTGATTGCCGCCCGTTCTGCCAACTTTGTGATGGCCTTCAGCAAGCTCGGCTTAGTGCCGGACTGCGGCGGCACCTGGCTGCTGCCACGCGTGGCCGGACGTGCCCGCGCCATGGGACTGGCGCTGCTCGGCGATAAACTCAGCGCCGAACAGGCGCAGGCGTGGGGAATGATCTGGCAGGTGGTGGATGACGACCAGCTCTCCACTACCGCGCAGCAGATGGCGCTGCACTTTGCGTCTCAGCCAACCTTTGGGCTGGGGCTGATCAAGCAGGCCATTAACGCCGCGGAAACCAACACCCTGGATGCCCAGCTTGACCTGGAGCGCGACTATCAACGTCTGGCCGGTCGCAGCGACGACTACCGCGAAGGCGTCAGCGCTTTCCTGGCGAAGCGCACGCCGAACTTTACGGGGAAATAAGATGCTGAACATACGCACGGTCGCCGTGATTGGCAGCGGCACGATGGGCGCGGGCATTGCCGAAGTTGCCGCCAGCCACGGCCATCAGGTTCTGCTTTATGACATCGCCGAAGATGCGATTTCACGCGCCATCGACGGGATTCGCCAGCGTCTGGCTTCCCGGGTAACGCGCGGAAAGCTCTCCGCCGATGCCAGCGCCCAGATCCTGGCCCGACTGCTTCCGGTGACGGATATCACCGCGCTTTCCGCGGCCGAACTGGTGATTGAAGCGGCCTCCGAACGGCTGGAGGTGAAAAAGGCGTTGTTTGCGCAGCTGGCGGAGATCTGTCCGCCCCAGACGCTGCTGACCAGCAACACATCGTCCATTTCCGTCACGGCGATTGCGGCAGACGTGAATCATCCGGAGCGCGTGGCGGGGCTGCACTTCTTTAACCCCGCGCCGGTGATGAAGCTGGTGGAGGTGGTCAGCGGGCTGGCGACCTCTGCGGAAGTGGCAGACGCGCTGTGTGAACTGGCGCTGAACTGGGGTAAACAACCCGTTCGCTGCCAGTCAACGCCTGGGTTCATCGTCAACCGCGTCGCGCGCCCGTTTTATTCCGAAGCCTGGCGTGCGCTTGAAGAGCAGGTCGCCCCACCGGAGGTGATTGACGCTGCGCTGCGCGAGGGCGGCGGTTTTCCGATGGGGCCGCTGGAGCTGACCGACCTGATTGGTCAGGACGTCAACTTTGCGGTGACCTGCTCGGTGTTTAACGCCTTCTGGCAGGAGCGTCGTTTCCTGCCTTCGCTGGTGCAGCAGGAGCTGGTGCTGGCCGGAAGGCTGGGTAAAAAGAGCGGAAAAGGGGTTTACGACTGGCAGGGGGAGAAACCCGTCGTGCAGTGGGTTGAGACCGTAAATGACAGCTACAGCCCGATGCGCGTGGAAAAAAGACGTGACGGTGTCACAGAAATTGATGATGTGTATCTGGTTGAAACGCAGGGGGAAACCGCTCAGGCACTGGCGCTGCGCCTCAACGGCCCGGTAGTGGTGATGGACCGTATTGAGCGTGACGTGGCGGTGATTGCGGCGGCCGCCAGCAACCCGCACACCGCGACGCAAAAAGCCATCCGCTACCTGCAACAGCAGGGGCACCGGGTGGTGCAAATTGCCGATTATCCCGGTCTGCTGGTCTGGCGCACGCTGGCAATGATTGCTAACGAAGCGCTGGATGCCCTGCAAAAGGGGGTCGCCAGCGAGAAGGATATCGACACCGCCATGCGTCTGGGCGTGAACTACCCGAGCGGCCCGATCGCGTGGGGCGAGCGTCTGGGCTGGCAGCGCCTGCTGACCCTGCTGGAGAACCTGCAACGACATTACGGCGAAGAACGTTATCGCCCCTGTTCACTGCTGCGCCAGCGGGCGCTTCTGGAGAGTAGCTATGAGTCATAACGCCTGGCATAACGCCCGCACGATGTACGAAAAGGACGCCTGCGCGCAGGCGATGGGGATGGACATTGTCGATATGGACGAGGGCTACGCGGTGGTGACCATGACCATCACCCCGCAGATGCTCAACGGCCACAAAACCTGTCACGGCGGCCAACTTTTTTCGCTGGCAGACACCGCCTTTGCCTACGCCTGCAACAGCCAGGGGCTGGCGGCGGTGGCCTCCGGCTGCTCGATCGATTTTCTGCGTCCGGGCTTTGCCGGAGATAAGCTCACCGCCACCGCGCGGGTGATGCATCAGGGCAAACTGACCGGCGTGTACGACATTGAAATTCAGAACCAGCAACAGAAAACCGTCGCCCTGTTCCGCGGAAAATCACACCGCATCGGCGGCACTGTCACAGGAGAGGCCTGATGCGTGACGCATTTATTTGTGATGGCGTTCGAACGCCAGTGGGGCGCTACGCCGGCGCGCTTTCTGCCGTGCGAACGGACGATCTCGGTGCCGTACCGCTGCGTGCGCTGCTGGACCGCTACCCGCAGCTCGACCTGGAACGGATTGATGATGTGATTTTCGGGTGCGCCAACCAGGCGGGGGAAGATAACCGCAACGTGGCGCGAATGTCGGCGCTGCTGGCCGGATTGCCGCAGACGGTATCCGGAACCACCATTAACCGCCTGTGCGGCTCGGGTCTGGACGCAATAGGCTTCGCTGCTCGCGCTATTAAAGCAGGTGATGGCGACCTGCTGATGGCGGGCGGCGTCGAGTCCATGTCCCGCGCACCGTTTGTGATGGGGAAAGCCACCGCCGCGTTTCAGCGCCAGGCGGAGATCTTTGATACCACCATCGGCTGGCGATTTGTGAATCCGCTCATGCATCAGCAATTCGGAACTGACAGTATGCCGGAAACGGCAGAGAATGTAGCTGAATTGTTAAATGTCAGCCGTGCCGATCAGGACGCGTTCGCGCTGCGCAGCCAGCAACGAACCGCTCTGGCGCAACAGAACGGCATTCTGGCGCAGGAAATCGTGCCGGTACGGGTACCGGGTAAAAAAGGGACGGTCACCGAATTCAGCGTGGATGAACATCCGCGCGCAGAGACCACGCTCGAACAGCTTTCCGGGCTGAAAACGCCGTTCCGTAAGAACGGGGTGGTGACGGCGGGGAATGCGTCCGGCGTCAACGACGGTGCGGCGGCGTTAATCATCGCCAGCGAGAAAATGGCGCTGGCGCAGGGATTAATCCCCCGCACGCGGATCGTGGCGATGGCAACGGCAGGCGTGGAGCCACGTTTAATGGGGCTCGGACCGGTGCCTGCCACCCGCCGGGTGCTGGAGCGTGCCGGTCTCAGCATCAACGATATGGACGTCATCGAACTCAACGAAGCCTTCGCCGCGCAGGCGCTGGGCGTCCTGCGTCAGCTGGGTTTGCCGGATGATGCCGCGCACGTTAACCCGAACGGCGGCGCGATTGCGCTGGGCCATCCGCTGGGAATGAGCGGGGCCAGACTGGCGCTGGCCGCGAGTAATGAATTGCATCGACGCAACGGGCGCTACGCGCTCTGTACGATGTGCATCGGTGTGGGTCAGGGCATTGCCATGATCCTTGAGCGTGTTTGATCAAATTTCACTGTGAGCACCCTACAATGACAAATACAACAAAGCTTGATCCGATTGAAACAGCCTCCCTTGACGAGTTACAGGCGCTGCAGACTGAGCGTCTGAAATGGACGCTGCATCACGCCTACAACAACGTGCCGATGTACAAACGCAAGTTTGACGCCGCGGGCGTTCACCCTGACGATTTCAACGAGCTGGCGGATATCCGCAAATTCCCGTGCACCACCAAGCAGGACCTGCGGGATAACTATCCGTTTGATACGTTTGCCGTGCCGATGGAGCAGGTGGTGCGCATTCACGCATCGTCCGGTACCACCGGCAAACCGACCGTTGTCGGCTACACGCAGGGCGACATTGACAACTGGGCCAACCTGGTGGCCCGTTCCCTGCGCGCCGCGGGCGGTAGTGCGAAGGACAAAATTCACGTGGCGTATGGCTATGGTCTGTTTACCGGCGGGCTGGGCGCACATTACGGTGCCGAGCGCTTAGGGGCGACGGTGATCCCGATGTCCGGCGGCCAGACGGAGAAACAGGCGCAGCTGATCCGTGATTTCCAGCCGGACATGATCATGGTGACGCCATCCTATTGCCTCAACCTGATTGAGGAGCTGGAACGTCAGATGGGCGGCGATGCCAGCACCTGTTCCCTGCGCGTGGGGGTATTCGGCGCCGAGCCGTGGACACAGGCCATGCGCCGTGAAATCGAAAAACGCCTGGGGATTACGGCGCTGGACATTTACGGCCTCTCCGAAGTGATGGGGCCGGGTGTGGCGATGGAGTGTATTGAAACCGCCGACGGTCCGACCATCTGGGAAGATCATTTCTATCCGGAGATCGTCAACCCGAACGACGGCACGCCGCTGAACGACGGCGAGCAGGGCGAACTGCTGTTCACCACGCTCACTAAAGAGGCGCTGCCGGTGATCCGCTACCGCACCCGCGACCTGACGCGTCTGCTGCCCGGCACCGCCCGTACCATGCGCCGCATGGACCGGATCAGCGGTCGCAGCGACGATATGCTGATCATCCGCGGCGTCAACGTCTTCCCGTCACAGCTGGAAGAGGAGATTGTGAAGTTTGAACATCTCTCACCCCACTACCAGCTGGAGGTGAACCGTCGCGGACATCTTGATTCACTTTCCGTGAAGGTGGAGCTGAAAGAGAGCAGCTTAACGCTGACCCACGAGCAGCGTTGCCAGGTGTGCCACCAGCTGCGTCATCGCATTAAATCGATGGTGGGGATTTCCACCGATGTGATGATAGTCAACTGCGGCAGCATCCCGCGTTCAGAGGGCAAGGCCTGTCGGGTGTTTGATTTGCGTAAAGTCGCGGCCAACGGTTGAGTTTCCCACAAGTCAGCCCTCTCCCCTTGGGAGAGGGTTAGGGTGAGGGGAATATGCTATGATTCATCCAGACCAAAAATAACAACAGAATGAATCACATGAATAAACTCGATGCCTTTATCCAGCACGCGGTTAGCTCGGTTCCCGTTAGCGGAACGTCGCTTATCTCCTCATTATACGGTGACGCGCTTTCACATCGCGGCGGCGAGATTTGGCTTGGCAGCCTCGCCGCCTTACTGGAAGGCATGGGGTTTGGCGAGCGCTTCGTGCGCACCGCGCTGTTTCGCCTCAACAAAGAGGGCTGGCTGGACGTCTCGCGCATCGGGCGTCGCAGCTTTTACCGCCTGAGCGATAAAGGGCTGCGCCTGACCCGTCGCGCGGAGAATAAGATTTACCGCGCCGAACTGCCCGCCTGGGACGGAAAATGGCTGTTACTGCTCTCCGAAGGGCTGGACAAAACCACCCTTGCCGACGTCAAAAAGCAGCTGATTTGGCAGGGGTTTGGCACGCTGGCGCCGAGCCTGATGGCCTCGCCGTCGCAGCATCTGGCGGATGTACAATCTCTGCTTCACGATGCTGGCGTGGCGGAGAACGTCATTTTCTTTGAAGCCCACTCGCCGCTGGCGCTCTCCCGCGCGGCGCTGCGTTCACGGGTAGAAGAGTGCTGGCAGCTAACCGAGCAAAACGCGATGTATGAGTCGTTTATTACTTCGTTCCGGCCGCTTCTGCCGCTGTTAAAAGAGGCCGCGCCGGAGGAGCTTACGCCGGAACGGTGCTTCCAGATCCAGCTGCTGCTGATTCACTTTTATCGTCGTGTGGTGCTAAAAGACCCGCTGTTGCCGGAGGAGTTACTGCCTGCGCACTGGGCGGGACAAAGCGCCCGACAGCTCTGCATCAATATCTATCAGCGTGTTGCACCGGGGGCGCTGGCGTTTGTCAGCGAGAAGGGGGAAACCTCCGTCGGCGAACTGCCCGTGCCCGGCACGCTCTACTATCAACGCTTTGGTGGTCTTTCAAGCGCATAAGGAGTGAAGATGCCTGTTTATCAAATTGACGGTCTGACGCCGGTGGTGCCTGACGAGAGCTACGTCCACCCAACGGCGGTGCTGATTGGGGACGTGATTCTGGGTAAAGGCGTTTATGTCGGCCCTAACGCCAGCCTGCGCGGTGATTTTGGCCGCATTGTGGTGAAAGATGGCGCCAACATTCAGGATAACTGCGTCATGCACGGCTTCCCGGAGCAGGACACGGTGGTGGAGGAGGACGGGCATATCGGCCACAGTGCCATTCTCCACGGGTGCGTGATCCGCCGTAACGCGCTGGTGGGCATGAACGCGGTGGTAATGGATGGGGCGGTCATCGGTGAAAACAGCATCGTCGGAGCGGCGGCGTTCGTGAAGGCGAAAGCGGAGATGCCCGCTAACCATTTGATTATCGGCAGTCCGGCCAAAGCGATCCGCGAGCTGAGTGAGCAGGAACTGGCCTGGAAGCAGCAGGGCACGCGGGAGTATCAGGTGCTGGTAGAGCGCTGCAAGCTGACGATGCACCAGGTCGAGCCGCTGCGCGAGGTTGAGCCTGACCGGAAGCGACTGACGTTTGATGAGAATTTAAGGCCGAAGTCGGCGGTGTAGGGGGGAGGTCCGCTTTGTGCCAGAAGCGGGCATTGCTAACATCAATATAAATTGTTCTATGGGGCGCATGTCATTTGCAGTATATAAAGAAGAAATTAAAAGATTGTCAAATAAAAAGCCCCTCTACAGGGGCTGAGTTTTTACTGTTTACCACGTTTAGTCATCTCATCTGCTAACTGTGAAGACCAATAATGTTGATTCTTCGCATCTAATATGAAGTGTAGCGCTCTCGCGCACTGTATCTGAGCAGACTCATAAGCATGGATATTACCAACTGAAGTAGGAACTAAGTGGGTTTCAGGTGTGTAGTATTGGTAGATGCTCGTTTGTGAAGGATGAACATATTCGCTAAGTATGTCATACGTCAGTTCAAAATCGCTTTCTCTCCCCTTAGTCTGTTTCATCTCATCTTCATAGAGATCGCGTAAAGCATTCATCACATGCTGACTGACAGCAAGTAGGTTTTCAAAACGATGCTTAGTCTCTTCAGTAAACATGTAGTCGTTAGGGTCAAATACTCCTTTCTGAATCTTTTCTTGCTCTGACTTTTTAAATCGGGAACTGTTCGTAAAGCCCAGGATGACATCGAGAGCTTTATCTACACTTTCGCGGCCGCTTTGGTTCGTCAGGATCTTCTCCACTTTCTTGTTTAAGAGTCGTGAGAAAGCATGTGTTTCAATCATCCCCCGGCTAACGACACAAGCGGTTTGGTATCGTTCGTTTTCGAGGAGGAGAAGCGCATCATCAAAGATATCTATCTGCCTGTTCATTAGCAAATTTGCATAGTTAGCGAGATACAACCCCTGATCAGGATTATGCATCTTTCCGACAACTACACCGTTAACCTTGTTCAGCGCAGCTCTGGCGGCTTTTGCCTCGTTTAGGCTCTGCTCTATAAGTTCTTTAAACATGCTGTGTTTCCTTACAGGATAATGTGTCTCAACAAGTAATCATTCCAGCTTTTGCCAGCTTCTTGATCTGTTCTTTTTATAGCAAGGTATTATGCTGAAGAGAGGGGCACCAATCACTAGGATCTTCTCCCAACGATAAGTATAAACCCACCGATGCTGTAATTATCCCGCTTAATTAAACAAACCACTTTTGGTATTCACTGTAGCCCAATGTGACCTGCCCCTTGTTATTGATACGCAACCACGTTAGCAAAACCCCCACCTGCTTGCTAGACCACTCGAACGTCCGCTTCTCGCTCATAGCGGACATCGGCCTGCAAAAGTCCGTTTCGTGCCAAAAGCGCGTATTGCAAAGTCTGCATTGCATTCACCGGAAAGGTACAATGCAGACGATTAGATTACCTCTGCCAGTCACGGAAAAGCTCCAAATGAGGCCTGGCTGAGGAGCTGTTGACCTTCTATTTCAGCTTCTGCCTCAGATCGATATAGACATCAGTCAGCTTTGCGACATTGGCTTCATCCATGGAGAGTTCTGAGAAGTCAACAAACCAGTTTCCAGTACTGTGCTTATTGATAACAAATAGCTTTTTACCGTTCAAAAATCGATACTCAACATCGTAGTCTTTATGGGTCCACGAGAGATTATCCGGAATAGTGAATTTTGCCGGCTGCGCAGGATTTTGCGGATCCCATTTTAAAAAGCCAGTGTACATGGTTATCCAGCTTTCGAGGCTGTCCTTCGTAACATATCCGAAGTGACTCGACATATCCCCACCGTAGTATATAGCCATTACTGCATATTCGCCTTTATCGTCAAGGCGAAGAATTCCATCAAAACCATCTTTGTACTGCGGTTCATTGACCAGCATCACTTCAACACCGGTTTTGTACTGTGTCCAGGTATAATAAAAAGCCGGCTTCCCGGGCGTTGAACAGCCCGCCGTAAGTAACACAAATATAAGCCCTAAAATTCTAATCATCATTATTCCCTATTTAATAAAAACCATGTCTTTATCACAGTAAAAAAATATATTTAATTTCCTTCGCTGAGGTAAAACGAGGGAGAAATGCCGCATGGGTACTTAATAGCGAACAGACCATTAAGCCTGAGTGCATAAAACCGCCGTTTCAGGTCTTCCTGACTTACGTCACAGCTTTGGAATACTGGAAGGACATTTTTCCAGCTCTGACGGCAGTTCCAGTGCAGCCAGTCCCACGCAATTTGTACAACTGCCACTTAATCACTCCTTATCAGGATTGTTTTGATCCCGCTGCATCGACAGCTTCGATTTATCTTGTGATAGTCCGCAAAGCTGTAAATGGGTAGCCAGGTGAAAGCAAAGGCCCTGTTTTCACCCTGCATACATACACATCTATGTTATATCGGCAAAAAAACGACTTGCATGAGCGGTTGTTTGAGCTAAATGTGACGCTTCACTAATCAGAAGAAAGCCGTCAGGTTCTCGCTCACAGCGGCTTATATCAAATGGATGTATGACAGGCTGGCTTAGCCAGATTTAGGGCAACAAGAAGGTGAACACGTCAATGTCGAGTCCCTGTACGAAAGATTTTGGCACAGTGGTAGAGGGGAGTTCAGGGGCGTTATCGTTTGGACTGGTACCGTGCCTGGTCATGGCTGGGGTCTTCACCAGTCTGTCACGAAAACAGGCATACCGTACTAGCTTATGTTAGCGGCAGCCCTGGTTGCTACGGTGGGATTCTTCTTGTGCATTTTTAGCATGGCGAGAGTCATTAACGACGTCGTGTCAACCAATATGGTGAGACGTTTGCCGCTTTCCATGGGGCGCTATTGTAGTGACGATGCGGGCCTGTGGGTATCTGTACCGCAGGGGGTAGAACTCTGGGTAAGTGTCTATGACTCAGGCTGGACGGTCTTACACAAAAATGCAGTCAAGTTCCTTGAGACTACACCTGACCCTTCCGTGGCCCTTGAATCCTTTGCTGACTTAACGAGCCCCACAAGCTGGAGTGGCAGCCTTGCAAACATATGGCAGGCACGAGCTGACGCTTTCGGTGAACTCATCCACCACCCGCGGGCTGACATTTCAGACGCTGCAAGAGACATCCATGAGCGCTTAATGCTTATGATTGAGCGTCAACGGGATCGGGAACAGCAGGAAGATCGTAAAGGCGAACAGCGATTTGAGTGAAGACATTTAATCGGTCTCGGCTGAGCGACACGGCGTATCACGCTTCAGAATCATATGTTTAAAAGAATGTGGTGTTTTCCATCAGCCCTGGTTCGGGTAAACGGCGAGGTAGCCGCAGTTCGCCAGCAGTGCCTCGCCAGATATCCTGATGCAAAGACCCTTTATGACGCTGTCGGTAGCCCGGGAGCTAGTTTTTTGTCGCTTCCCGACTCGGCTGAAACAGCTTCGCTCGTCTCTGCGGCAGCGTTGATTTGTGCCCGAAATGCTTCCAGCCTCTCCGTCGGACATTTCATATCAAATCGTAAACGGTGTGAAGGATCGCTGAACTTAGATGCTGAAACTTGGGCGTCCCGTTAGGCTCAATATATCAGGGTTGGGCGATGCGCATGTCTACCGACAAAATCTGCGGTACAAGCTGTTTGATTGTTGGCAAGGGAAGGGCAAAGCTTGTGCAGGGGATATGTCATTGATGTTTGCGCTTGAGAACTGTCGTCCGCTTGGTACCAGAAACCGACGTTTATTTAGCACTTTGCTGAATTTTTCCATCCTCTCTGTATCTCGTACCATACAGAATCGTTATGGCGTTATATAGTCAGTTTATCAACATCTGAAGCTCTGGTATTTCGAATGGGTTGAAGGTCCATTATCAGTTAGGCGTTGGGCTTTTAAGTAGAAAGGTTGGTGATGATGAGCGTAAGCGAGTTCTGCCAAATGTCGATTGAAGGGATCATCAGTACGATGGCGTTTATTGCCGAACAGATGCAACAGCGCATGTAGCAAAAGGGCATGATAATAGCGCAGAATGTAGTGATGCTGAAAAAATAGTACTTCTCACGTTTCCCCTGTGGAGTATGACACCCCCCAAAATCTCACTGCAAAACGCATAGCATAAAAAATCCGCCCTGCAATGAGAACGTAATAAGCACCTACTAATTTCAGTAGTCACAAAAGTTGAAATAATATGTGGATTAGAATAAGAATAAGTTTACTCTGTAGTCATTGTTTCGAGCAGCGTGGTGAAGTTTATCTGCTTGGGATTTTTAATTAACTCTGGTTTGAGATTTCTCTTCTCACAAGGATATGATTGTGGCAAAGCCTAAAACTCCTTCTAAACTGATTAAAGGTAATATATTTGAATATTACGTACCTAAAATACGCGGGGCAAAACCAAGGCCTAAGCAGATTATTAACAAAAAAGATCCAACTAAAAAGATTTATGATAAAAGCAAACCAGCTAGTTTTTTAAAAAATTCTTTTACGAAGACGACAAGAATCCCATTCGGAAGTGGCGCAAAAAAAAATCTTTCAGCGCATTACCCGGCACTACCCCTACCACAAATTGTACATGCCGCGCTTGAGTGTGGGTATGGTCGTACAGGAATGTGGTCATCTCATCTTCTTCTAAATCATAACGAGTCACTTGAACTGGCGTCTTACTTACTTAAAAGATTACTAATGGTGGCTTCATGTATCAAAGTAGGTAAAAACGATGCTTATTTCACGCAGGAGTTTTATTCAAAAATAGAACCTTCAGAAAAAGTTGCAATCTCATTTATAGCAGGTGGTATAGGTAGTTTCATTGCTGCATACCATTGGCTTGCTGCTGCGGGTGAAAAAATCAATGTTATGTTGCATACCAGTATTTATACTAAAGGGTTGCATCCCTCTATATTAGCAAACCCTTTCACTACTAAAAAATCACCCGACTATCTTATTGAGTCTGATACCGGAGAATGGCATATATTTGAAAGTAAAGGTGGCACGGATGCTGGGCGTAATAAAAGGATTCAGGAAGGTTTACTGCAGCTTGGTGCTATAACACATCTGGCATGGGCTTCACCTACTTTGACTTTAAAACAGGTGCAAACCAATGTATGTACGCACACGTCCATTGATGCTGGCCGTCCTTTGAAGGTGCTTGCCTATGATCCCCCGGGTGAGTATACCGAAGAAGGGAAAAACATCATTCTTGATGAAGCCGTTTGCAAGCTGCTGAAAATCGTTGAAAGTTTAGATCAATTCCATGTGCTCGGGACAGAGATGAGAACAGAAGATGACTGGGAATGGAAAACTGTGCCGCAGATAAAAAACTTAATAGTGGCTCTGCCATCTCAATATTTCGATCTTGAAGAGGAGCTTAGAACACGGCTTGGATTATATTTTATCGCTACTGAAATTATTGATAAATATAAGAGGGGAGCACAGTGGTCGGTAGAGTTCATCATAAAAAATATCGGTAAGAAAATTTCATCCTACGAATTTAAATATAAAGGTAACGCTATAGTGGAGAAATTTTTGAACTTTATTTCAGAACTTAATGAAGTTGATGAATCCACCTCCTTTATTTTACGTTGTCGTCAGCATCTGAAACTTGATGAAATACTTAATGAATTCAATTCTTTATTTGAGAAAGTTATCATTAAATCGGCTTTACCGAAATCGCACCGAAATGGAATTAAAGGATCTGATGCTTTGACCTCAAGCGGAATGTTAATCAGAGAAGTTAATAAAGTAGATTAATATATTCAGATATAAACGAGGATGGGTATCAATTCCTATGACTAAGCTTCTTTCCTGCTAAAAGAGCATCAGTATGCTCCACGAAGCCGAAGCCGAAGCCGAAGCCGTGAACGCTTCCGCAAGCATACATTTTTATACTTCCCGCTCTATATCGGCTGCAAGAAATCTGGGGCACGGAGGCCATTGAGATGAAGTGACTTAAGTCGACAGAAGCGGAAACGCCCGACTCATAAAGATGCTTGCCAAAGCCATGCTGGATAAGTGAGCGCTTCAGTTAGTACTTGGGCGAAACTACGTTGACAGGCCAGAAGCAAGAAGCCGAGATGATGAAGTGTGATGCGGCCGATCTTTCGCGACGTCGCTGCAGTAGGGTTACGAGTTTGTCCCTACCGGACTGACTCTACGCATTCAAGAGCTGGTAATTGAACACAGACGCCTCGGTTATCGGCGCATTTGGGAGCGACCGCGTCGGCGACCTTCGTGCAATCACATGAGGTATATCTCATTCTTGATTCTGGCGGGCCAAATGAGCCTTGCCGCAAAAAACTGAGAACGGCTGACACAGTTTGACAGCGGGTTGTGATTAACTCATTAGCTGACCGTCATACGTATAAAATATTACTCAATTCTCAGCGAAAACTGCCGTTAATAATCATATGGATTGAAAGGAACAGAAACAATGAAGCAACTATGGGAAAAACTGGAAGTCATTCTGCAAGACCGCGACCCTGAGGTATTAATAGATCTTGCACCTCCGGCCACAGATGAAGAAATCGTCGCGTTAGAGCAGGCCCTGAGTGTAATCTTGCCAGCCGATTTTGTAGCCTTCATGAAAATTCACAATGGTCAGCGTGGTATGAGCCATGGATTATTTGATGATTGCGAATTCTTATCCACTTCACGCATTTTGCAGGAGTGGCGTGTCTGGAAAGATTTACTTGATGGTGGCGATTTTGATGGAGCTGAGTCGTGTCCGCAAAGTGGTATTCGTTCGGAATGGTGGAATCCCTCCTGGATCCCGTTTACTTACAATGGAGCGGGCGATCATCTTTGTCTTGACCTTGCCCCGACTGACGCTGGGATTCGCGGGCAGATTATCACGCTCTGGCATGATGATGGGGAGCGTAGAAAACAAGCGGACAGTTTCAGTGATTGGCTCAGACAGTATGTAGAGCAAATGTAGGCTTTTTTGCAATTGATTCGATTAGCCAGGAGGGTAAATGGATTTAACATATGAAGACTTAAAACAACAGCGCCTGCAAAAACTCTTCCACGATTGCCAGCAGCAAGTGTTGTCACAAATTATTGGGCCTTTTGGGCTTTCAACGGCCATGTTTGAGGATCGCAATGGCGGCAATGTAACGACGATGCATAATTTCGAGCGTGAAGAGTCGGATTTCATCGCTGATAAAGACATGTCCAGTCATGCGAAATCGCGTGAGGATTACCAGCGCAAAGAATATGAAAGTAAAGATTTTACAAAAAAAAGCGTGAAACTCCGGGCCGGTGGTATTGATGGTTATACGGGAAAAACGACCAACGCGGCGGATATGGATCTCGACCATGTCACTTCACTAAATACATTGTCCAAAAATAAGAAAGTGCATCTTGCTCTTGAAACCGGGAAAGGCGTTGAAAAAGTCGTCAAAATGGCCAACTCCGACGAAAACCTGGTAACCACACATAAGTCGATTAACCGTTCAAAAGGCGCTGCTGAACTCGATACTTTTGCAGAAAAAAATGGTGAAAGATTTGAGCTGGACCCAGAACGAGTAGCAGCAGCGAAGAAACAATCTAAGGACCATATTTCGACAACGCTTAACTCGGCGCTAATGAAAAAACAAAGCGCAGAGTTGTTGCAGACAGGCGGCCAACAAGCGTTGCAGATGGGGCTCAGACAAGCTCTTGGGCTATTGCTCACTGAACTGGTAAATGGCTTGTTTAACGAGTTCAAAGTGCTTATTCAACATGGTGTTGAAGTGGGAAAAACATTGTTTGAGGAGGTCCGACAGCGCTTAATGCGCGTAGTTGCTTCCGTGACCAAAAAAATTCCCGATGCGCTGGGACAAATGTTCCAGGGTGGAGTGAGTGGATTCATGAGTAATTTACTCACCTTCTTGCTTAATAATTTTCTCTCTACCGCAAAGCGTTTCGTGACCATGATTCGGGAAGGGCTGTTGGGACTTTTCCGGGCATTTAAAATGATTTTCTTCCCACCGGCACATATGACGGCACAGCAAGCGTTACAGGAAGGACTGAAAATGCTCACTGCTGTCATCGTGACTTCGGTCGGTATGTTGTTGAACGAAAGCATCGCGACGTTTATGGCGACTGTACCGTTTCTGAAACCTTTTGCAGATATGTTAACCCCAGTTCTCATAGGCATTGCCACCGGATTGCTTTCTGCCTTTCTCTCGTATCAGATTGATACGTTTTTTGATCGCTCCCGTTTTACGTTAAGCGAAAAATTCATGGATGAGATGCTCGCAGACGGTATACGTCGTGAAGCGTTTGCCAGTGAGCTGGTGACACTTTCAGAACGTTCGCTGGGTAATATTGAAAATTACGCGACTGCTATAACCCAGTATCAAGCTATTGGGGAAAACCTGGCTACTGCAACGATTTCGACTAAAGCAACACTGGCATGTCTTGAGAGAACTACTGCCGAGACAGCTGTGCAAGTGGCGCGGAGTACTGCTGCAATTGTGTTTATTAATGAAAGCCAGGCCGAAATTGATGACTTTCTAAAAAATATTTGAGAACAGTAAGATGAGTTTGTTAAACAAGCAGGAACTTCAGGTTATCCAGGCGTTTTCGTCCGCAGATTTACCGGAACGTGTCTTTCGCGACAGCAACATTAAAGAATTGATTAGCAGTATGACGGAGGAGCAGCAAACGGTTCAGAAGAGCGCGAAGGATCTTGACCGCCTGCGCAGGGAACAGAGGGACGGAAACTTTATAACTAACTGGTGGAATGATCGCGACGATTTGTTACAGGATGCGCAGATTGATCTCAATAAAGCCATTGGTCGCCTGACGCAAAAATCTTCTCAGTTATTGATTGTCAATACGGCGCTATCCAAGCTACTGAACGAGCAACAACAGATTTTATTGAATCAGCAAAACATTCTGGAAGGCCAAACACGCTCCCTTGCTGAACAAAATGAACAAATCCTGAAACAACAGGTGCTACTGGAAGAACAGCAAAAAGAGATTAATAAGGCCAACCAGGGATTAATGGATGCAAAAGGGGTAACGCAAGATCAGGCTAAGCAGCTAATTGGCTGCGTAAAAAGGGTGACAGAGGCGGAAAACAAAATTGGCGAGGCAAACGCCACCTTGCTGGCAGAACTTGAACAGCGTATTGCTAACTTTTCTTCTGATCTTGCGCAAAAATTGCAAAGTGGCCTTGATGACCAGGTAGGACGGCATAGCATGCTCGAACAGACAATGGTGGACAATCAGGCTGTTCAAAAGAGTTTCGTTGAGAAGATGCAGCAATCCTTGTTGCAGGAACAGCAGTTGTCTCATCAGCAACTGCTCGGCGAGCTTGAGCGAAACCGGATGGATTTAGTTAATTCGGTTAAATCAACCGTAAACCAGTGTGATGCGCTCCAGCATGAAATATCCGTTGTTGTGGCGCAACAAGCTGATAGGCAAACAGGCATTGATCATGCTATTGCTGAGTTACAGGTGAATTTTCTCAAATCCCGATTTCGTCATCGCTTTGTACTGACGGTGATGGGTTGCATTGTTGGGCTTTCTGTCGGTTGGCAAATTGCGCAGCACTTTATGATCTTCTGATTGTGTTAAACCGCATCTGCATAATGGATGCGGTTTGGACTGACCGCACACAGAAAACAATTCCTGTCCTCACGACGAAGCATTTTCGATGTCCTCCGGACTGATTTCCCAGAGACGCTCGGTGCATATAACTTGTACAAGGTTCTGTCAGCTGCGATGCAGCCGTGATTTCGCTGGCTTAAAGCCACGTTCCGAAACGCCTTTGACTATGCCATACGCCACAATCGGCCGCCGGGAGCAACACATTTATGGCGAACGGATGCTTATTGGATCATTATCTGCTTCGTTAGCTCCTTCTGAAGTTGGCGGAACCCAGCCTGAGCTTCTGATTGCCTATGTTAGTTAAGGAGTCTGGCCCGTATTTCTTTATTCGGCGTAAGGGGGATATGGGATCGTGTTGCAATGCTGGATACGGAATGACAGCGTTCAACAACCGGTATGACTACTTCGATTTTAAACGCATAGGGTTAATACTGAGCACTCATAGGCATCTTTCTTAAAGCCAACTTAACGACTCCGGAGTCGTCTCTCATACCTGTGACGATTCAAATATTCTGTTGCAGTTCACTTTCTGATAGGATTAATCTGAATATTTTCCACTGGGACAGGGATATGAAAAAAACATTGATTGCAACATTAGTAAGCATAACGATGTTAACCGGGTGTGGGCCTAAAGAGTTAACTCCAGAGCAAAAGCAGGAAGTGGCGGCACTTAAGGCTGAGCTGTCCCAAACGGAGGGAGAAATCTCTGCAGCGAAACATATTGATCAACAATTTTCAGGTGGACTGATCAAGAATTTAATCACCGCAAGATTGGAAGTTTTAGGAACGAATAAGGCTCTTTTAGAACAGCGTATAAATGCAATTGAGTCAGGAGCCAAAATTGACGTCGTTGTTTCAGGTGTCAAGCCAGACCCTGAACTTGCTGCTTCTATTAAAGCTGAAATGGAGGACCTGGCAGTAAAAATAAACGAAGCAAAAACAGATGCCAGCCAGTACAGTGGTGGTTTAATACAGGTCTTAAAACTGTCAACGGTTGCTACTGAAGAGCAAAGCATGGCGATGTTGCAGCAAAAATATCTCACGGCTAAATATGGGCTTGCTGAAGTTAAGCTTGCACCGGTTCAGGATAATGTTGCAACCGCCAGCAGTAAGAAGGACACAACCGCTGAAACAAGACATGAACAGCCCCCTCTGCTGCCACCAGCTGATGGTCCGTTCGGACTCGAGGCTGGCCTGACTCAAAAGAATATCGAAGATATGATCGGGGCAAAGCTAAAACCACTTCCTGACAGCGTAAATCTCTATACTTCCGATAAGTTACCGAAGTCCAACGCTGATTTTGAAATGTATGGTTTGTTGATCTCGCCTAAAGCAGGCTTATGCCAAATCAGAGCTGTCGGTAAAAACATTGATACTGATAGTTATGGGCTTGCCTTGAAATCTCGCTTTGAAGAGTTGAGTAGCTCGTTAAGCTCGCTTTATGGAAAGGCTGAAACCACAGACCTTTTACTGTCAGGTTCTATCTGGAAAGAACCTCAGGACTGGATGATGGGGCTTAACAAAAAGGAACGATTCCTTTCAGCTACCTGGAAGGGAACGCAGGAAACGCCGCTGAAAAATAACATTGGTGCTATTTCTATTGAAGCAAGAGCGAACAGTTCTGCGCAGGGGTATGTTTACCTTCAGTATACATTTACAAATGATGATGTTTGCCAGGCTGAGATCGATGGGGCTAAAAAAAGCTCTCTATAATTTTTCTTAATCAGGCCCCTTCGCAAGGGGCTTTTACTATTTCACTATAAGGGCTCAACATATGTTATATGATGCTGACCTGCTCACTGTTAATTAATACGTTGTGATCTTTAGTATTTCTTCTTCAGAAACGTGAGGGCATCCCTATAAAGACGCGTTGTTCTGAAATCACCCTCTATAAATGACGAAGGAAATCTCGGAGCAAGGCTAAGTCAGGCCGATAGCGGCGAATTAGTATAGAGCCAGATAATAACGCATCACTTTTTTCGAGATGTTATTTCGATCTTACTGGCGATAGGTGTCTCTGTACCGGCCTCAGCAATTCATCGTTGGTCTGCGGAACATCTCGTTATAGTGATGTCGCGTCAAACGACGAACAACGGTGATGTTTCTTCTTGATATAGCATACTGAAAATGACGTTACTGAACGCCCCACAGACATATTTGATGACAAAGACAGTTAGCTACGCATCCTGCTCTAAGACCACTATAAATTCCAGTCTACGCGGTCTGATAAAACCTTGCACTCCAAATGCTGTAAGCTGCCACAATGGTTTGCCATCCACCTCATCAACCGTTTCCAGCGTGCAACCCATTTCATCAAGCAAGAGGGTTAATTCTTTTGAGTCGGGCTCCAGTAAACGATCCACCTTACTGTGCCCCATATAAGACCACTCGCCATTCTTTTCTTTAAAATAGAGGAATGGGCTACATTCCTTTTGCACTTTCTCAAGACGGGTGAAGTAGTTTCGGTACTCATTATCGCCAGAAACGAACAATAGATTATCCAGAGGTCCATTGACCTCTCTGCGCGCAAAGATGGCGCGAATTAATGTGGAGGAATTGCCACGCGAGGGATTTAAAAAACCGCCCTGCGACAGTCCCTTTTCGCCCGGTTTCAGGAATTTATAACGCTTCTGTATGTCCCTGAACGCATAGTTTTCACCGACGGTAAATGCCATTGCTCTTCTCCTGAAAAAATCTATCTAAAAAATAATTAACGACCAAAAAGTTGAAAACTTTATCCAATAGTAGAAAAAATCGCGACTTCATGCTGTTTATAGTTTGTCGGGAATTGCAAGCATGCCTGTAATCCATACCATTCGCTTATTAGATAATTTCCGGAGAATAGTTCAGATATCCTCCAAGGCCAATGTACGCTCTTCGCTCATAGCGGCCATATGAAATGGAGGCATGACAGGATTGTTTAGCAGCAGGAAGAGGACGTTTGGGCATCTGTGACCTGCTCCCGGTTAATTATCTCATGCCGTTGTTAGTACAACTCTCCTGCAGTTGAGACACATGCTAACTTCCGCTATTCGCTCAAAGCAGACCTGAAGACCAGCTAGCCTGGCCTCTGCGAGCCAACAGCAGACGTTAAGCGTTAGTTGACGGATCATACTCCCACTGCGATTCGTCACTGTAAATCGTACCATCATCATCCATTACTTGGGCATTAAGGTGTCTTGCAATCCGCAACATCTTTCTATACAGGTAGATACGTTAGCGAATGCTGATAAGCATCATCTGATGCTCAGGCTTATGAACCATGTTTATGTCGTTGATATGATTTTCAGAGCCAAGATTACTGGACAAAAGCACCAATACACCGCGTTAAATACGGCAGATACCCCGACTGCAGACGAGCTTCTGACAAAGATGTTTGAATGCACTAAATGGTATATTCAACACGTCGGTATAATAATGAACACGTCTGATCTTTCTGAAATCGTTAAATTTCGTTTCGTCGATGGTGGGTATGGTGAAATGAAGGCAGGAGATATGCTCAATCATGTCCTTTTTCACGGTTCATATCATCGCGGCGCGGTGGGCTGGATGCTTTCAGAAACGGGAATAGCCCCTCCTAAGGATGTATTAACCGTTTTCCTGAGGGATCATCATCACGAGTGATTCAACCTGAAGGTTAACCAGATTTCACGCCGAACCGTTTCTCTTTTAAGGATGCCAGTATGACCAATTTTCATCAAATTACCGCCACCAGCCTGGATGGCCGTCTTATCTCAATGGACGACTATGCGGGTGAGGTGGTTTTGGTCGTGAATACTGCCAGCCAGTGTGGCTTCACGCCGCAATACGCGGGCCTTGAAGCGCTCTACACGAAATACGCCAGTCAAGGGCTAGTGGTGCTTGGCTTTCCCTGTAACCAGTTTGGTAAGCAGGAGCCCGGCGGCGCCGATGAAATCTCGAAGACTTGTTACATTAACTACGGCGTAAGTTTCCCCATGTTCGAGAAAGTTGAGGTAAACGGTGGCGCAGCGCACCCGGTGTTTCGTTTTCTGAAAAACGAATTGCCTGGCGTGCTCGGAGGACGGATCAAATGGAATTTCACGAAGTTCCTGATCGGACGCGATGGGATACCCCTCAAGCGTTTTGCACCGATGACGACGCCCGAGAAAATGGAGGATGCAATTCTTGAGGCACTGGGGAGGTGAGCGCTTTGGTAGTGATTTAGCGTGCGTGATGAACGACGACATCGCAGGTTATTATCCTTGCGCCATAAAAAGGTTCATTGGAAGCATCGGGTTGTGTGAAAAATTGGTAGTTGAAACATGTCCAGTCAATACAGAAAAATAGATCACTATTTCTGAGGCTTAAATGGACTGAGAGGCAAGAAGTGATCGTGTCTGAAACAATAAAGAAAATTGTTATAGTGGCATTTGTGGTGAACATGGCCGCAGGATGTGCGCCGTTGCATCCTTCTGGATGCCATAAGACCACGGCAACGGGCAGTTGCAGTTCAGGGCGCTGGGACGATCAGGATGAGTGGGGCGCGCAAGCGCGGGCAATCAGGGCGGCAATAAATGCCAAACTGGATGAGCCGCAAAACTGGAAAGGGAAAAAATGCAGGCTGCATATTGAATTTGCTCAGGATGGCACGCCTTTAAACATATCCACCAGCAACGGCAATAAAGCCTATTGTGAAGCGATAAAATCAGCAGCCCAAAAAGCCAAATTCCCGGCATTCAACAACCCGGAAGTCTACAGAGATTTTCAAAAATCCGGTTTCGATATGCGCGGGTAACATGCTAACCGCCCTTTGTAAGGTAGCGTCACTCTGAGCTAACACTCACTATGTCCGCCCCGGTTCCACTTTTACACACAGATACCGGTTCTTCTGATACCTGTGTGCAACGTGTTCATTCCTGATGTTCAGGGATCCGGGCGATAACCTTTATCTCAAAATCAAATCCCGCCAGCCAGGTAACGCCCACGGCTGTCCAGTTCGGATACGGTGGCTTAGGGAAAAGCGTTTGTTTCACCTGCATAATGGCTGGAAATTGATTCTCCGGATCGGTATGAAAGGTTGTCACATCAACAAGATCGGCAAACGTACATCCTGCAGCGTCAAGCGTGGCCTTGAGATTATCGAAGGCACGCTCTACCTGCGTTGCAAAGTCGGGTTCGGGTGTACCGTCTTCCCGGCTACCCACCTGTCCGGAAACAAACAGTAAATCACCAGAGCGGATCGCTGCAGAATAACCGTGCTGCTCATACAGCGCGTGGCGATTTGCAGGGAAAACGGGTTTCGGTTGGTTCATAACGGATCCTTTCTTTGGACAGGGACAATGGATGCGCGGCATAAATAAATGAATTAAGATACGCGGCGTATGTCAACCTAATCACACATACGCCGCGTATGTCAAACGACTTGCGTGGTGTAGATTGCAAGGAGTTCTTATGGCAGCCAAACGCCGCGCCGAAACGATGGAAGAAACCCGCACTAAATTGATTGCGGCTGCACGTAAAGCCTTTGCCGAAAAAGGGTTTGCCGCAGCCTCGATGGATGATTTTACTGCCAGCGTGGGCCTGACGCGCGGGGCCCTGTATCATAATTTTGGCGATAAAAAGGGGTTACTTGCCGCTGTCGTTACCCAGATTGATTCTGAAATGGCGCAAAGCGCCAAAAGTGCAGCGGCACATGTGAAGGATGACCAGCAAAAGCTTCTGGCAGAAGGGATAGCCTATATCGAAATGGCGCTGGATGAAGAAGTCCGTCGCATCGTTCTGCTTGATGGTCCGGCTTTTCTTGGGGACCCGGGAAAATGGCCGAGCCAGAATAACTGCCTCGGCGCTACGCGTAAGAGCCTTTCCGACCTGATTGAACGCGGCTTAATCGAACCGGTAGATGTTGATGCCACCGCCTGGCTGTTAAACGGTGCCGCACTGAATGCCGCCCAGTGGGTGGGCGCCAGCGAAGATCCGCAGCAGGCATTACCAAAAGCGATTCAGGTTTTTACCCTGCTGGTAAATGGCCTGGTGAAGGGCGTCATACCTCCCGAAGCCACGGCGTAATCGTTAATCCCGTAAGCAAGCCCTCCGGGCTGAGCAGGCGGGTGACGGTTTGCCCCCATGGTTCTGTGCGGTTTGCCACCAGCAACCGATAGCCTTTTTCAGTCAAAATACGGGTAGCCGAGTCCAGGTCCTGAACCTCGTACTCAACCCATCCTTGCGGTATCGGGTGCTCAGCGGGCCATTGTTCTTCTCCAAAGCAGGACATTGCCGCCTGTGTAAGCGGCCAGACGGCGAAATGCTTCACGCCTTTCAACTGGCCCACTTCTGCGAGCAGATAATCACTGTTCCCCTCCATCGGCTTAAGCGGAAGGCCGAGTGTATGGATATAAAACGCGGCGCTGGACGCTGTGTCCCGTGAAATAGGCCCGAACCCAGCGACAAATAAAACATCAATTCCCGGTAAAGCTTGCGGCATATCCCCTCCTGTATGACGTAACACTTACGCTGAATTTATCTTACGACCAGTTGAAATACGACTCTCAATTCTGGCATCGCTTTCACCGAGTCTACACGTTCCCGACGGGTTTAAATTTCAGTGCGATGACGTGCGTTTCAACGTGAGTTTTACTCAACCTCAGTTTTGGACTCATCACACTATACTTACGACCTGAAACCGAAGGGGGCGCACGAGGATGGTATGCCTGGCTAGAACTTATCCAGATCCCGCATGGATTTATCACACCCACGGATGGTCTGAGTCAGCGTTTGAAAAATCCCTGTCTCTCTTAAAATTACCTGTCCGCGCGGAGCGGCAGATGCGATGTTTTCAACACGCTAGCAGCGTTTTGTTTCATAAATACCGTGGCTTATCGGCTTTTCAGAATGGTATAACGTTCTGCGGCAATCGGGTTGCCGCCAGCTGACCACATTCACAAAGGTGTATATGAAACAAATTACGTTCAGTGACCTGCAGCAACAAAGCGAGCAGGCTGCCAATTCTCCTCGCTTACGCGCGCACCGCAATTTACATCCCGAACTGAGCGACCCGGTACAACGCCTGGCTATCGCGATGGAGCCAGGTACCTATGTTCGCCCTCATCGCCACCCGCACACGTTTGAACTGCTGACGGCTCTGAGCGGTCGCTTTCTGGTGTTGAATTTTGATGACAGCGGTAACGTGACCCAGCGCGTGGTGTTAGGTGAAGACTGCAAAGTGCTGGAGATGGATGCCGGTACCTGGCATGCCGTGCTGTCGCTGGATAAAGGCGGCGTCATTTTTGAGGTGAAACACGGCGGCTATCAGCCTGTTCCGGAGCACGATACCGCTCCATGGTCACCGGCTGAGAACGCGCCCGGTAGTGCGGAGCTGATGAAATGGTACGCTCAGGCACAGGTGGGTGATGGAGGTTTTACCCTGTAATTTTCTCTACTTTTCCCGACGCGCGGAAAGGCACGCCGGGATAGAGAGAGACGCTCCCGCCAACTCAACTGACCGTATTAAAATGCCAGTCGCCGGCAGTCGACAGCATCACGAACGGGCCGGCCAGCGTGCTGTTGTGATGCGCAATGATGTCAGTGGCGGATAAATGTGCGTTATCCATTGTGGTATGCGCATCTGAAATCAATATCGTCCTGAAGCCCAGCTCCGGCGCGGCCCGGCAGGTGGTGTCGACACAAAATTCGGTTTTCATCCCGGCAATGACCAGCTGTTTGATGCCTCTCTGATTAAGTTCACGCAGCAATTCGGTATCCCGAAAACAGCTGGGATGGCGCTTGGTGAAAACAACATCCTGCTCCTTCACGTCCAGCTCGGGTATCAGCTGCGTCAACGGCCCCTGCGCTGAAAAGGGCGAGTCGTCTGGTCCAACATGGCGGGCAAAAAAGACGGGTACCTGAGCGTGGCGCGCGTTGGCTATTAACAAACGGATATTTGCCAGAACGGCATCGGCGGAACAGGGTGAGACCGGGCCCCGGAAGAGGCCCTGCTGCATGTCGATAATTAAGAGAGCATTGTCAGAAATCATTTTCTTTCTCCATTCAGAGGGCGGTGAACGGAGAGGTATTTCCCCGTCCAGTTAGGCGGGGATTGAGGTTCTGTTTGTCAGTCGTTTGCTACAGATACGCTCATGCCGCCGAAGGTGCCGGTGGTGGTGAGGGTGGTTGTTGGCTGAACTGACTGATACATGGAATGACCTTTGTTTATTCATTCCGCTATATGCGGAATGAGCACGTTAGTTATAGCGTTGCTTAACGCATTGCTTCAAGACATCAACTTGAGTAGGGGTACGATGCAGCGGCAGGAAGCTGTCAGCAAAGGCTCGTAACCTGCTGTGCACGCCTTTGCTGACTGAATAGCCGGGATTATTTAAGGCCCTCTAGTCCCTTCAGGAACTCCTCCACCAGCTCAGGCGTCGCCGTGTCTGCCTGGTAAAGAATATCGAGTTTGACGTTCTTCAAACCGCAGAAGCCGAAAATGCCCTCGACTATTTGAGTCTGAATCGCCGTCGAATAACCATGTTTATCGAAACCGTTAAGATCGCTGCCAGCAGTCGCAATAAGGCGAACGGGAACGTCGCGCAAATTGCCCACAATCCGGCCGTCTTCTGCCACTTTATACGCCCAGTTCAGCGTCAGAACGCGATCAAACCAGCCTTTCAACAGACCGGGAACGGACCACCAGTACACCGGGAAAACGAATACCAGCATATCCGCCCGCTCGACCCGCTGCTGCTCGCGCAGAATATCTTCAGGAAGGGCGCTCGGATCGCCGTGGTACAAATCAAGATCGGCGCGGGACATGGCCGGGTTAAACCCTTCGGCATGCAGATCGGCCATCTCCACCTGCGTACCCTGTTCACGCAGTTTCCCGGCAATGCGGGCGGCCAGCGAATGGGATAACGAATTGTCGACAGGGTGAGCCGTCACGATCAGTGCATTATTAATGGCATGTGTAGCAGACATAGCGACCTCGAATGGGTGAGAAGTGACGTTTATATTACTATTGGTAACTTAGCTGTCAATCCGCACCCAACGATCATTTTGTGCTATTCACGTAGGTCTCCAGCACCCCGGTGATGGCGCCGCTGAGGGTATCTTCCGCAACATTTCGGGCGAGCACGCCGTTACACGCGGCGGTGCTGAGCGCGTCCGCCGCACCAATGATGGCCGTCAGTACCGCTTCTCCCTGAACGCCTTTCAGGACGACAAAAGGGGAAAGCGCGGTACGCAGGCAGTCGGCGCATTCTGCAACGCACGCCTCACGAAACGACTGCAACGCGCGAGAGCCGGACAGCGCCGCGGCGATGGGCCCGGTTTCGGGCCCGGCGGTCATGGCGCAATCAATATAGGCGGCGCTGAAAAAGCGGATCGTCTTGTCCAGCGTTTTGCTGTCTACAGCCAGCGTCTCACGGAATTTTGCTAACTGCCGATCGCTATAATCCTGATACAAGGCCATCAGCAACCCTTCACGATCGCCAAAATGGTCGTAGGGGATAGGCTTGGTCACGTTGGCCCGCTCCGCCAGGTAACCCAACGTCAGTGCCTCCGTGCCTTGCTGGCGGACAATTCCGCGCGCCACTTCCAGCAGCTGTACGCGGCGATCCTCTTTTCTTAAGCGCTTAACAACCATGCTTTCCTCGGAACAGTTATCTACTTAGGGTAGTTTACACGTTTTCTGCCGGGGACTGCACGCGCTGTTCCGCAGGGCGGATCCGGAACCAGATCGCATACATCGCAGGCAGGAACACCAGCGTAATGGCCGTACCGCCTAAGGTTCCGCCAATCAACGTGTAAGCCAGGGTTCCCCAGAATACCGAATGCGTCAGAGGAATAAACGCCAGCACGGCGGCAAGTGCCGTCAGCAGTACGGGCCGGGCTCGCTGAACCGTCGCCTCGACCACCGCGTGGAACGGATCGAGACCGTCCTTCTGGTTATGATCGATTTGCCCAATCAGGATCAGCGTATTGCGCATAAGAATGCCTGAAAGGGCGATCAACCCCACCAGCGCGTTGATGCCAAACGGCTGATTGAAAATCAACAGGGTCGGCACCACGCCAATCAGCCCCAGCGGCGCGGTAAGGAACACCATCACCATCGCCGAGAGCGAACGCACCTGCAGAATGATGATCAGCAGCGTCAGCGCAATCATGATCGGGAACAGCGGAATCATTGCCTGCGTGGCTTTGCCCGATTCCTCAATCGAACCGGCCATCTCAATGCGGTATCCGGCCGGTAGCGTATCTATAATCGGCTGGAGCTGTTTCATGATGGCGACCGATACATCCGGTGGCTGAAGATTGTCGGCGATATCACCCCGCACGGTAATGGTCGGAGTGCGGTCGCGGCGGCGCAAAATCGGGTCTTCCATACCGATCTCAATCTTGCCAATTTGAGACAGCGGAACGCGCTGCCCCGCATTGCCGACGAGGGTAAAACCCTCAATTTTTGCCGGGTCGAGACGGATATCCCCCGCGGCGCGCCCCATGACCTCTACCGAGCGAATATCTTCCCGCACGGCAGTAATTGGCACGCCTGAGAGCAAGAACTGAAGCTGCTCAGCCACGGCACTGGACGTTAATCCGGTGGCCTGCAG
The DNA here is from genome assembly GCF_001729765.1 of Enterobacter kobei. Lineage (NCBI taxonomy): Bacteria > Pseudomonadati > Pseudomonadota > Gammaproteobacteria > Enterobacterales > Enterobacteriaceae > Enterobacter > Enterobacter kobei. Next base: position 2,226,740 of record NZ_CP017181.1, read on the forward strand.
ACGGTTTTGATCGAGGGTGAAATGCAATACCGGAACGCGTGATCCCCAGTCGGTATTGACGGTACGCATCATCGGGCTTGCCTGTAGCACGCCTTTCACCTTGTCTGCGATATCGCGTAAGGTACCGACATCCGGCCCGGAAACGCGCCAGGCAACCGGGAAGGGCGAGTACGGGCCAAAGACCAGCTGCGTCACCCGCACGCGGGCGCCAGGCCGCTGGCGACAGCCTCCCTGAGCCTGAACTTGAGCGCTTCGCGTGACGTCTCGCTGTCCGTCAGGATCACGATTTTTGCAAAAGACGGGTCAGGTAATTCGGGGGCCATCGCCAGGTAAAAGCGGGGCGATCCCTGGCCAATATAGGCCGTCACGATGTTGGCCTCAGGCTGCTGGCTCAACCATGCTTCTATTTTTGCGGTTGCGGCACGGGTCTGTTCGATTGAGGTGCCATAGGGCATCTGCACTTCAACCAGCACTTCTGGGCGATCGGATGTCGGGAAAAATTGTTTTTTTACCAGTCCCATGCCGAATATGGCGAGGATGAAAATAGCGACCACGGCACCGGCCACCCGCCATTTTCCGGCGATAACGCGGCTCAGCATCCGGCGAAAATGGTTATAACGCGGCGTGTCATAGATGGCGGCATGGCCTCCTTCCACTTTGGGAATGGCCGGGAGGATCTTCACCCCAAGATAGGGGGTAAACACCACGGCGACAAACCACGATGCAATCAGGGCGAGGCCGACAATCCAGAACATATTGCTGGTGTATTCACCGGCGGTTGACTGGGCAAAACCGTTTGGCATAAAGCCAATTGCCGTCACCAGCGTACCCGCCAGCATTGGCGCGGCGGTATGGCTCCAGGCGTAGGCGGAGGCTTTGACCCGGTCGTAACCTTCCTCCATTTTGACCACCATCATTTCGATGGCGATAATGGCATCATCAACCAGTAAGCCGAGGGCAAGGATCAGGGAGCCCAGCGTGACGCGGTCAAAGTTTATCCCCGCGGCTTCCATCACCACGAAGACCACCGCCAGCGTCAACGGTACCGCCGCTGCAACCACCACCCCCACGCGCCAGCCCATGCTGACAAAACAGACCACCATGACCACCAGCAGGGCGACGAAGAATTTGATCATAAACTCATCCACCGCCGAGCTGATGTTCACTGACTGGTCGGTGACTTTGCTCAGGGTCATGCCCAGCGGCAGACTCGCGTTTATTTTTGCCGTTTCGGCATCCAGCGCTTTACCCAGCGCCAGACCATTCCAGCCCTCACGCATGACGATACCCAGCAGAAGGGCGGGTTCATGCTGGTTACGTATCAGCATCGTAGGGGGATCTTCATAGCCCCGTTCAACCGTCGCTACATCGGACAGCCTGAGCGTTTTGCCCTGAGCCACAACGGGTGTATCGCGGATCTTCTGCAACTCATCAAACGCGCCGTCGAGGCGGATAAACATCTGGGCGCCCCGGGTCTCAATAGAGCCCGCTGCTTTTAACGCGTTCTGATTGTTAAGGGCGTTGAAAATATCCTGCGGCGAAAGACCCAACGTAGCCAGTCGGTCATGAGAGAAAGCGATGTATATCCGCTCCGCCTGTTCGCCGATAATGTTCACTTTCTTCACGCCGGGTACGTGCAAAAGTTGCTGGCGCATGGCTTCGGCATCACGTACCAGCTGCCGCTGGGGTTCACCTTTCGCTTTCAGGGCAAAAAGGGCAAAGGTGACATCGGCAAATTCGTCATTGATCATCGGGCCGATCGTCCCGGCAGGGAGGTTCAGGGATTCGTCTCCCAGCTTTTTCCGCGCCTGATAGAACGCCTCCTGCACCTCTGCGGGGGGTGTTTTGTCTTGCAACGATAAGGTGATAAACGCCATGCCGGGGCGGGTATAGGTTTCCGTCCGGTCATACCATTTGAGCTCCTGCAGGCGTTTTTCCAGCGGTTCGGCGACCTGATCCTGCATCTCCTGCGCGGTTGCGCCGGGCCAGACGGATATCACCGTCATTTGCTTCACCGTAAAAGGGGGATCTTCCGCGCGGCCAAGCCCAAAAAAGGCGTAGATACCGGCAATCGTCACAAGGACGATCAGAAACAGGGTGATGGAGCGCTCGCGCACGGCAAGCGCTGACAGGTTGAAGCGACTTCCGCTCATGGCGTGTTCTCCGCCAGCGCGGCATTGCGTTGTTCTGCAAGCCTGACGATTTCACCCTCGTGCAAAAGGTGTGCGCCCAGCGCCACAATCTTCTCGCCTGGCTTCACGCTGCCCGTGACCTGCGCGGCATCTTCACCCACGCTCAGCACCTTCACCGGCGTCCAGGTAACCTTTGCCGGCCTGGCGGAAATGCGCCAGACACCGGGGCCTTTGCCAGCATCGTAGAGTGAGGCGAGCGGAACCTGCATGACCTGACGTTCCGCTTTTGGGTCCTGAACGTTCAGCGTGACGGTTGCCCCCAGCGGCGCGTTTGCCAGGTCACCATTCAGCACGTAGCGGGCTTCATAGGTGCGGGTTGTGGCATCGGCTGAATCAGACAGCAGGCGCAGCGTTGCGCTGACCGGGTGTTTTTCATTGCCATAAAGTGTGGCCAGTGCAGGGCTGCCAACGGCAGGGCGCAAGGTCTCCGGGAACTGCACGAGCGCTTCACGTTGTCCCGCCCTGGCGAGTCGGATCACCACTTGCCCGGCACTCACCACCTGACCCGGCTCGGCGAGGGTTTCCATCACTACCCCGTCTGAATCCGCCAGCAGTACGGCATAGCCCGTTGCGTTTTGCGCCACGTTGGCCTGCGCCCGGGCTGCGCTGAGTTCCGCTCTGGCGGAATCGGCGGCGGCTTTGATCTGATCATACTCCGAGGCGGACACGGCGCCGGACGCCACAAGACCGCGATAACGCGCCTCATCGCTGGACGCTTTTCTCGCACGCGCCTGGGCAGCATCCACCGTGCGCTGCTGTGCCTGGGCCTGTAATTTCAGGTCAACCGGATCGAGGCGCAGTAACGGCTGACCCTGTCTGACGGTTTGCCCGGTATCGACGAGTCGCTCAAGGATTTTCCCCTGAACCCTGAAACCCAAATCACTTTGCGTTCTCGCCACCACCACGCCGGTAAAGGCGTGCGCAGTATTGTTCGCAAGCTCGATGGCGGCGGATCTGACAAGCGGTGGCTTTGTGCGCGGATCGTCACTCGCGGAATTATCGCCGCACGCCATGAGGACAAACGGCAGAAGGCTAACGGCAAGGCGGGCTGTATTGAGCCTGAGCATGGGAAACCCTTATAGAAGTAACAGGACAGTTTCCGCATTCTCAGACTAGTGACCAATAAAGTCAATGGTCACTAATCAGGGGGCCAGGCTTCTTAATACCAGCGAAGAGAGAAGCACCGCCGCAGTGGGGGCCGTTTCGAGGTTATATTGCAGCTGTATGGGATTGATATAAGGGCACATCACCATGTGGATAGCCTGCGTGACCTCATCAAGCGGCGTTTTTCTTTCGAATTCACCCGCCTGCCTGCCTTCAATAATGATGCTCTCAATCAGCTTCATCAGGCCGTCTGTATACCTTTCAGTAGACGGCCATTTGTCCCGTGCGGCGACGGCGGCAATGTCGTAAAGCTTCCGATCGTGGAAAAACAGCTCGCTTCCGGCCTCGGTAAGCGCTTTAAACAGACGGCGTAATTTTTCGCTGGCTGACGGCGCATCCTCGATGGCAGAAAGCACCGCCGCCATGATCAGCTCCAGGCGGTTAGCGCAGATCACTTCGCCAATAGCCTGTTTGGAATCGAAAAACTTATAAATGTAGGACTTAGAGAAACCGATGGATTTCGCGAGTTCGGCGACGGTGGTTTTTTCATAGCCGTAATGCCCGAAGTGCTCAAAAGCCGCTTCGACGATTTGCTCTCTGACAGAATGGTCAAGTGGACCACGTATTGATGGGGCGTTCATATTTTTAGTCATTATTTAAGCTTAGCGTGACAGGCCAGGATTGACAACGAGTGACCATTTCGTCATTGGGTTACTGTTGTTTCCTCATGCGTTCAAACGGGAAGACCCACCCGGTGGGGTAAGTGTATCACTGTTTTTCGCGCATTAAGGCATCTATCTGTCAGCGTTTCAGGGCAATCCTTTGCACTGAAACGACACGGTTTTGCTTAAGTCGATCGTGGACGCAGTACTTTTTCAGCGATGAGTAACAGACGCTTACGCGTGACAAACCGGTATAACTGCCCCAGAAGCCAGTTACCGCATCCGGTGATCAGGTAGTTACGGTTGGTATCGACCGCCTTCAACGCCAGCGTAACCACCTTATCCGCTGGCATCCTTTTACCCACCGAGGCTTCTTCCGCATTCACCACATCAAAAAAAGCCGTATCCGTTGCCCCCGGGCAAAGCGCCAACACGCGAATGCCCTTTGCACGGTACTCTCCCCAAAGCGCATTTGAAAAGGAGAGCAGGAAGGCTTTGGTCGCGCCATAAATGGCCATATAGGGATCCGGTTGCATCGCGGCCGTTGAGGCCACATTAATTACCACTCCTGCGCCTTTGCGGAGCATTTCCGGTAGCAAAGCGTGAGTCAGTGCCACGGGGGCCACGCAGTTCACATATATCTCATCACGTTGCCTGTCGATCGACAGCGCTTCGAAGGGGCCATAGGTGGCGAACCCGGCGCAATTAATCAGAATGTCGGGGAAGCGCCTCAGGAGGCCCAGCCGTTCCGCGATGCGGGGAACGGCATCTGATTCCACTAAGTCCTGCACGATAATAGTGATTGATACGCCATGCTTTTTGGCCAGCTCTGCGGCAAGCGCCTGTAGCTTTGGCTCCGAGCGGGCAACCAGGATCAACGACACGCCGCGGGCAGCGAGTTGCCTGGCGAAATCACGACCTATTCCCGACGATGCCCCGGTAATCAACGCTATTTTTCCTGAATAATCAAAAATATTCATACCTCAAATCCCGTTTCCCTGATATGTGTATCACAGGATAAACCGTGCACTTAAGTACACGGTCAAGCGTGATTTTGAAAAGGGGAGGACGACGCGATGCGCATTGGCGAACTGTGTGTGAAAACGGGCTTATCGAAGGAGACGGTCCGTTACTACGAAAGGCAAGGGTTGCTGGAGAAAATCCCGCAACCGAATCGCAGCAACAACTACAAAGTCTACTCCGCCGTCGATTTACAGCGTTTGAAAATGATCAAGCATGCCAAAATGCTGGGCTTTACCCTGGCCGAAATTTCGGATGTTTTAGCTGTCTGGGTCGACGATAAATTTACCGCTGAGCAAAAACAAAGCGCGCTGCGCCGCAAGTTGCAACAGCTGGAAGAGAAGGAAGCCGCATTAACTGAACTCAGATCCAGGCTGGTCAACGCCCTGGATAAGGTGGGTCAGCCTTGTGTCGATGAATTTTAAGCGGGTCTAATCAACATTCACGCTACCGTTTTTTTAGCCAGTCGAGAAAAAACTGGCTAAAGGCCGTGACCTGAAGCGGCTGCAGTTTACGCTGCGGGTAAACAAACTGTAGCCCGACATCTTTGCGGTCGTATCGGCTAAAACCGGTAAAACTGTCAGCAAACAGGACGGTGAGTCTTCCGGCCTCAACATCGTCCTTCACATCCCACCAGGATTTCCCCGCAATGCCAGCGCCGCTGAGCGCCCACTGACGAAGCAATGCCCCGTCGTCGCACACCATGGCTGGCTCTACGCGAACGACACTTTCCTCGCCATCTTTTTCAAAGCGCCATTCGTTCATCACCACGCCCTGAGACTCAAGTGCCAGGCACCGGTGATGGGCTAACTCCGCAAATGTGGCGGGGACGCCGCGGTTGCTAAGATACGCCGCAGAGGCCACCAGCACCCGATGATTTGGGCGGATGTTTCTGACGACCAGGCTGCTGTCCGGCAGGTTACCGAAACGCACGCTCATATCCAGCCGGTTAGCGACCAGATCTTCAACATGTTCTCTTAACGCGATGAAAAATTTCACGTCAGGATGGCGTCGGGAAAATTCCACCACGGCGGGGCTAAGATACTGTCTGCCAAAATCCGAGGGGGCAGAAAGGCGAATATTGCCACTGAGGACGCCCTCTTTTTGCGTCAGGAGCGACTCGGCATGGCGCATCTCTTCCAGCACGCGCAGCGCGGCATGATAAAACTCTTCTCCGGCACGGGTCAGCGTGATGGATCGCGTTGAACGGTGAAACAGGCGAGTCTGGTAACGTTCTTCAATCGCCTTCAGTCTGGCCGTCATGGTCGCAGGAGAGAGCGACAGCCGTCGTCCGGCGGCGGAAAGTCCCCTGGCCTCGGCCACTTCAACCAGCAATGCCATATCTTCAAGCTTGCCCATTATTCATATTTTCCGAAAAGTGCATCAGTTTTCAGTGTAATTATCAAAATGAAATACCGCCTGTAAAGTGATTTCATCCAAACCATAAGGGATGAAAACATGAACCGTTCCTCACTTTTTGACCGTTACCGGTTGGGTCAGCAGGACCTGAAAAACCGTATCGTTATGGCGCCAATGACCCGCGCGCGTTCCCTTCAGCCAGGCAATATTCCCTCGTCGCTGATGGCGGAATACTACCGGCAGCGGGCCAGCGCGGGTTTAATCATCACCGAAGCCACCCAGATCTCCCCGCAGGGCCAGGGATACTCCTGGACTCCCGGCATCCATTCGCCGGAGCAGGTTTCAGGATGGCAACTCACGACGGGGGCCGTGCATCAGGCGGGCGGGGTGATTTTTTCTCAGCTCTGGCACGTCGGGCGAATGTCGCACGCCAGTTTTCATCAGGATGGTCTGCCCGTGGCCCCGTCAGCGCTGGCACCGGACGCGAAAGTGTGGGTGGTGAACGAAAAGGGCGAAGGCCAAATGGTTGACTGCCCGCAGCCAAGAACGCTGACGCGCAAAGACATTCACGGCATCATCGCGGACTATCGCCAGGCGGCACTGAATGCCGTCCAGGCCGGCTTTGATGGCGTGGAAGTTCACGGCGGAAACGGCTATTTGATTGACCAGTTCCTGCGTCAAACCTCCAATAAACGCACGGACGAGTATGGTGGCACGCTTGCTAACCGGATCCGCTTTGCCCAGGAGGTCTTGTACGCGATTGCGGAGGCCATTGGGCCCGAGCGTACGGGCATCCGCCTTTCGCCGTTTATTACCCAGCGGGGGATGAATGACCCGCAGGTGATCGACGCCATCCTCGCTCTAGCGGCCTGGTGCGAACAACACGGGATAGCATTCATCCACCTGGCGGAAGCCGACTGGGACGACGCGCCGCAGGTACCCAACACTTTCCGTCAATCCCTGCGCGAGACGTTTAGCGGAACGCTTATCGTCGCGGGCAACTATGACCTTAACAAAGCCGAACAAATACTTACGGCTGGCTATGCCGATTTGATTGCCTTCGGACGGCCATTTATTGCCAACCCGGATTTACCCCACCGGCTGGCGCACAAGTTGCCGCTGGCCCAGGTGCGCGATCCCGCCACGCTGTTTGGTGGCAGTGCGACGGGATATACCGATTATCCCACCTTGCCGTTATCCTGATAAATGATTGAGAGAAAATGATGAACTATTCAACCTCTTTTCGTTCTGTTTTATTGCCGCTTATTATTATCGGTCTGTCGGGCGCCGCTTATTCGGCGCAGGAGGAGTGGGTGAAACCACAGCAGCTGATTGTCGATAAAAGCCTGCCGCAGGCGCAATTAGCCGCGAATGAGGCTGCAGCCAGAAAATATGCAACGTTCTGGAATACGGGGACGCCGTCTCTGGCGCGTAAAGCGCTTGCGGTTAACTTTATTGATAAAACGCCGCCGGAAGGGCGTAAACAGGGACCCGAGGGCGCTATTTTAGCCTCCCGGGCATTTCGTACTGCCGTACCTGATTTACGCTGTGACGTTGAGCAGATGATTATTTCCGGTAATCGTGTGGTCTCCCATTTACATTTTCACGGCACGTTTACCGGAACATTCGGCGAGCTGAAAGGAAAGGGGCAGAAAATAGATTTTATCGCCACGGATATCTATGAAATTAATGACGGTAAAATTGTGGCTAACTGGCATATTGAGGACAACCTGACGCTGATGAAACAGCTGGGCGCACTGTAAATTCATCACTCCGGGGGTGCCCCGGAGTGATGCGAAAATCCTATAACCCCAGATCGCTCAGCGAGGGGTGATCGTCCGGGCGTCTGCCCTGCGGCCAGTGGAACAGTCGCTCAGATTCTTTTATTGGCATATCGTTCACGCAGGCAAAACGACGCTTCATCAACCCGTCCGCTTCAAACTCCCAGTTTTCATTGCCGTAGGAACGGTACCAGTTGCCGGAATCATCATGCCATTCATAAGCATAGCGCACCGCGATCCGGTTATCCGTAAATGCCCAGAGCTCCTTAATCAGGCGGTAACCCAGCTCTTTTTTCCACTTCCGTTCCAGAAACGCCTGCGCTTCTTCACGGTTGGTGGCGAATTCTGCGCGGTTGCGCCATTGGGTATCCAGCGAATAGGCCAGCGCGACTTTTGCCGGGTCGCGACTGTTCCAGCCGTCTTCGGCGAGTCTGACTTTTTCGATGGCGCTTTCACGGGTGAAGGGCGGTAAAGGAGGGCGTGTATTCATGGCGATTACCTCAGTGTGATATTATGTAGACAGATCTGTCTACTTGCGTTAATCTATGCCTGAAAAATAACGTTGTCAACATCCCTTTTTGAGGCTGCCGAAAAATGAAAACAGAACCCGCAAGCAACGAGACAAAAATCAGCGTCAGGGATAAAATATTACGTACCGCTCACGATCTCTTTTATTCCACGGGCTTCAAGGCAACGGGCGTGGATACGTTGATTAAAGAGGCGAAAGTGACCAAGGTAACTTTCTATCGCCACTTTCCGAGTAAAAGTTTATTGATTCTCGCCTATTTGCACTATCGACATGAAATATGGATGAACTGGTTTGAGGCCTCATTGCGGCGTAATCTCAACGCCGGTCAGGCATCGTCAGATGCATTATCTGCCACGCTTTACGAATGGTTCGTTTCACCCGAGTTTCACGGCTGCGCGTTTATTAACGCCAGTGGAGAGGCGAAGTCTGAAGATATTGAAAGTGAAATAAAGGCGATATGCCGTGACCATAAACTCGAAACAAAGAAAATGATTACGTCGCTGACGAAGGTCACTGATGAGCGCGTGATCAACGAAATCATGTTGCTTATTGACGGCGCCATTATTCATGCGCAAATGGGCGTGGAGACGGATGCTGTCCTCCACTCGTTATCACGCGGTCTGGAACAGTTAATGGAAAAATAAGCTTTTCCGGGGGGCTTAACGGCTGTAAACACCCGCACCCCAGTAACCGGTACGGGGGCGGGTCTGTTCTTTCCAGCCAGATGCGAGCAGTTCTTTCGCAATATACCGGTTGATAATTCCGTGTCCCATCAGCAGGACGGGTCCGTCGGTATCCTTCGCTGCCTTCACCAGGATCCCCGGCGCCTTAGCGGCACGGTTTTTTGCGACGCTAACCGATCTATAAAATATTTTTATGCGCGCGTATTCTGTGGGAATGCGCTGGGCATAACCATTCAGGGTAAAGGAAACGGAAAATGAGAACACAGAAGCGATGTCTTGGGTGCGTGGCTATTGTGGTTGATGACTACGATCGTGCAATTGAATACTACACCGACAAGCTGGGGTTTACCCTTGTCGAGGACACGCCGCAGCAGGATAAACGCTGGGTTGTCGTCACGCCAAATCCGGAAAGCGACTGCAATATTCTGCTGGCACAAGCTTCTAATGAGAGGCAGGAAGCCTTTATCGGCAATCAATGCGGTGGCCGGGTTTTCCTGTTCCTTCAGACAGATGATTTTTGGCGCGATTACCATGCCATGAAAGAAAAAGGCGTTCATTTCTGTGAAGTACCTCGTGAGGAAGAGTACGGTACGGTGGTGGTGTTTGAAGATCTCTACGGCAACCGCTGGGACCTCTTTCAAAAGGCCCAGGGCTGAATCGCACCAGAATATTGGTCACTCCCGCTGCGCCAGAGACAGCGCGCTGGCGCTGGCGGGATCGAACAGTGACAGGCTCTCTATCTGATTGAGTAAAATCACCTTTCGGAATGACATAGCGCTGCGGGGTTCGGAGTCGAGCGTAATGTCATGCTCCGCATACCACTTGCTGTAATTATTCTCGATGCGCAAATTCATTGTCTTCTCGTCTCTGTACCCGCTTAACATCGGTATCAGCACAATATTGGCCATGTTTTCGTATTCCAGCGTCGCGGTGTGGATCATGCCGATATATATCCGCCGCGACCGAAGCGTCACCTGCGCCAGCTCGCCTTGCTCCATACACTGATAGAGCAGTTGTTCAATACCGCTCGACTGGGCAAGCCGTTTGTAGAGCTTTTTCCGGCTTTCACCGTCCAGCCTGGCGCTGCCTGCCCAGTTGGAGCGATAGAGGCAAAACAGGATGGCAAACGCCAGCATCACGACCACTGGCGCCTGAATGCCTAAAAAACTCCAGTTCATAAAGTCGATTTGCCAGTCGGTATATTTCGGTGAGGCAAAGTGAAAGGCGTTATTGGCGGCAGAAAGGGCGAGAAGCAGGAGCCAAAGCAGTCCCGTGGCAACCACGCCCTGCAGCACGAAAATACAGCCATAAAGCGCAACAAGGAAATAGACGTCCCAGCCGAAAGAGCGCTTGATTTTAAAGCGCGTCGACAGATCGCGACTGGTGTACCAGTACCCGCATACCATCAGCACCATAAATATCGCCGTTCCCATATCAGGCCCTCTTCAGCGCGTTGACGTGACGCAGAAAATCCTGCCGTACCTCATTGCTTTTGTAGTTCACCGATGCATTCCCGTCCTGGTCGATGATGATGCGGTCACCATCCTCCACGGCTTCGATGATCTCCTGCTGACTCATCACCTGCAGCAAGGATTCAGGGCTTGAGAAAAGCGAGAAAAAGAAACGTCTCATGTCAGATATCCTTATGAATTTAAAAGAATAAGCCTGGATGAAGTTTGAGGGATTTGCCTTAAGGTTAAACTGAAAAAACAAAGCCGGGTGGCGGCTACGCCTTACCCGGCCTACAAAAGACAGTTTTTGGTCTGACATTAACTTATTGATACATTTCAAATATTAAAAATAGATATTCACAAACTTGGACAAATAACGTTAATTGTGTAAGTTTTAATTATGCGATTACGCCACGTTGTTTACAGCCAGGATGTGACCCATGAGCACTTTGCCCTCTGTCGTGAGTCGGTTTGTTGAGTACTACAGCGCACTGGATAGCCAGCCGCCCTCCGCACTGGTCGGGCTTTATCATTCGGATGCCACGCTAATCGATCCGTTCGGCGAGCACGACGGTATCTTTGCGCTTCAGCGCTATTTCACCCATCTGCTGGCGAATGTCGAAAACTGCCGTTTTACCATCGATCCACCGCTGTGCAGTGAAAACCGCTTTGTTGTGACCTGGGTGATGCACTGGTCGCACCCGCGCATCGCCGGAGGGGACCCGCTCGAACTGCCGGGCTGTTCGGTGGTGGACACGGAAAAGGGGCTTATCACGCGTCAGCGTGACTACTACGATGCGGGAGAGATGATCTACGAACATCTTCCGCTGCTGGGCTGGGCGGTACGCGGCGTCAAGCGGAGGGTGAAATCATGAAAACGGTACTGATCACCGGCGCAAGCTCGGGTATTGGCGCCGGGCTGGCGACCTCCTTCGCTGCGGAGGGGTACCACGTGATTGCCTGTGGGCGGGATCCTGCGCGCCTTGAAGCCTTGCATCAGACCTGCCCCAATCTCACAGTTCGCCTGTTCGATATGACAGACAGGGACGCCTGTCGCCAGGCGCTGAGCGGCGTTTACGCCGATCTGGTTATTCTCTGCGCCGGTACCTGCGAGTACCTCGATCGGGGCGTAGTGGACGCGTCGCTGGTGGAGCGGGTTATGAACACCAATTTCCTCGGCCCGGTGAACTGTCTTGCCGCGTTGCAGCCGCAGCTGGTTGCCGGCAACCGCGTGGTGCTGGTGAGTTCGATGGCCCACTGGCTTCCGTTCCCGCGGGCAGAAGCCTACGGCGCGTCTAAAGCCGCGCTGAGCTGGTTTGCGGACAGTCTGCGCCTGGACTGGGAGCCCAAAGGGATTGCCGTCACGGTGATCTCCCCAGGCTTTGTCGATACCCCCCTGACGCGCAAAAACGATTTCGCCATGCCGGGCAGGGTGAGCGTTGACGAGGCGGTCAAGGCGATCCGTTCCGGACTGGTGAAAGGGAAAATGCACATCGCGTTTCCCACCCGGTTCGGCTTCATTTTGCGGCTGCTCTCCAGGCTACCCGCGTTTTTGCAGCGCACACTGCTGCGCAGGATGGTACGTTCATGAAGATTGCGATTATCGGCAGCGGAATTGCCGGGCTGACCTGCGCCTGGCGGCTGGCCGGTCACCATCAGGTGACCCTGTTTGAAGCGGGCGCCACGCCTGGCGGCCATACCGCAACGGTAGATGTCTCGACGCCACAGGGCACCTGGGCGATTGATACCGGCTTTATCGTCTACAACGACCGGACCTATCCGCGCTTTATGGGCCTGCTCAGCGAGCTCGGCATCAGCGGGCAAAAAACGCAGATGAGCTTTTCGGTGCACAACCCCCAGACGGGGCTGGAGTACAACGGACACACCCTGACATCGCTGTTTGCCCAGCGCCGAAATCTGGTGAATCCGGCATTCTGGCGTCTGCTCGGAGAGATCGTCCGCTTTAATCGGCTGGCAAAACAGGCGCTGGAAGGGGACGTGGATCCGCATGCCACGCTGGAGACGTTTCTTCAACAGCATGGCTTCACGCCGTTTTTTGCGCGCCACTACATTCTGCCGATGGGCGCCGCCATCTGGTCGTCGTCGTTGCAGGAGATGAAGCGTTTCCCGCTGCCGCTCTTCCTGCGCTTTTTTAATCATCATGGTCTGCTGGATATTACCCATCGTCCGCAGTGGTACGTGGTACCGGGCGGCTCGCGTGAGTACATCCGCGCAATGCTGGAAAAGCTGGGCGACCGCCTGACGTTACGCCTGAACGCGCCGGTGCAGCGTGTCAGCCGCCACAAAGACGGGGTCACGCTTCAGCTCGAAAACGCCAGCCATACCTTCGATCAGGTGATTTTTGCCTGCCACTCCGCCGAGGCGCTGGCCATGCTTGAGGCGCCGACGCCAGCAGAGCGCGAGGTGCTGGGGGATATCGGCTGGCAGCGCAACGAGGTAATTTTGCACAGCGATCCGCGCTGGCTGCCGGTACGCAAGCGCGCGTGGGCCAGCTGGAACTACCGCCTGAGCGAGCATGAGCAGGCCAGCGCCTGCGTCACCTACAACATGAACATTCTGCAAGGGCTGCCAGAGGGGAGCCCGCTGTTCTGCGTCACCCTGAACCCGGAAACGCCGGTGGATGAACGCTTCGTGTTACAGCGCTTTGTTTATGAACATCCGCTGTTTAACCCGCAAAGCTGGCGTGCGCAGGCGCGTCGCGGTGAGATCAACGGTCACCAGCGAAGCTGGTTCTGCGGGGCTTACTGGTACAACGGTTTTCACGAGGATGGCGTGCGCAGCGCGCTGGACGTGGTCAACGCGATCGCGGCCGGAGAGGGGAACTAAGATGAACAGCTGCCTCTATCACGGCGTATTACGCCACCGCCGCCTCCAGCCGAAAACCCACGAATTTCGCTACAGCGTCTTTATGGCCTGGCTGGATCTGGATGAACTGCCGCTGCTGGCTGACGTCGGCGTACGGCGCAATCGCTTCGCCGCCGCCGCGTTTTATGACAGGGACAATCCGCTGGGTACGCCGCTCAAAGAGAACGTCCTGAACACGCTGGAGGGGCTCACCGGAGAACGTCCCGGCGGACGAGTCATGCTCCTGACGCAGCTGCGCTATTTTGGGTTTCATTTCAATCCAGTCAACTTTTACTACTGCTATGACGAGAAGGGGACGTTGGGCTGGGTGCTGGCGGAGGTCCGCAACACGCCGTGGAACGAGCGGCATTACTATGCCGTCAACGGACAGGACGCGCAGCCGACGGAAAAAGCGTTTCACGTTTCCCCCTTCAACCCAATGGACATGATCTACCACTGGCGCTTCAACAACCCGGATAACACCTTGCATATGCACATTGAAAATCATCAGGACGCGAAGGTGTTTGACGCCACGCTGGCGCTACGCCGGGAGCCTCTGACGCGTCCGGCACTGCGTGCGTTACTGCTGCGCATTCCACTGATGACCCTGAAAACCGTTTTCGCTATTTACTGGCAGGCGCTGAGGCTGTGGCTCAAGCGCGTGCCGTTGCATAACCATCCCGTCAGCAGGAGTGAACGCTCATGACCGATCCCGTCTTTGCGCTAGAACCCGATATCCCGCGCAACGTCCGCATTGCGCGTTGGCTGCTTTTCCGTCTGTTAAGCGGTATTCGTGGCGGCTCGCTCACGCTGCGTGAAGGGGCACAGACATTCCATTTTGGCGAGACATCCTCCGCGCTGCACGCCGACATTCAGATCCTCGCGCCCGGCGTCTACTGGCGCGTCTTAACGGGCGGGAGCCTTGCCGCCGCAGAAGCCTGGATGGATGGCGAATGGGAAACCACGCAACTCACGCCGCTTCTGGAAATCCTGGCCCTTAATGGCGAGGTGCTTGGCCGTCTGGAGAAAGGGTTCCGGCTGCTCGGTAGACCGCTGGAGCGGCTGCGCCACTGGACGCGGCGCAATTCCCGGGCCCAGGCGCGTGAAAATATTGCCGCGCATTACGACCTGGGCAATACCTTTTATTCACATTTTCTGGATAAGGAGCTGCTTTACTCCAGCGCCCTGTTTACTGCGGATGAGCAGGATCTCACGGCGGCGCAGCAGGCCAAAATGGCGCGTCTGTGCGAACAGCTGGCGCTGTGTGAGTCCGATCACCTGCTGGAAATCGGTACCGGCTGGGGGGCGATGGCGGAATACGCGGCACGTCACTACGGCTGTCGGGTAACCACCACCACGCTGTCGCAGGAGCAGTATATCTGGGCAACCGAGCGGATCGCCCGCGCCGGGTTGCAGGACCGCGTTGAGGTTCTGCTTTGTGATTATCGCGACCTCACCGGGCAGTACGACAAGCTGGTCTCGATAGAGATGATTGAAGCCGTCGGGCAACGCTATCTGCCCGTGTTCTTCCGAACCTGTCAGGCGCGGCTGCGCCCGGGTGGCCGGATGGCGATTCAGGCCATTACCATTCAGGACCAGCGCTACCGCGACTACAGCAAAAGCGTCGATTTTATCCAGCGCTACATTTTCCCCGGCGGCTTCCTGCCGAGCATCACAGCGATGAATGAGCTGATGACGCGCCATACCGATTTTGTGGTCCGTAACCTCTTTGACATGGGGCCAGACTATGCCCGCACGCTGGCCCACTGGCGGCAGCGCTTTGTTCATGCCTGGCAGGAGATTGAAAAGCTCGGCTTCGACGAACGGTTCCGCCGTATGTGGCTGTACTACTTTGGCTACTGCGAAGCCGGGTTTAACGCCCGCACCATCAGCGTGGTGCAACTGACCGCCGAACGCGTATGAGACGTTATCTTCAGGTCTTTCTGCTGGCCGTCGGGTTCGATCTTTACTGGGCGCTGGTGGTGATCTTTCGTGAGCAGGGCCTGATTATCTGGCTTGCGCTGGCGGTGCTCGCCTGCCTGTTTTTGCCGCCGGTATACCGCCTTTACGCCATCGGTCTGGCGGCAGCGGGCAGCGTACTGGATGCGCTCTGGGCGTTGACGGGGCTGATTGCCTTCACCGGCGAGTCCCTGATGCCGCTATGGATGGTGGCATTGTGGCTGATGTTCGCCACCGTCTGGACACAGCTTGCGCGCACGACCACGTTACCCGGCTGGCTGCTGACGCTGCTGGCCGCCGTGGGAGGGCCGGTGGCGTACCTGATTGGCGAGCGGCTGGGTGCTATCACCTTTCAGGAGCCGACCTTTATCGTCGTCAGCTGGATGGTGCCGGGCTGGCTGGTATTAATGTTGTTTTTCCACCTGCTGATGGGGAGACAAAAATGAGAGCAGCGGTTTTCCTCCTTTGGCTGACGATGGTGATCCCTGCGGCCCACGCCGCCGACTGGCTGGCCTGGCGTAAGGTGGGTGACGCCACGCTCACCTGGGGCCCGTTTACGGTTTATACCTCCCAGCTGCGCACGCCGGACGGTCGCTACCGCGCGGCGGATCAGGATCAGGCGTTGATTATCACCTACGCGCGCGACATTGAACGTGATGAACTGGTGGAGGCCACGCGCGATCAGTGGCAGGCGCAGGGGATTTTGCAGCGGGAGCCGCAAAGCGAAGGCTGGTTACAGATGCTTCGTTCGCTGTGGCCGGATGTCCGGCCGGGCTCACAGCTGGCGTTTGTCCTCGATGATAAGCAGGGACAGTTCTGGTACCGCGCGTCAGCAACGCAGAAAAGCTTTATTCCACTTGGCCCGCGCCAGTCAGAAGCATTCAGCACGCGCTTTCTGGCCATCTGGCTCGATCCCCGCACGCAATATCCTGAACTGCGTCAGCAGTTACTTGGAGGACAAAAATGAAACGTTTCCTGATGATGGTGCTGGCATTGACCATGCTGCTGGCAGGCTGTAGCACAGAGGTGGCCGAGTATCGCCAGCAGCAGCCACGGCTTGATATCTTCGACTACTTCCAGGGGAAAACCGAAGCGTGGGGCATGGTGCAGGATCGCAGCGGTAAACAGATCCGCCGCTTTCACGTGGAGATTGCAGGGGATGTTATCGGCGATACGCTGACGCTCAATGAGCACTTCGTGTATGACGATGGCGAGAAGCAACAGCGGGTATGGCACATCCGCAGGCTGGGGAACGATCGCTACGAGGGAACGGCGGGGGATATCGAAGGGGTCGCTACGGGGCAGGCGGCAGGTAACGCCTTTAACTGGCATTACAGCATGAAGGTCAAAGCCAACGGCAGTAGCTGGCTACTGAAGTTTGACGACTGGATGTACCTTCAGGATGAGACCCATCTGTTTAATAAAACCGAGATGAAGAAATTTGGCGTCACCGTCGCCACGGTGACGCTGTTCTTTACCCGGAAGACGTGAGTCTAGTCGCGGGCGCTGTAGATTTTGCTGCTCGAGTAGATGAAATACAGCGCAATCCCCAGGCAGATAACCGCGCCCAGACGGCTCGGCGAAAAGGGAATAGCGGGATTACCCAACCAGCCAAAGTTATCTATCAACATGCTCATGGTGAGCTGGCCGAATATCACCGCCACCGTGGCGACGGCGGTGCCGATGCGCTGTACGGCAAGCACCATAATCACGATATAGGGCACGCCAAACATCGCGCCGAGGAGCTGCCATTTGGGTACGTCCAGCAGCGTGACCGCATGCTTAGGCTCAAAGAAAAATATGAGCAGGGCGGTCACCAGTGCGCCGACGGAAAAGGTCAGAAACGCGCTTTTGAATACCCCCACGCTGCTGCCGAGCTGTCCGTTAATCGCGGCCTGAATGCTCAGCGTAGCGCCGCCGCAAACGGCGAGAAGAATCATAATCAGTGTCATACGTTACCCCTGTGCGACCAGAACCAGTGCCGCAATGATGAACCCCAGTGCAATAATGCGCTTCGCATTTATCTTTCTGTGCGGCGAGCCCAGCAGACCGTAGTGGTCAATGATCAGGCTTTTAAAGACCTGACCGGCCAAAATCCCAATCATGGTCATTGCGATGCCGATGGCGGGTGTCGCAACGGTCAGGATGACCACGTACACCGGGCCGAGCACGCCGCCGAGCAACTGCCAGCCGGGCTGGGCAAAAAACGAGGGGCTGTTACGCGGGCTAAAAAACAGCATCAGTAAAAACGTCAGTGCGGCACCGACCCCAAAAATACTGAACGTGGCCCATAAGTCGCCCACTTCGCCCCCCAGTGGCCCCAGTAATCCCGCCTCAATGGAGAGACCCATCCCTCCGGCTATCACCAGTAAAATCAACACAAACTGCATAACGCTTCCTCCGTTTTAAGGCGAAGAAGATTACGTCGGTCGTCCAGTGAGAAAAATGCCATAATGCAGGAAACACCTTTGCAGGAAATGCATTAATGTTCGATGCCAGTAATATCAACGTCCGCGCGCTGCTGATCTTTATTGAGGTCTATGAAGCGCAGAATTTCTCCGTCGTCGCGCGGCGGCAGGGGATATCAGCCTCACAGATATCGCGCGTTATTCACCAGCTTGAGGATGCCCTCGGTCAGCAGCTGTTCTACCGCAATACGCGCGCGGTGATCCCCACCGAAAGTGGTCATCTGTTTATCCGCTATGCCCGGGCGATGGTCGAAAACGTCGAAGAGGCGCGGCGTGAGCTGGATGAACGTTCGTCGGAACCATCCGGCACAATCCGCATTAATGGGCCGGTATTTTTTGGGCAGAGGCATGTTGCGCCAGGCCTGGCGGAGCTGACCGAGCGTTATCCGCGGTTAAACATTGAGCTCACGCTGACCGATGACTTTATCGACCCGCACCGGGATGCGGCCGATCTTATCTTTCGCATTGGCATGTTGACGGACTCGACGTTCCACGCCCGCATTTTTGGTCAGCAGCGTTACCACCTTGCCGCGTCGCCCGCGTATCTGCGCAAACACGGCGTGCCGGACGATCCGGCCACGCTGAGCGATCATCAATGTCTGGTCTATCGCGGTTCGTCCGGGCCTAACCGCTGGCTGGTGCGTCGCGAGGGGGAGAACTGGATACACTATCCGGTGGTGGCGCGGATGACATCCAATAATGCGGAGTCGTTGCTCACTGCCGCGCTGGGCGGGATGGGGATCGTCCTGTTTCCGGACTGGCTGATTGGCGATAGGCTCCAGCGGGGAGAGCTTGTCGCACTTCTGCCGGAAATGGCGTGTGCGATCAACACGGAGCCGCTGAACATTGCGGCGATCTATCCACATGCACGTCATCCGCCCCTGAACGTCAGGGCGGTGATTGATTATTACGTCGAACGCTTTGGTACGCCGCCGTACTGGCAAACGTAAAGGATTACGCGCCGAGCTCTTTACGGATAATCTCTGCGCCTGCGCTGAGGGCTCTCAGCTTACCGTTTGCGACGTGACGGGAAAGGGGGGCCATACCGCAGTTGGTCGAAGGGTAAAGCTTGTCGGCATCGACAAACTGCAGCGCTTTACGCAGGGTATCGGCGACTTCCTCCGGCGTTTCAACGGTGTTCGTTGCCACATCAATCGCGCCAACCATCACTTTTTTACCGCGGATCAGCGCCAGCAGATCCATCGGCACGCGGGAGTTGTGGCACTCCAGAGAGATAATGTCGATGTTCGAGGTCTGCAGCTTAGGGAAAGCCTCTTCGTACTGGCGCCACTCAGAGCCGAGCGTTTTTTTCCAGTCGGTATTGGCTTTGATGCCATAGCCATAGCAGATATGGACCGCAGTTTCGCACTTCAGCCCTTCAATGGCGCGTTCCAGCGCGGCGATGCCCCAGTCGTTGACCTCGTCAAAAAAGACGTTAAATGCCGGTTCGTCGAACTGGATAATATCTACGCCTGCAGCCTCTAGCTCCCGCGCTTCCTGATTGAGGATTTTGGCGAATTCCCAGGCCAGCTTTTCGCGGCTTTTATAGTGCGCGTCGTAAAGGGTGTCGATCATGGTCATCGGTCCGGGGAGGGCCCATTTGATCGGCTTATCCGTGAGCTGGCGCAGGTACTTTGCATCGTCGACGAATACCGGTTTCTGACGTGCCACAGCAGAAACCACGGTCGGCACGCTGGCGTCATAACGGTTACGAATGCGTACCGTCTGGCGGTTTTCAAAATCCACGCCGCTCAGGTGTTCGATAAAGGTGGTGACGAAGTGCTGGCGGGTCTGTTCGCCGTCGCTGACAATGTCGATTCCCGCACGGATCTGCTCATCCAGTGACAAACGCAGCGCATCCTGTTTTCCTGCCAGTAATTCCTGATCCTCTAATTTCCACGGAGACCACAGCGTTTCAGGTTGTGCAAGCCAGGTCGGCTTAGGCAGGCTGCCAGCCGTAGACGTCGGGAGCAATGTTTTCATAATAAAAGACCTATTTTGATGAATTAAAGCGTGTAGTTATCAGACCACTGCTCAAGAATGTGTTTATAAGGCTTAATAAAGTATTCTTCGGTGAATCGACCCTGTTCAATCGCCAGACGGCTTCGTTCTTCACGGTCATAAACAATTTTGGTGAATGAGTGATCCTGCTGGTTCAGATCCGGTCGGAAGCACAGTCCCGCCGACGAGTTGGCGTTATAAATTTCCGGGCGATAGATTTTCTGAAACGTTTCCATCGTGCTGATGGTGGCGATCAGTTCAAGATTGCTGTAATCGTTCAGCAAATCACCGGTATAAAAGAACGCAAAGGGCGCCACGCTGTTTTCTGGCATGAAATAGCGTACCTTCAGGCCCATTTTGGCAAAGTACAGTTCCGTTAATGACTCGCCATCCGGCTGATACTCAATGCCAAGTACAGGATGCTGGTTGCCGGTGCGGCGGTAGGTGTCTTTGCTGGAAACGCTGAGGCAGATCACCGGTCCTTTTCTGAAGTTCTCTTTGTATTCCGGCGAATTCACAAAATGGCGGAATATGTTGCCGTGCAATTCACCAAACTTTTCCGGAACGCTGAAGTGCTGTTGGTTCTTGTTATGTTCCAGCAGCAGAACGCTGAAATCATAATCCCGCACGTAAGACGAAAAATTATTGCCGACAATCCCCGGGATACGCAGGTTGTTTTTCTTGTCGACGATGGTGGTTTGCAATATCTCAATGGCCGGGAACGGCTTATCCGCACCAATGTTCAGATCGACGGAGATAATTTCAAGCTCAACCGCGTAGCGATCGGCGTTGGGGTTATCCCAGCGCGCCAGTGCGTTGAAGCGGTTATTGATCATCACCAGGGTATTGCGCAGGTTTTCCTGACGCTTTTCTCCGCGCGCCAGGTTGGCAAAGTTGGTGGTGGTACGCGTATTTTCTGACGGGTTGTAATTCTCATCGAAGCAACTGCGCTTAAGGGTATAGGTGAAAGCTTTGCTCATTGTCGTTATGCATCCTAAGTTCATGTTGCTAAGAAGTTACCGATGCATAATTTATGCCTGACCCCGCGGCGCAGGGGAAGTGACTTAATTTCACTGCAACATGAGCGAAGTTCATGAAGCGTGATACTCGCGTGTCGCTGCCTTCTTGCCGGGTGGCGCTGCGCTTACCCGGCCTACGGTGCAGCGTCGTATATGTGCTTTGCCGTTGCCGTTAACCCGCTGTAGAGGATTGGCTTTTTTTTATTTCTGTTCAATTCCCGCTATAATCCCCAAAATTTCCAACCGGTTTAGAAACGATCATGACAAAACTCACCTTACAAGAGCAGATGCTGAAAGCGGGCCTCGTTAGCAGCAAGAAAGCGGCGAAAGTGCAGCGTACGGCAAAGAAATCACGCGTTCAGGCTCGTGAGGCGCGCGAAGCAGTAGAAGAGAATAAAAAAGCGCAGATCGAGCGTGACAAGCAGCTCAGCGAACAGCAGAAGCAGGCCGTGCTGGCAAAAGAGTTTAAAGCACAGGTGAAGCAGCTGATTGAGATGAACCGCATCACCGTGGCGAAAGGCAATATCACCTTTAACTTCACTGACGGTAATCTGATCAAAAAACTCGACGTCGACAAGCAAACCCAGACTCAGCTGATCAACGGCCGTCTGGCGATTGCCCGTCTGGTGATTAACGCCAGCGGCGACTGTGAATACGCGATTATCCCGGCAGTCGTGGCCGATAAAATTGCCCAGCGTGATGCCGACTGCATTGTGTTAAACAGCGCGCTCAGTCAGGAAGAGCAGGATGAAGACGATCCCTACGCGGACTTCAAAATCCCTGACGATTTGATGTGGTAAACCGCCGTCAGAACGGGGCGGTGTGACGGGCAGTAACCGGCTCGCCGCTCACCGGATGAATAAAATTCAGCTCGCAGGCATGCAGCATCAGCCGGGGCGTAATTTCCGCCCCCGGCGCGTCAAGACCGCCATACAGATCGCAGCCCAGAATCGGGTGCCCCAGCTGCTGGCAATGAATACGCAGCTGATGGGTTCGCCCGGTTTCCGGGGTAAGCGTCACCCGCGTTAACGGCACTCCCGTTCCCTGATAAAAACGTTCCACCACCCGATAGCGGGAGCGGGCGGGTTTACCGTTAATGGCGCAGATTGACATCAGCGGGAACAGCGCCGGATCTTTGGCAATCGGGGCATCTATCACGCCCTCATCGTTTTCCAGATGTCCGCAAAGCAGGGCGCTGTAAACTTTCTCCACGCTGCGCTGGCTGAACTGCTGGCAGAGCGCCGCATTGATCGCTTTATTACGCGCAATCACCATCAGCCCGGACGTGCCGAAATCGAGACGATGTACCAGCGTGCAGCCCGGGAACGTCTGAACCAGACGATAATGGACAGAATCAAGGTTTTGCGGATTTTTCCCCGAGAGGCTGAGCAGACCGGAAGGCTTATTGATCAGCAGCAGATGTTCATCCTGCCAGAGGATCTCGATGTCGTCATGACACGGTGGGGCAATAAAAGAATCAATAATCGCAGACATCAGGCCGCCCGGCTGGAGAGTGGGAGCGGATGATAACGAAATGTGCAGAAAAGAAAAACCCTCCCACCGGGCGGTGAGAGGGGGAAATCTTAGGCGGCAACCAGGCTGTCGATCGCGGCTTTCGCGTCGGTCTGCGCTTTCGTCGCCACTTCAGGACCGTAAGCGATGCCTTCCGCGAACACGAAGTTCACGTCAGTGATGCCGATGAAGCCCAGGAACAGGCTCAGGTACGGCGCAACCAGGTCGGTTGGGGTGTCTTTATGGATACCGCCGCGGCTGGTCAGTACGATCGCACGCTTGCCTTTCACCAGACCTTCAGGGCCGTTTTCAGTGTAACGGAAGGTTACGCCAGCACGCGCCACCAGGTCGAAGTAGTTCTTCAGCTGAGTAGGGATGTTGAAGTTGTACATTGGGGCGTTAATCACGATAACGTCGTGCGCCTGCAGCTCAGCAATCAGTTCGTCGGACAGGGCCAGGGCTTCCTGCTGACGCGGGCTCAGCGGAGCATCGCTCGGACGCAGCGCGCCAACCAGTTCACCGTCCAGCACAGGAATAGGGTTTGCCGCCAGGTCGCGCACGGTGATTTCGTCAGCGGAATGCTGTTCACGCCACTGTTCAACGAAATAATCAGACAGCTGACCAGACTGAGAGTACCCTGCCAGAATACTGGATTTCAACACTAATACTTTGCTCATGGATGATTCCTGTTTTTGCATTTGATTGAAGGGGGTTGCCCCGTTGCTTGTTGACACTCTATTCACAATCCTGCCACAGAGATAGCGCAATATATCGAAGTCTATGTTCGAATTTTTTGAATAAGGCGCAGAAAGCGTCAATGTGGTACTCTATAGCAATCATTAAAAAGAGATTTTACCCGGCAGAGCACTGCCCATTAACGCTATGACAGAACACCAAAAAATCACCTTCCCGATGCTCCTGCAAAGGCTTGATGCCCTGATGCTGCGCGATAAACAGCGGTTTGCGCGTCGTCTGCACGGCGTGAAGAAGGTTAAAAATCCTGATGCACAACAGGCCATTTATCAGGAGATGGCGAAAGAGATTGAACAGGCAGCAGGGAAAGTTGTGCTGCGCGAAGCTGCACGTCCGGCAATTACCTACCCGGAAAACCTGCCTGTCAGTCAGAAAAAACAGGACATCCTGGAAGCCGTGCGCGACCACCAGGTGGTAATTGTCGCAGGGGAAACCGGTTCGGGGAAAACCACTCAGCTGCCGAAAATCTGCATGGAGCTGGGGCGCGGGGTGAAAGGTCTGATTGGCCACACCCAGCCGCGTCGTCTGGCGGCGCGTACCGTGGCGAACCGTATTGCCGAAGAGCTGCAAACCGAGCCGGGTGGCTGCATCGGTTACAAGGTGCGATTCAGCGACCACGTCAGCGATAACACCATGGTCAAGCTGATGACTGACGGTATCCTGCTGGCGGAAATCCAGCAGGATCGCCTGCTGATGCAGTACGACACCATCATCATCGACGAAGCGCACGAGCGCAGCCTGAACATTGACTTCCTGCTCGGTTACCTGAAAGAACTGCTGCCGCGTCGTCCGGATCTGAAAATCATCATCACCTCCGCGACCATCGACCCGGAGCGCTTCTCGAAGCATTTCAACAATGCGCCGATAATTGAAGTGTCAGGACGCACGTACCCGGTGGAAGTGCGCTATCGCCCGATTGTCGAAGAGGCGGATGATACCGAGCGCGACCAGCTCCAGGCCATCTTCGACGCTGTCGACGAACTGGGCAACGAAAGTGCGGGCGACATTCTGATCTTTATGAGCGGCGAGCGCGAAATTCGCGACACCGCCGATGCGCTCAGCAAGCGCGATCTGCGTCATACGGAGATCCTGCCCCTGTACGCGCGCCTGTCGAACAGCGAGCAGAACCGCGTGTTCCAGCCGCACGGCGGACGCCGCATTGTGCTGGCGACCAACGTGGCGGAAACCTCGCTGACCGTACCGGGGATCAAATACGTGATCGACCCGGGCACGGCGCGTATCAGCCGCTACAGCTACCGCACCAAGGTGCAACGCCTGCCAATAGAGCCGGTTTCTCAGGCGTCGGCCAACCAGCGTAAAGGCCGCTGCGGTCGTGTGTCGGAAGGGATCTGTATTCGTCTCTATTCCGAAGACGATTTCCTGTCGCGCCCGGAGTTTACCGACCCGGAAATTCTGCGTACCAACCTGGCGTCCGTTATCCTGCAGATGACTGCCCTGGGGCTGGGCGACATCGCGGCGTTCCCGTTCGTGGAAGCGCCGGACAAACGCAACATTCAGGACGGTGTCCGCCTGCTGGAAGAGTTGGGGGCCATTACCACCGACGAGCAGGCGACGGTCTATAAACTGACGCCGCTGGGTCGTCAGCTCAGCCAGTTGCCGGTCGACCCGCGTCTGGCGCGCATGGTGCTGGAAGCCCAGAAGCACGGCTGCGTGCGCGAGGCGATGATTATTACCTCTGCGCTCTCCATTCAGGATCCGCGCGAGCGTCCGATGGATAAACAGCAGGCGTCAGATGAAAAACACCGTCGCTTCCACGACAAAGAGTCCGATTTCCTCGCCTTCGTGAACCTGTGGAACTATCTCGGCGAGCAGCAGAAAGCGCTCTCCTCGAACCAGTTCCGCCGCCAGTGCCGCGTGGATTTCCTCAACTACCTGCGCGTGCGCGAGTGGCAGGATATCTACACCCAGCTGCGCCAGGTGGTGAAAGAGCTGGGCATTCCGGTGAACAGCGAGCCGGCGGAGTACCGTGAAATTCATATCGCGCTGCTGACCGGCCTGCTGTCCCACATTGGGATGAAGGACGCAGAGAAGCAGGAATATACTGGCGCGCGCAATGCCCGTTTCTCCATCTTCCCCGGTTCCGGCTTATTCAAGAAGCCGCCGAAGTGGACCATGGTGGCCGAGCTGGTGGAAACCAGCCGCCTGTGGGGACGCATTGCCGCGCGGATCGACCCG
Source organism: Enterobacter kobei (assembly GCF_001729765.1). Lineage (NCBI taxonomy): Bacteria > Pseudomonadati > Pseudomonadota > Gammaproteobacteria > Enterobacterales > Enterobacteriaceae > Enterobacter > Enterobacter kobei. Next base: position 2,252,294 of record NZ_CP017181.1, read on the forward strand.
GAATGGGTTGAGCCAGTCGCGCAGCATCTGCTGAAACGCTCATACAGTGAACCACACTGGGAGCGTGCGCAGGGGGCAGTGATGGCGACCGAGAAGGTGACCGTTTATGGCCTGCCGGTGGTGGCCGCGCGTAAGGTCAACTACAGCCAGATTGACCCGGCGCTCAGCCGCGAGCTGTTTATCCGCCACGCGCTGGTGGAGGGCGACTGGCAGACGCGCCATGCGTTCTTCCGCGAAAACCTGAAGCTGCGCGCCGAGGTGGAAGAGCTTGAGCATAAATCCCGCCGTCGCGACATCCTGGTAGACGACGAGGCGCTGTTCGAATTTTACGATCAGCGCATCAGTCACGATGTGATTTCCGCCCGCCACTTTGACAGCTGGTGGAAGAAGGCCAGTAAAGAGACGCCGGACCTGCTCAATTTTGAAAAGAGCATGTTGATTAAAGAGGGGGCGGAGTCGGTCAGCAAGCTCGACTACCCGAACTTCTGGCATCAGGGCAATCTCAAGCTGCGTCTGACCTATCAGTTTGAACCGGGGGCCGATGCGGACGGCGTGACCGTCCACATTCCGCTGCCGCTGTTAAACCAGGTCGACGAGAGCGGGTTTGAATGGCAGATCCCCGGCCTCCGCCGCGAGCTGGTCATTGCGCTGATTAAATCGCTGCCGAAACCGGTGCGGCGTAATTTTGTGCCTGCGCCGAACTACGCCGAAGCGTTTTTGGGCCGCGTCACGCCGCTGGAGCTGCCGCTGCTGGACGCGCTGGAGCGAGAATTCCGCCGTATGACCGGCACCACCATTGACCGCGAAGACTGGAACTGGGATCAGGTACCCGATCACCTGAAAATCAGCTTCCGCGTGGTGGATGATAAAAACAAAAAGCTGCTGGAAGGGCGTTCCCTGAGCGAGCTAAAAGAGGCGCTGAAAGGGAAAGTCCAGGAGACGCTCTCTGCGGTGGCGGACGACGGTATCGAGCAGAGCGGGCTGCATATCTGGAGTTTTGGTCAGCTTCCGGAAAGCTACGAGCAAAAACGCGGTAACTATAAGGTGAAAGCCTGGCCAGCGCTGGTGGACGAGCGCGACAGCGTGGCGATCAAGCTGTTTGATAACCCGCAGGAACAGCAGCAGATGATGTGGCGCGGGCTGCGTCGCCTGCTGCTGCTGAACATTCCGTCGCCGATTAAGTACCTGCACGAGAAGTTGCCGAATAAGGCCAAGCTGGGTCTGTACTTTAACCCGTACGGCAAAGTGCTGGATCTGATTGACGACTGCATCTCCTGCGGCGTGGACAAACTGATCCACGAAGCGGGCGGTCCGGTCTGGACGGAAGAGGGCTTTGCTCAGCTTCATGAAAAGGTCCGCGCGGAGCTCAACGACACCGTGGTGGAGATTGCCAAACAGGTCGAGCAGATCCTCACCGCCGTGTTCAACATCAACAAGCGCCTGAAGGGGCGCGTGGATATGACCATGGCGCTGGGGCTGTCGGACGTGAAGGCGCAGATGGCGGGGCTGGTGTATCGTGGCTTTGTCACCGGCAACGGCTTCAACCGTCTCGGCGATACGCTGCGCTATCTGCAGGCCATTGAAAAACGTCTGGAGAAAATGGCCATCGACCCGCACCGCGATCGCGCGCAGATGTTGAAAGTGGAAAGCGTGCAGCAGGCGTGGCAGCAGTGGCTAAACAAGCTGCCGCCGGCGCGCCGCGACGATGAAGACGTGCAGGCGATCCGCTGGATGATCGAGGAGCTACGCGTCAGCTTCTTTGCCCAGCAGCTCGGTACCCCGTATCCGATTTCGGATAAGCGTATCCTGCAGGCGATGGAGCAGATCCCTGGCTAAAAGCTTTGCCCGATTTTCTCCCTCTCCCTGTGGGAGAGGGTCGGGGTGAGGGCATCAGCCCGCACAATTTTCACCCGTTCACAATCGCCAGCGTAAACCCATCCCATCCCTTAACCCCCACCGTTTGCAGCGCGGTGGCGGTTAAGCGCGGGTTATCTCCAGTCATCTCGATAAAACGCCGCACGCCCTGCACGCGCGCGTCGTCGCTTTGCCCGTTAACGACTTCACCCTCGCGCACCACGTTATCGCCGATAATTACCGTACCGGGACGGGAATAGTGCAACGCCCACTCCAGATAGCCGGGATTGTTCGGCTTATCGGCATCAACAAAGATCAGGTCGAACGGCGGAACGTCACCAAAATTTTCGAGCGAGCTCAGCGCCGGGCCTTCAACCAGTTCAATGCGATCGTTCAGCCCCGCGAGGTGAATATTCTGACGCGCAACGTCGGCATGACTCGGGTCGGCCTCCAGCGTGATCAGCTTTCCGTCCGGCGGCAGGGCGCGCGCCATCCAGATTGAGCTATAGGCACCCAGCGTCCCGATCTCGAGAATGCGTCTTGCCTGCGTCATGCGCACGAACAGCGCCAGCAGCTGCCCCTGGTTGGCCGCCACGTCGTGTTCGGGCAGCCCGGCGCGCTTGTTGTTTTCCAGGATCTGACTCAGTACGTCATCGTCAGGGATCAGCGAAGAAATCATGAAATTATCTACTGCAGACCACTGTTGTTGCATAGATTGACTCCTTGGGAAGGATTGCCGGGTGGCGGCTACGCCTTACCCGGCCTACGGGTGCGAAATCCAGGACCGGTAAGCGACGCGCCACCGGGCAGGATTTCAGGCACTGCCCCAGCCGCCGCCCAGCGCCCTGTATAAATCAATCTGCGCCAGCAGCAGGTTATTTTTCAACTGCACGACGCTGGTCTGGACCGAGAACAGCGTGCGCTGCGCGTCCAGTACGTCCAGATAGGATGAATACCCGTTGCGATAGCGATTCTGCGCAATGCGCAGCGTCTCCTGCGCCACAGCCTGCTGGGCGAGTAGCTCCGTCAGCTGTTCCTGATAGCGCGTAATGGCATCAAGGCTGTTGTTCACTTCCGCAAACGCGTTACGCACGGTTTTTTCATAGGCGTACAGCGCCTGGTTACGCTGAGACTGGGAAATATCCACCTGCGCATTCAGCGCCTGGCGGTTCAGCAGCGGGGCAAGAATACTGCCCCCGGCGCTCCAGAGCTGAAGCGGATTGTCCAGCAGGCCAGAAAGGGTACGATCCTGAATCGATCCGGTGGCGGTCAGGTTGATCGATGGCAGCAGGCTGGCGCGCGACGCGGCAAGGGAGGAATCCGCCGCCACCAGCTGGCGTTCAGCCTGAACGATATCCGGGCGACGGTTCAGAAGCGTGGAAGGCAGCTGCGACGGCAGCTTCAGCGGCGTTAGCCTTGCAAAGCTTTCGCTGCGCGCTACCGCGCCGGGATTGCTTCCCAGCAGCAGGCTAAGCGCATTTTCCTGCTGCGCAATCTGATGCTGTAACACGGGCACCTGCGCCCGCGTTGAACGTAATTCGGAGTCAGACTGCATCAGCTCCAGGCGCGAACTGTAGCCGGTTTCAAACTGACGTTTCGCGAGGTTAAACGCCTCCTCGCGGGACTTCAGCGTGGATTCGGTCACGCGCAGCTGTTCGTCAAGTGAGAGCAGGGTGACGTACCCGGAAGCCACGGACGAGGCGACAGTCAAATCCGCGGCGGCAGCGGCGGCTTTTTGCGCCTCCAGCGACGCCTGAGCGGCATTCGCCGTGCTGCGGTTGACGCCCCAGAGATCAACGTCGTAGCTCGCCGTCAGGCTGCCTCTGTACACCGTACCGTAGACGGGCAACCCGGTCGCAGCGGATTGCGAACGGGCGCGCGTCCCCGTGACGCCCGCGTCAAGCGAGGGAAACAGGCTGCCATCGGCCGCAAAGACCCGCGCCTGATACTCGTTTATCCGTTCGCGGGCGATCAACACGTCACTGTTATTCTTAAGCGCCTGGTCCACATAGCGGTTCAGGTGGTTGTCATGAAAGTTACGCCACCAGAGCTGTTCCGTCGGGCTGGTTGGCCCCGAGGTTGCCCGCCATTGCGCAGGAATGTGCAGCGTGGGCTGCGCCGGTTTGACGTCGACGGACTGGCATCCGGCCAGTATCACCGCCACGACCAGTCCGGCTATCGGACGCAGGATCATGGTTTCGCCTCCCGCGTATCAATTGTTACCTGTACCGACATGCCCGGACGCAGCAGGGCGGATTCCTCTGGCTTACCGAGTACCTCAATGCGCACCGGAATTCGCTGGGCAATTTTGACAAAGTTACCGGTGGCGTTATCCGGCGTGATCGCACTGAATTCCACGCCGGTTGCGGGAGAGATGCTCTCCACGCGGCCCTGATACGCTTTGTCGTTCAGGGCATCGACGGTGAATTTCACCGGCTGACCGACGCGCAACTCCGCGAGCTGGGTCTCTTTGATATTGGCAATAACCCAGTGCTGGGGGGGCACAAGAGTAGTGAGATGGGTCCCGGCGGTCACATACGCCCCGAGACGCACGGCAATCTGCCCCAGCTGGCCATCACGCGGGGCCACAATGCGGGTGTTTTGCAGATCGATCTGCGCCAGCTCCAGCGCCGCTTTGGCGTTCTCAACGTCCGCCTCCAGCGCCCCGCGATTGACAATCACCGTCTGCAGATCCTGACGCGACATCTCAAGCGTTGCTTTCGCCTGGTCGATATCGGCGCTGCCCTGAGCCGCGTTTGCCAGGGCGGCATCGCGTTCGCGAACGGAAAGTGACCCATCCGCCGTCAGATCCTTCACGCGCTTCAAATCCGCCTGGGTTTTCAGGCTCTGGGCGCGGGCATTTTTCAGCGCGGCTTCATTTTTGGCAATCGTCGCTTCGGCGCTTTTACGCTGCTGCAGGTTATTATTCAGGGCGGCAATTTTCATCGCCAGCTGCGCCTCGGCCTGATGCACCCGCTGACGGTAGATGCGGTCATCAATCTGCAGCAGCAGATCGCCTTTTTTGACCTGCACAAAGTCCTGAACCTTCACCTCTGTGATATAGCCATTCACCTGCGGGCTGATAAACGTCGTTTGTCCCCGCACGTAGGCGTTGTCGGTAAACTGCACGTGTCGGGTAAAGGGCGGTAACTGCCAGGCGTAAAGGATCACCAGCACGCCGACAAGACCGATGGCAGCGGCTGTGAAAACGGAAACAATGCGCACATTTTTGCGGGTGTTGGCCTGCTCTTTGGCGGCATCCTGCTGACTCATAAATTCTCCAGAACTCTTTCAATTACTTGTTGCCGGTGGCGTTCTTCAGCGCCATACGGGCAGTGATGCGCAGACGCAGCAATCGCCATAAAATCCAGACCAGCGTGGCGGCAGCGATGCTTGCCGTCAGAAGATAAGTATCGTTGTAAGCCAGAATATTTGCCTCAAGGGCGGTGACGCTTTGTAGTTGGGTAATCGCCTGAGTCCCCAACAGCGAACTGTCACCGATCAGGCTTTTATACATCTGGGTATAAAGCTGAATGCGCTCGTTGACCAGCGGGTTGAGCGTGGTGAGCTGGTCTGCCAGCAGGCTGGAGTGGTACTTCTCACGCCAGGTCTGGAAAGTACCGAGGATCGCCGACCCGAGCAGACCGCCGAGGTTCTGGCTCATGCCAAACATGACCGAGAAGCTGACCAGATTACGCGGGTCGGCGATCACTCCGCCAATGGCGGCCAGCATGGCCGGGGCGAGGAAGAAGGCGCTGCCGAAGCCCAGCAGGAACTGGCTGACCATCAGCTGGTCCGGGCGGGTCAGGTTATTGGACTGGCTGTCCAGCAGCGAGGCAATGATCATCAGCGCCAGGGAGGTAATAATCGGCCACGCCAGTTTTGTGGGCTTGATGGTGAGACAGCTGGTGACGATCCCGCAGACGATCCCGGCGAAAATGGACCACGCCAGATGGGTCATCTGCTCATTCTGTAATCCCACATACTGTAACCAGCCAATCACCCCGGTATTTTGCTCCGCCAGCACGATGCGGATCAGCAGCATAATCAGTCCCAGACGGACGATGCTGCCGCTCGACAGCCAGCGGGTATTCAGCAGCGGGTTAGTGCGGTTATGTTCAAAGACGATGGCGGACACAATCAGCACCAGCGATAACGCCAGCGACCAGCCGATCCACGGCGCTTCAAACCACCAGTCCAGACGTCCCAGCGACAGCACCGCGCACAGCAAGGCCATGCCCGGCGCCAGCAGAAAGAAGGTGACAAAGTCTTTCTTCTCAAAGACCTTGCGTCGGTCGCCCGGCGGCAGCTTCAGCGCGATCACGCAGGCCAGGGAGATCAGCGCCAGCCCCAGTTCAAAGAAATACAATCCGCGCCACTCGTCCAGCTGGAGCAGTTCAGTCGAAAACAGCCGCGCCAGCGGAATGGCGAGTGACGAGCCGGTAATGCCGATGGTCAGCGCCTTCAGGCGATGTTTCGCCGGCCAGGCCTGGATCTGGTAGTAAATCCCCAGCGAGCTGAGCGCGGCGGCCACCATCCCGTGCGCGGCGCGCACCATCAGCGCTGAGCTGAGATCGTTAACAAACAGATGGAAAAAGGTGACCAGCACATACAGCACCAGAAACCCTTCGGTGAAGGCGCGCAGACCGTACTGCTGGCGGAATTTGACCAGCAGCAGGTTGATGGAGATGTTGGTCATGACATAGACCGCGGGCAGCCAGGCGATCTCCGTTGACCAGGCGCCGAAGGTGCCCTGCAGGTTTTGCAGATTGGCGGTCACCACCGCATTACCCAGCGCCCCCGTCAGGCACACCAGCAGGCCCACGACGCCGTAGGCAATCCGTTTGGGCGTGCTGTGTTCGGGTGTGGAAGGCGACCCCAGCAGAGCGGGTTTCTCATGTGGCTGCCACTCGCGAGGAGCATAAGGATCGCGTTCGGGCAGGCGCATAACGTTGTTTACCTTAGAAATAATGGAAAAATGTGTCGACTGGCGATTCTACGTCTGCCGCAAATGATAATTCAAGTGAATATGATTTACGCATGTTAATCAAATGTTGAGAGGGCTTTTAAGGAAAAAGAGCGGCACAGCACCGCCGTTGTGTTGATAAGTCGAAGTCGCTACCCTGAGGTAACACTGAGGAGGAGTTCACCATGGTTCAGCCCCATTTCCCCGTCCTGCCGGACGCTACGCTTACGGCCATCAATACTGTCGGTGAATGGCTGGCGCAGGACGATCTCCGCGGCACGTCTCAAACCCCGGATGTTGATGGGGTGATTCTGGCAGGAAACGCGGTGATCCCGACCATTGAAGCAGCCTGCCGAATTGCCGCAGAAAAGCAGGTTCCGCTGCTGATTAGCGGCGGTATCGGCCACTCGACAACGTTTTTGTATGATGCGATCCGTCACCACCCCCGTTATCACCCACTGCCGGTGTCCGGGCGGGCGGAAGCAAGCATTCTTGCCGACATTGCGCGGGAGTTCTGGCAGATCCCCGAGTCGCGCCTGTGGGTTGAAGATTGCTCCACTAACTGCGGAGAAAACGCCCGATTTAGCTGGAACATGCTGAAACAGCACCAGCGAACAAGCGGACGAATGCTGGTGGTTCAGGATCCGACGATGCAGCGCCGTACGATGGCGACATTCGCCCGCGTTTGCCGCGATGAGCCCGTTTCTCCGCAGTGGATTAGCCACCCGGGAATGACGCCAATACTGCAAAACGGCAAAAACGGCGTGGTATTTAGCGAGGGTAACGCAGGGCTGTGGGCCGTTGAGCGTTACCTTTCGCTGGTGATGGGGGAACTGCCGCGTCTGTATGACGATGAGAACGGCTACGGCCCGGCCGGGCGGGATTTTATCGCGCCCGTCGAATTCCCTGAGGCTGTCACCGAAGCCTGGAAACAGCTTCAGCAGGATCCGGTCCTGAAGGTGGCGCGTAAAATCATCTGAGCACGGGGCAATCCCCTCGCCCCTTTGGGGAGAGGGTCAGGGTGAGGGGGAATTTCACAGCGCGGCGAACTTATCCAGCGTACGCACCAGCTGCGTCACGAAACCATACTCGTTGTCATACCACGCGACGGCCTTCACCAGTTGCAGGTCTCCCGCTTCCGACACCTCCGTCTGTGTGGCGTCGAATACCGAACCGTAGTGCGAACCAATCACGTCTGACGACACAATTTCATCATCGGTATACCCGAACGATTTATTCCCCTGTGTCGCCTTTTTCAGCGCAGCGTTGATCTCCTCAACGGTAACTTTCTTGCCCAGAATGGCGACCAGCTCGGTGACGGAGCCGGTTTTTACCGGCACGCGCTGCGCGTGGCCTTTCAGCTTGCCGCTGAGCGCAGGGATCACCAGGCCGATGGCTTTTGCCGCACCGGTCGTGTGCGGAATAATGTTCTCAGCTGCTGCCCGCGAGGCGCGTAGATCTTTCCCGCGCGGTCCATCCACCAGCGCCTGGGTGCCGGTGTAGGCATGGATGGTGGTCATGGTGCCCACTTTTATTTCAAACGCATCGTGCAGGGCTTTTGCCAGCGGGGCCAGGCAGTTGGTGGTGCAGGACGCGACGGAAATAATGGTGTCACTGGCGTTAATCGTGTCGTCATTCACGCTATAGACGATGGTTTTCATGTCACCTGCAGGTGCCGAAATCAGCACTTTTTTCGCACCTGCGTCCAGATGTGACCGGGATTTCTCTTCAGAGGTGTAGAAGCCGGTGCACTCCACGACAATATCCACCCCCGCCGTTTTCCATGGAATATGCTTTGCCTCTTTCTCCGCGTATACCGCAATGGTCTTACCGTCGACGATCAGCGCATCTTCAGTGAAATCTACGCTCCACGGGAAGCCCCCGTAGTTGGAATCATGTCTTAGCAGGTAAGCCAGTACTTTCGGGGAGGTGAGGTCGTTGATGGCGACGACAGTATTACTGTCCTGAGTTTCAAGAAGGCGGCGCAGAACAAGGCGTCCAATGCGTCCGAATCCGTTAATGCCAATTTTACTCATTGTGTTCTCCTGTGAACATGTCGATACGACAGTTTGAACTCATCCAGGCTTAGACCATCACGGACAGGGCGGCAATTGAAGATACTTCATCCGCAGGGAAGTGACTGAAAAGTCATACAGAAAAGTTAATGAATTTTTAAGGAAAGGAGATTATGTTGGCGCGGTGACTGTTTTTTTTTCAGGAAATCCCATGCGTACTAAATATTCAAGCCTGCAGATTGCGATTCACTGGCTGGTGTTTTTGTTAGTTGTCGTCGCCTACTGCGCGATGGAGTTTAGAGGCTTTTTCCCGCGTACCGATCGCCCGGTGATAAACATGATCCACGTCTCCTGCGGGATCTCGGTGCTGGTGCTGATGGTGGCGAGATTGCTCATCCGCCTTAAATATCCCGCACCGCCTATTCAGCCGAAACCCAAAGCGATGATCACCGGTATGTCGCACCTTGGGCATCTCATCGTTTATCTGCTGTTTATTGCGCTGCCGCTGATTGGCATTGTGATGATGTATAACCGCGGAAACGACTGGTTTGCCTTTGGCCTGCTGATGCCGCATGCGGCGGAAGGGAATTTTGATCTGGTGGATATGCTGAAGGAGTGGCACGAGACGCTCGCCAATCTCGGCTATTTCGTGATTGGTCTGCACGCGGCGGCGGCGCTAATGCATCACTATTTCTGGAAAGACAATACGCTGCTGCGCATGATGCCGAAAAAGCGTCAGTAGTCTTTTCGCCCGGCGGCGCTTCGCTTGCACGGGCCTACAAACGGCTCAAACTCGTAGGCCGGGTAAGCGCAGCGCCACCCGGCTTGTTTTTTAACCCAGCAGCGCACGCTCTTCAGCCGTTAACGCCAGCGTCTGCGTCGTCCCGGTCTCTGATGATTTCACCGCCGCTTCCAGCACAGCCATGACCGCTAACGCCTCGACAGGGTGAACGGGATGGGGGATTTCCCCGCGCAGCGCATCACGCACGTGGATGTAATACTGGCGCTGGTCGCCTTTCGGCGTGACAACCGTCTGCGTTGCACCGTCTGCCCCGAAGAACACCATGCTGTCGCTGTCTTCTCCCCAGGTTTCGCTGCCGGGGATCACACCCGCAAGCAGTTGTGCTTCCTGCTGATCGATTCTGGCCTTCACCACGCTGCCTTTATCCCCGTGAACGGTAAAGCGCGCCGTCCCGCCAGCGACCAGCATGCTGGCGTGCAGAATAACCTTGTGCGCCGGGTAATTTAAAACCACATGCGCCCAGTCGTCGATCTCCGCACCCTCACGCAGCGTCGCGATATTCCCCTGAACCGACTCAGGCAGGCCAAACAGCTGTAGCGTCTGGTCGATCAGGTGCGGCCCTAGGTCAAACCACAGACCGCTACCGGGAACGTTCTGCTCGCGCCAGCGCACGCGGACTTCCGGACGGAAGCGATCAATATGCGACTCCAGGTGCTTGACCTTGCCGAGCGTGCCTTGCGCAATAATCTGTTTAATGCCGAGGAAATCGCTGTCCCAGCGGCGGTTATGAAAAACAGAGAGCAGGAGCTGTTTTTCATCCGCCAGCGCGATCAGGTCGCGGGCTTCCTTCATGTCGAGGGTAAAAGGCTTATCCACGACGACATGTTTCCCGGCGTTCAGGGCTAGCGTAGCCAGCGGGGCGTGAGTGGCGTTAGGCGAGGCAATCACCACCACGTCGATATCAGGATGCTGAATAGCCTCTTCCGGTGTCGCGACCACGAGCACATCCGGAAGATCGCGTTTTACCTTCTCTTCATCACGGGAAGAGACCACCGCCAGCCTAAGCCCGTCCACGGACTGGATCAGCGGAGCATGGAAGGTTTTACCCACAAATCCATACCCGATCAGCGCAATGTTGATTGTTTGAACTTTACTCATGACCTTCTCCACGTTATTGCGCGCATACGGTGACCTGTAATGCGCCAGGGTCCCCAAGCTCAGGCCAGGGACGATCTAAAAAGAGTTGATGAATGTCGGATAACCCCGAAACCAGATACGGTTCACAGCGGTTAACTTTCAGATGGTCGGCCACGATCCAGTGTTCATGGCTTGCAGCGAGCATCGCACGTTTCACCTCAGCATCGGCCTCTTTACCGGCACTCAGGCCGAGTTCGGCATGAATGGCGCACGCCCCAAGAATGGCGATATCTGCCCGATAGCGGGAGAGCAACGACAACGTGGCGCTTCCGGCAAACAGGCGCTGTTTCGGGTCCCATTTCCCGCCGAGCAGGATCAGATCAATGTCTTCCCGGTCGCTAAAATGCTGGGCGATGTCCAGCGAAGTGGTGATCACGGTGTGAGGCCCCTGAAGAAAGATCGCGACGGCCATCACCGTGCTGCCGGCATCCAGAAAGAGGGTAGAACCGGCTGGAACCGCCTGCGCGACCTGTTTCCCCAGGCGTTGCTTGGTTTCAGGCAGCAGCGTGTTGCGGCCCTGACGATTCATGGCGGAAAGATTAAGGGCGATAGCGCCACCGTGGTTCTTCTGGGCAAGCCCCTGATTTTCCAGGTCGGTGAGATCCCGACGGATGGTATCTGCTGAAACCTGCAGCTTTTCTGCCAGCTCAGTAATGCTGGCCTGACCTTGATCGCTCAAAATATCAAGGACATAACGTTGACGTGCGGTCTTGTGCATGGATGCACTCCTGCAAAATGTCGCAATAATTCGCATAATACAGCATTTCTGCGCAGAGGGAAGCAGGGGAATGGGTAAGCGGTCGGGAGGTGCAGTCATTCCGGTAGGTGATTATTAAATTTGTATTAAGCAGATATCATTAAGCCGTTTTGAATGTTAACCACAGTGTTATTGTTATGTTTTATTTAATGATTTGGGTTATGTAACCATTATACTACCATTGATTAGAATAAATATCTGCGAATAATATTTATAATGGCGTTTAATCTCTTACTTTAGTTTTTTAATGGATTTTTATTTTGGCGTGAGGTCGGCAATGACTTAAATTGACACTTCTTTGAAAATCTTTGTGTCTGACGCTCCTGGAAATTAACGCAAAAATGTACAGAGAGTAGATTAGGAATTTTCCTTAAATAACAGAGGGTTTATATGTTTCATTTGAAATTCCATTTTTGTGGTTTTGTCCAGAAACCCCATCTTTTTTCTTATTTGTAACACCACATTAACATTGTGGGTGTAGTGGCCTATACCACATTTTGTTATGCTGCAAATCAGTTTAAGAAATAAGTAAATTCTTAATTGAAATAAGACGACGGACTTTCTCACTTCCAATGGAAATGGGTATGGGGGAGTTTTACCTGAAATTCAGTGAGGACGCTAAAGAAGATATTTGTCTAATTATCTATACCTCTTTTTGGGTAATTGCCTGAGTTTGGCTCAGAGTCAGGGAGATAAAAATGACGATATTGCGAAAGCCTATGTTACGCCGATTTACAACAGCACTGGCATTAATTTCATTCGCCATAAATACGGCTTATGCCAATAGTCACCAGGCAGGGATTGCCGCAGTGGCAAAGACGACCTTAAAAGAAAGTATTCTTTTTGCTATCGATCGCGATCCCTCAATTAGTCAGCAGGCCGCGCAATTAGGTATTGGTCAGGCGCAAATAGATGAAGCGCGTAGCGGCTGGATGCCACAAATCGCGTTGAACGGGAGCACGGGTCATAGCCAGACCACCGATTCCAGCGGATCGCTGAAGAATTCTGCGGCCTGGGGGATTAGCCTGACCCAGCTGCTGTACGATTTCGGGAAAACCAATAACAGCATCAGCCAGTCTTCCGCCCAGCGCGATAGTTACCGCTACCAGCTGATGAGTACGCTCTCTGATGTGGCGGAGAAAACGGCACTCAGCTACGTGGAAGTTAAACGCTATTCCGATCTGCTCCAGGCGGCAAAGGACAACGTTCAGGCGCTTAAAAATGTTGAGCAACTGGCAAAACTGCGTGCGGATGCAGGGGTGAGCTCCACCTCCGATGAACTGCAGACACGCACGCGTATTGCTGGCATGCAGGCAACGGTCGCGCAGTATAACGCCGCCTTAAACAGCGCCCGCGCAAGGCTTGCGGTCTTAACCGGGATGCAGGCTGACGCTTATTCGCCCGTGCCTTCGAACCTCGCCGTTGAGCCTGATTCGCTTAACCGCATTGATTATTCCTTGATACCCACGGTGTTAGCGGCGCAGAACCGGGAGCGTTCGGCCCAGTACGGCGTGGAAACGGCGAAGTCCCAGCACTGGCCGACCTTAAGCCTGAAGGGGGGGCGTACCCGTTATGAGTCGGACAACCGTTCTTACTGGGACGACCAGATCCAGCTCAATATTGATGCACCGCTTTATCAGGGCGGCGCGGTCTCCGCACGTGTGCGTCAGGCAGAAGGCGCACGGGCTATGGCCTCTTCTATGGTTGATCAGGCGCGCTTCGATGTTCTGCAAAAAGCCTCCGTTGCGCAGGCTGACTGGACCGGTGCACGGGGAAGAATGGAAGCCGGTAAGCTGCAGCTGGAAAATGCGCTGCGTGCCCGTGATGTTTATAAAAATGAATACACCCTGAGCAAGCGGAGTATTAATGATTTGCTCAGCGTTGAGCAGGATGTCTGGCAGGCCACGTCGGCAAAAATAATCGCTGAGTATGATGGGTGGAGTTCGGCAATTAATTATGCTTCCGCGGTTGATAATTTAATGTCGCTTATTGGAATAGAGAAAAACGCTGCCGCAAAATTACCCGATTTGAGTTAAAAACAGACGCGCATAGCTGCGCAAAATAAGACTGAAAATAATGGGTGTTTTTTCCCAGGGATAGCTACATCCATCTGGTGGACATATCCACAGGAATCCGCACACCTGCAAGGAGAAGAATATGAGTAACGTAAAGGTTGTTGATGTCATCATTCGCAAAACGGCAGAAAAAACGAAATTAACCGGAGACGGAAATCTCTCGGTATCCATTTCATCGCCGAGTGTGATTGAAATCCAGGGCTCAGCTCAGGATGTGGTGCGTTATGTCCGCCAGGGTAAAGACCTTCTCATTTATATGAAAGATGGCAGCGTTATTCGCTGTAATAACTATTTTATCGAAGATCCTGAAACCCATCATCAGTCAGAACTGGTATTCAACGATCATCAGGAACTGACGCATATTTCTTTTGCCGATGCCGGGGAAGCGTCTGGCGCTGCTGTCACTGAGTTAACCGCCCAGGCCACACCCATTAGCAGCATTGAACCTTTCCTTGAGCAGGAAAGTGTCCTGAGCGATGCGCCGTGGGGCTGGATTGCGGGTGCTGCCTTAGGCGGTGGCGCCATCGGGGCGCTGCTGGCCAACGGTGGTGACGGCGAAACGAAAACGAAAGTCATTGATAACACCAAAGAAGTGGAAAGTGCCACGCCGACCTTTTTGCTGTCGGACAAGGTGGGTGACAAGCAGGGTGTGCTGAGCGCAAACGCGATCACGGACGATAACACCCCGACCTTTAGCGGTAGCGGCCAACCGGGCGCAACCATTCAGATCAAAGACAGTAGCGGAAGCACCATTGCCAGCGCGATGGTGGGTAAAGACGGCACCTGGACGGTAAAACTCCCGACCCAGTCTGACGGAGAGCATACGTGGTCGGTCGTGCAGATCGACGGCAGCAAAACCACCCCTGCAGGCAGCATCACGGTAACCGTCTCCACGGCCGAGGCCTCGATTACGCTGGCGACAACGGCGGGTGACAACGTGATAAACGCCAGCGAGCAGTCTGCCGGTTTTACGCTGTCCGGCAGCAGCCAGCATCTGGCGAAGGGAACCGACGTTTCCGTGACGCTGAACGGTAAAACCTACACGGCGGAAGTGGGGGCCAACGGCGCGTGGAGCGTAAAAGTGCCAGCGACAGACGCGCAGGCACTGGGCGATGGCACCTGGACGGTCAACGTCAGCGGCAAAGACGCGGCGGGGAATACCGTGAGCGGAAGCCAGACGATTGGCGTGGATACCGCTGCGCCAACGCTCTCTGTCGATACGCTCGCGCAGGACAATATCATCAATGCCGCCGAGCACAACCAGCCGCTGACGCTGACCGGTAAAACCAATGCGGATGCCGGACAAATTGTGACGGTAACGCTGAACGGCAAAAACTATAACGCCACGGTGGGCAGCGATGGCACCTGGTCCGTCACGCTTGCCGCCAGCGAGGTGCAGGCTCTCAGTGAGGGCAACCACACCCTGACGGTGAACGTCAGTGACAAAGCGGGTAACGGTACATCAGCGACGGCAGATTTCTCGGTTCATACTGCGGCGCCGGTCATTACCATTCACACCGTGGCGGGCGATGATATTCTCAATACCAGCGAGCAGGGCCAGGCACAGATTATCTCCGGCCAGGCGAGCGGTGCCGCCGCAGGCGATGTGGTGACCGTGACCGTGGGCGGTAAGACCTTCACCGGCGTGGTGCTGGCAGACGGCAGCTGGAGCGTAGGCGTCCCGGCGTCCGTTGTGGGTGCGCTGGGAGAAGGCCACCACACCCTTTCGGTGTCCGTGACCAATGCGGCAGGCAACACCAGCAGCGCCACGCACGGCATCACGCTGAGCGGCAACCCGCCGGAATTCACGATTGACGCCATCAGCCAGGATAACGTGCTGAATGCCCAGGAGGCGATGCAGCCGCTGAGCCTGTCCGGCACCAGCAATCTGCCTGACGGCAGCGCCATCACCGTCACGCTGAATAACGTGAATTATCCGGCCACCGTCGAAAACGGTATCTGGTCCATCCAGGTGCCGGTTTCCGACGTGTTGAATCTGGCTAACACGCTTTACACCGTTACCGTTAGCGGCACCGACAGCGTGGGCAACAGCAGTTCTGCCGAAGCGAATCTGCTGGTGGATACCGTGCTGCCGCAGGTCATTATCAACACCTTTGCAGGCGACAACCTGGTCAATAACGCCGAAGCGGGCGTGGATCAAACCCTCAGCGGTCGCGTTACCGGCGCGGCGGCGGGCGATACGGTGTCTGTTACCGTGGGCGGTAAGAGCTACAGCGCCACGGTAGGCAGCGATCTCACCTGGAGCGTCACCATTCCGTCGGCGGATCTTCAGGCGTTCGGCGATGGTGATTTAACCTTCACCGCATCGGTAACCAACGGGCACGGTAATACCGGCACCGGCGAGCGTGATATCAACATCAACGCTCAGCTGCCGGGTCTGCGCGTGAACACCATTTCCGGCGATGACGTGATCAACGCCATCGAACAGCAGCACGATCTGACCGTCACCGGTGCCAGCACCCATCTGGCTGCGGGCACACAGATTGTCGTTACCATCAATAACGTCGAGTACGTCACCGCGGTTAACGCCAGCGGCAACTGGCAGATTGGCGTTCCGGCGGCGGATCTCCAGGCCTGGACGGCGGGCGAGGTGACGGTCAACGTCAGCGCGAAAGATGCCTGGAACAACACCGTTTCGGCAGAACACCCGATTGAACTCGACCTCAACGCCGTGGCGGTCACCATTGATACCGTCTCCAGCGATGACATGCTCAACGCGACAGAAAAAGGCAGCGATTTAACCCTGTCCGGCCAGACGCAGGGCGTGGAAGCGGGGCAGACCGTGGTGGTGAAATTCGCCGACCAGACCTTCACTGCCCAGGTGCAGCAGGATGGCTCCTGGAGCCTGACCGTACCGGCCAGCGCGATGGACACGCTGATCGACGGTCGCGCACAGGTGAGCGTCAGCGTCACCAACATCAACGGTAACACTGCCGATGCGTCGCGCGTGGTCACGGTGGATACCCTGCCGCCAGCGATTACCCTTGATAACCTGACCGCGGATAACATCATTAATGCGGCCGAAGCGCAGCAGGATTTAGTCTTAAGCGGCAGCAGCACGGCAGAATCGGACCAGACGGTCACCGTAACGCTGAACGGCAAAACGTACCAGACCACGGTCCAGACGGACGGCACCTGGCAGTTGAGCGTTCCGGCGGCTGACGTTGGCGCTCTGGCCGACGGTATCGTGACCGTGACGGCCAGCGTGAGCGACGTGGCGGGTAACACCAGCAGCGCCGATCGCGTCGGTCTGGTAGACGCAACCGTGCCGCAGGTGACCATCAACGACTTTGTCACCGCCACCAACACCATTAACCAGCTTGCCCATTCTCAGGCGCAGATCCTGAGCGGCTCCGTGACCGGCGCGGCAGCGGGCGACCGGGTGACCATCACCATCAACAATGTGGATTACACCACCGTGGTGGATGCGGCGGGCAACTGGAGCCTCGGTCTGCCAGCGTCCGTGGTGCAGGGGCTGGCCGACGGTACCTGGACCATCGACGTCTCCGTGACCGACAGGTCCGGTAATACCGGAAGCAGTTCGCTGGATGTGGTGGTGAATACCGTGACGCCGGTCATCGGTATTAATACCCTGGCAGCAGATGATGTGATCAATGCGACCGAGAAAGGTCAGGATCTGCAACTCTCTGGTACCAGCAACCAGCCGGAAGGAACCCGTATCACCGTCACCCTGAACGGCATCGACTACACGGCTATTGCCGATGCCAGCGGTAACTGGAGCGTCACCGTACCGGCGACGGCGGTAGGTGCGCTGGGCGAAGCGCATTACACCGTGACGGCGAACGTGACCGACAGCGTGGGCAACAGCGCCTCTGCAAGTCACGATGTGCTGGTGGACAGTTCGCTGCCGGTTGTGACGATCAATACCCTGGCGGGCGATAATATCGTTAACGCAGCGGAGGTTGCGGCAGGGCAAACCCTGACCGGTAAAGTGGCTCACGCGGCGCCAGGTGACACTGTCACGATTATCCTTGGCGGCGAGACATACACGGCCACCGTGCAGGACGATCTCACCTGGAGCCTGCCGTTAAGCGAGGGCCAGTTAACCGCGCTCGGCAATGGCGATTTGACGCTGTCAGCCAGCGTCACCAACGCCCACGGTAATACCGGCTCATCCTCTCTGGACTTCACCATCGACGCCCAGCTTCCTGGGCTGCGTATTGACACCGTGGCGGGCGATGACGTGATTAACATCATCGAACACGGTCAAAACCTGATTGTGTCCGGCTCCAGCACCGATCTGGTCGCGGGCAGCACCGTCACGGTAACCATTAACGGCAGCAACTATTTCGCCACCGTGCTGGCGGACGGCACCTGGAAGGCGGCGATCCCGGCCGCGGATGTGTCGCAGTGGGCGGACGGTTCGCTCGATATCAAGGCAAGCGCACAGGATACCTCCGGCAACCCGGTGAATATTGGCACCGTTGTGGATGTCGATCTCGCGCCTGTCGCCATCACTATCAGCAGCGTGACCGACGATAATGTGCTGAACGCGGCGGAAAAAGGCGCGGACCTGGTCCTGTCCGGTTCCACCACCAATGTGGAAGCTAACCAGACCGTCACCATCACCTTCGGCGGCAAGTCGTACACCGCGACGGTCGATGCCAGCGGCAACTGGACGACCACCGTACCGTCTGCCGATTTGGGCAGCCTGAAAGACGGCGACGCCAGCGTACAGGTGAGCGTGACCAACGTGAACGGCAACAGCGCGTCAGCTGGCCGTGAGTACAGCGTGGACGCGACGGCGCCGGCGGTCTCGATTGACATCATCAGCGACAACAACATCATCAATGCGGCCGAAGCGCAGCAGGATCTGGTCATTAATGGCGTGACCAACGCCGAAGCGGGCCAGACGGTGACGGTCACGCTGAACGGTAAAGACTACACCACCACCGTAGCGGCAAACGGCAGCTGGAGCGTAACCGTGCCGTCTGCGGATCTGGGCGCGATTGCTGACGGTAACTACACCGTCAGCGCCGCCGTCGCGGATAAAGCGGGCAACCCGGCCTCTGCCGATCGCGACGTGCTGGTTGATACCACCGTTCCACAGCTGACCATCCACACCGTATCCGACGACGATGTGATCAACAGCGCCGAACATGCGCAGGCGCTGATTGTCACCGGTTCTGTGTCCGGTGCGGCGGCGGGTGATGTGGTCACCGTGACGATCAACAACAAATCATACACAGCCACTCTGGATGCCTCCGGCAACTGGAGCGTGGGCGTACCGGCGGCGGATGTGACCGCGTTGACCGCGGGAGATTACACCATCACCGCGGCGCTGACCGATAAAGCGGGCAACAGTAACAGTACCACACACAGCGTGGAGGTAAACCTGAGCGCGCCGGTGCTGACCATTGACACCGTTTCCGGTGACGATGTGATCAACAGTTCAGAGAAAACCCAGGATCTGACGATCTCCGGTACGGCTTCTGGCCTGGCGGCAGGCGCGGCGGTGACCGTGATGCTCAATGGCAAAGCGTACGGCGCAACGGTGGATGCTAACGGTAAATGGACGACCACGGTTCCGGCGGATCAGGTTGGTCAACTGGGTGAAGCGCTTTACACCGTTACCGCGTCAGCAACGGACGGCGTTGGCAACAGCACCAGTACCTCTCATACCGTGAATGTCGAGTCCGTTCTGCCGGGTGTCATTATCAACACCGTGGCGGGCGATGACGTCATTAACGCGGCAGAACTGGCGGCAGGCCAGAGCATCAGCGGCTCGGTAGTCAATGCCGAAGCAGGCAACACGGTTACCGTGACTCTCGGAGGCAAAACGTATACCGCGACGGTCCAGAGCGATCTCACCTGGTCCGTTAACGTGACGCAAGCCGAACTGACAGCGCTGGGCAACGGCGAGTTGACCGTATCTGCCAGCGTAACCAACGGCGTGGGTAACAGCGGCTCCGCTGAGCGCGATATCACTATCGACGCTAACCTGCCTGGGCTGCGCGTCGATACCGTCGCGGGCGACGATGTGATCAACAGCATCGAACATAATCAAAACCTGATTATTACGGGTACAAGCGACGGGCTGACGGCGGGCACGGCGCTGACCGTCACCGTGAACAATAAAACCTACCCGGCGACCGTCCTGGCTGACGGCACCTGGAGTGCGGCGATCCCGGCGGCGGACGTGGGTGCCCTGGCGGCAGGCACGGTGACCGTTACCGTGGCAGGCCAGAACGGTGCGGGTAATCCGGTTTCCATTAATCACGATGTGACGGTGGACCTGGCGACCGTTGCCATCAGCATTGATGCCATCGCCTCAGACGATGTGATTAACGCGGCCGAGAAGGGCGCGGATCTGGTGCTCTCCGGCACCACCTCGAACGTGGAAGCAAACCAGACCGTCACCATTACCTTTGGCGGCAAGAATTATACCGCCACGGTGGATGCTGAGGGTAAATGGACCGCCACGGTGCCAGCGGGCGATCTGGCAGGTCTGAAAGACGGCGACGCCAGCGTACAGGTGAGCGTCACTAACGTGAATGGCAACAGCGCGTCGGCGGGCCGAGAGTACAGCGTGGACGCCACCGCGCCGTCCGTGACCATCAACACGATCGCGGGTGACGACATTCTGAATGCGGCCGAAGCGAAGAGTGACCTGACCGTGTCCGGCACCAGCACCGCCGAAGCGGGCCAGACGGTCACCGTGTCGCTGAACGGTAAAGACTACACCGCAACCGTCAGCGCGGATGGGAGCTGGACGCTGAACGTTCCGGCGGCGGATGTTGCTGCGCTCGGCGACGGCAGCGTGACCGTGACCGCGTCCGTGAGCGACAAAGCGGGTAACCCTGCTTCCGTTGACCATAACCTGACGGTAGATATCACCGTGCCAGCGGTCACCATCAACACCGTGGCGGGCGACGACGTGATTAACATCGCGGAGCACGCTCAGGCGCAGATTATCAGCGGTTCCGCCACCGGGGCGGCAGCGGGCGATAAGGTCACCGTCACCCTCGGCGGCCAGACGTACACCACCGTGCTGGACGCGGCGGGCAACTGGAGCGTGGGCGTACCGGCGAGCGTGATTTCCGGCCTCAGCGACGGCACCGTAACCGTCACGGCGTCAGTCACCGATGCCGCAGGCAATACCGGCACCGGCAGCCATAACGTGACCGTCGATACCGGCCTGCCGTCGGTCGGCTTCAGCACCCTCAGCGGCGACAACGTGCTGAACGCGGTGGAGAAAGGCCAGGACCTGAGCGTCGGCGGCACCAGCGCCAACCTGGCAGAGGGCACCGTGGTCACCGTGACCCTGAACGGCAAGCAGTACACCGCCACCACGGCGGCGGACGGCAGCTGGAGTCTGACGGTTCCGGCGGCAGATCTGGCGGGTCTCGGTCAGGCCAACTACACCCTGAGCGCGACGGCGACCAACGGCGTGGGCAACAGCGTCAGCAACACCGCGAACCTGCTGGTGGATACTGCGCTGCCGACCGTCACCATCAACACCGTGGCGGGCGATAACGTTATTAACGCGGCGGAAGTGGCGGCCGGGCAAACCCTGAGCGGTACCGTGGCGAATGCCGAAGCGGGTAACACCGTGACCATCACCCTTGGCGGCAATACCTACACCGCGACGGTACAGAACGATCTGAGCTGGTCCGTAAACGTACCGTCTGACGTGCTGACCGGGCTGGGCAACGGCAGCCTGAGCGTGACGGCGACCGTGACCAACGGCCACGGCAACACCGGTTCCGGCGAACGCGAAATCGTTATAGACGCTAACCTGCCGGGCCTGCGCGTCGATACCGTCGCGGGCGACGACGTGGTCAACAGCATCGAACATGCGCAAAACCTGATCGTCACCGGATCCAGCGACGGACTGGCGGCGGGCACGGCGCTGACCGTCACCGTTAACGGCAAAGATTATGCGGCTACGGTGCTGGCGGACGGCACCTGGAGCGCGGCGATCCCGTCTGCCGACGTGAGCGCGTGGCCGGAAGGCAGCGTGAAAATCAGCGTCACCGGCGACAGCGCGGCGGGTAACACGATTAGCATCAGCCACGACGTGACGGTGGATCTGGCGACCGTTGCCATCAGCATCAACGCCATCGCCACCGACGACGTGATCAATGCGGCGGAGAAAGGGGCAGACCTGGTGCTGTCCGGTGCGACCACCAACGTGGAAGCCGGGCAGACCGTGACCCTGAGCCTGAACGGCAAGATCTACACCACTACCGTTGATGACAGCGGCAACTGGACGTATACCGTACCGTCCGCGGATCTGGCACACCTTAAGGACGGCGACGCCAGCGTGCAGGTGAGCGTCACTAACGTGAACGGCAACAGCGCCTCGGCGGGCCGCGAGTACAGCGTGGACGCCACCGCGCCGTCCGTGACCATCAACACGATCGCGGGTGACGACATTCTCAATGCGGCCGAAGCGAAGAGCGATCTGACCGTGTCCGGCACCAGCACCGCCGAGGCGGGCCAGACGGTCACCGTGTCGCTGAACGGTAAAGACTACACCGCAACCGTCAGCGCGGACGGCAGCTGGACGCTGAACGTTCCGGCGGCGGATGTTGCGGCGCTTGGCGACGGCAGCGTGACCGTGACCGCGAGCGTGAGCGACAAAGCGGGTAACCCTGCTTCCGTTGACCATAACCTGACGGTAGATATCACCGTGCCAGCGGTCACCATCAACACCGTGGCGGGCGACGACGTGATTAACATCGCGGAGCACGCTCAGGCGCAGATTATCAGCGGTTCCGCCACCGGGGCGGCAGCGGGCGATAAGGTCACCGTCACCCTCGGCGGCCAGACGTATACCACCGTGCTGGACGCGGCGGGCAACTGGAGCGTGGGCGTACCGGCGAGCGTGATTTCCGGCCTCAGCGACGGCACCGTAACCGTCACGGCGTCAGTCACCGATGCCGCAGGCAATACCGGCACCGGCAGCCATAACGTGACCGTCGATACCGGCCTGCCGTCGGTCGGCTTCAACACCCTCAGCGGCGACAACGTGCTGAACGCGGTGGAGAAAGGCCAGGACCTGAGCGTCAGCGGCACCAGCGCCAACCTGGCAGAAGGCACCGTGGTCACCGTGACCCTGAACGGCAAGCAGTACACCGCCACCACGGCGGCGGACGGCAGCTGGAGCCTGACCGTTCCGGCGGCAGATCTGGCGGGTCTCGGTCAGGCCAACTACACCCTGAGCGCGACGGCGACCAACGGCGTGGGCAACAGCGTCAGCAACACCGCGAACCTGCTGGTGGATACCGCGCTACCAACGGTCACTATCAACACCGTGGCGGGCGATAACATTATTAACGCGGCGGAAGTGGCTTCAGGCCAGACCATCAGCGGCAGCGTGACGAACGCGGAGGCGGGCAATATCGTTACCGTGACCCTTGGCGGCAACAGCTACACCGCGACGGTGCAGAACGATCTGACCTGGTCCGTGAACGTGCCGGAGACTGTTCTGACGGCGCTGGGCAACGGCGATTTGACGGTGTCAGCGACCGTGACCAACGGTCATGGCAATACAGGGGCGGGCGAGCGCGAAATCGTTATAGACGCTAACCTGCCGGGCCTGCGCGTTGATACCGTCGCGGGTGACGACGTGATCAACAGCATCGAACACGGTCAGAACCTGATCGTCACCGGCTCCAGCGACGGGCTGGCGGTGGGAACCACGCTTACCGTGACCGTCAACGGCAAAACGTACGCCGCCTCCGTGCTGGCGGACGGTACCTGGAGCGCGGCAATCCCGGCGGCAGACGTGGGTGCGCTGGCAGCAGGCACGGTCACCATTACCGTGGCAGGCCAAAGCACCGCGGGTAACCCGGTCTCCATCAGCCACGATGTGAACGTGGATCTGGCCGCGGTCGCCATCAGCATTGATGCGATTGCTACCGACGACGTGATTAACGCGGCGGAGAAAGGTGTGGATCTGGTGCTTTCAGGCAGCACGTCGAACGTTGAGGAAAACCAGACCGTTACCATCACCTTCGCCGGGAAGACGTACACCGCGAAAGTGGATGCCGACGGCAACTGGACGGCTACCGTGCCTTCCGCAGATCTGGCGGGCCTCAAAGACGGCGATGCCAGCGTGCAGGTGAGCGTGACTAACGTGAACGGCAACAGCGCCTCTGCGGGTCGCGAGTACAGCGTGGATGCCACCGCGCCAGCCGTCACCATTGATACGGTCGCGGGCGATAACGTGATCAACGCCAGCGAAGCGTCCGCAGGCGTGGCTATCTCCGGTACCACCACCGCGGAAGCCGGGCAGACGGTTACCGTGACGTTGGGCGGTAAGAGCTACACCGCGCAGGTGCAGCAGGGCGGTATCTGGAGCGTCAACGTGCCGGGCACCGATCTCTCCGCACTGGCGGATAACGGCTATACCGTGCAGGTCAGCGTGAGCGACGCGGCGGGTAACCCGGGCAGCGCGGGTAAAGCGATTACGCTTGATACCACGCCACCGACCGTCAGCGTTAACGTTGTGGCGGGCGATGACGTGATCAACAGCGTGGAACACGGACAGGCGCAGATCGTCAGCGGCACGGCAACCGGCGCGAACGTCGGGGATAAAGTGGTCATTACGCTGGGTTCGAACCAGTACACCACCACCGTTGACGCCAGCGGCAACTGGAGCGTGGGCGTGCCGGCCAGCGTGATTTCCGCGCTGAGCGACGGCACAGTGACGCTGAGCGCAACCATTACCGACAGCGCGGGCAACAGCAGCACCCAGACGCACGACGTGGTGGTCAACACCGCCTCCGTGGCGTTGACGGTAAATACCCTCAGCGGCGATGACGTTATCAACGCGGCAGAAGCGGGTAACGCGCTGGTGATTAATGGCTCCAGCGCCCAGTTTGCCAGCGGTACGCAGGTGACCGTGACCCTGAACGGCAAGACCTACACCGCCACGATTCAGAGTGACGGCACCTGGACGACTACCGTCCCGGCCGCCGACGTAGGCGCACTGGCCGATGGCGCGCGCTATCAGGTGTCTGTTTCGGCGCAGGACAGCGCGGGTAACAGCGCCTCGGCAACGCACGACATCAGCGTAGATACCACCGCGCCGGTGGTAAGCATTGCGACGCTGTCGGGTGACGATGTGCTGAACGCGGCAGAAGCGCAGCAGCCGCTGACGGTTCACGGTGCCTCCAGCGCCGAGGCCGGCCAGACCGTTACCGTGACGCTGGGCGGCAAAACCTATACCGCTACCGTGGCCAACGATGGCACCTGGACGCTGGACGTACCCGCGGCGGATCTGGCCGCGCTGAGCCAGGGGGCGCTGACGGTGACCGCCTCGGTCAACGACAAAGCCGGGAACAGCGGTCAGACGATGCACACCTTAACGGTGGATACCGTCGCGCCGACCGTGACCATCAGCACCGTGGCCGATGACGACATCGTTAACAATGCCGAGCAGCTGGCGGGCCAGACCATCAGCGGTACCACCACGGCGGAACAGGGCCAGACGGTGACCGTCTCCTTCAACGGGCACAGCTATCAGGCCACCGTCGGGGCAGACGGATCGTGGTCGGTCTTCGTGCCGGGCCGTGACTTCCTCGGCCTGAGCGACGGGCAGTACGCGATTACCGCCACGGTGAGTGATAAAGCGGGTAACCCTGGCAGCGCAACGCACGACGTAACGCTGAACGGTGACGTCCCAACTATCACCATCAACACCTTTGCGGAAGATGACATTGTCAGCGCCGCCGAACACGGCACGCCGCTGGTCATCAGCGGCACCACCGACGCGCCTGCGGGCCAGACGGTGACCATCACGCTGAACGGTAAAACCTACACGGCGACCGTTCAGAATGACGGTACCTGGCGCTATACGGTCGGAAGCGCAGACGTGACCGCGCTGGCGGACGGCGGTTCGTACGTCATTAACGCGCAGGTCAGCAACACCATCGGCAACAGCGGCAGCGATAACCACAGCGTCACCGTGGATCTCACCGCGCCGTCGATGGGCATCAGCATTGATTCTCTGCAAAACGACACTGGCCTGAGCGCGAGTGATTTCATCACCAACGACGCTCAGGTCGTGGTCAACGGCTCGCTGACCGCGCAGCTCGGCAATAACGAGAAGGCGCAGATCAGCCTCGACGGCGGCACCACCTGGATTGACCTGACCGTGACCGGCACCACCTGGCGCTACACCGATGGCCGCACCCTGACCGACGGGACCTATCAGTATCAGGTGCGGGTGATTGATAACGCGGGCAACGTGGGGTCAACGGACAGCCAGGACGTGGTCATTGATCTGACGAAACCGGCGGCAACGACCATTACCGTGGATTCCGTTTCCCAGGATACCGGCCTGTCCGACAGTGACTTCATCACCAGCGACAACCAGATCAGCCTGAAAGGGACGCTCGGCGCGGCGCTGGGCAGCGGTGACCACGCGCAGATCAGCCTCGACGGCGGTCTGACCTGGACCGACGTCAGCGTCAGCGGGCTGAGCTGGACGTATGTCGATGGCCGCACGCTGGCCGACGGAGATTACAACTACCAGCTGCGCGTGATTGACGACGCGGGGAATATCAGCGCCACCACCAGCCAGGTAGTGACCATTGATACCGTCGCGCCGGACGCCAGCAAAACCATCGCCATCGACCGCACCAGCGACGATACCGGCCTGAGCAGCAGCGACTTTATCACCAACGATACGTCCCTGACGCTGCACGGCTCGCTCGGCGCGACGCTGGCTGACGGCGAGTACGCCCAGATCAGCATCGACGGCGGCGTCACCTGGCAGAACGTGATTGTGACCGGCAACAGCTGGTACTACGTCGACAGCCGCACGCTTGGTAACCAGACCTATGACTACTACGTTCGCGTGGTGGATGCGGCGGGCAACGTGGGGGCCAGCGCTCATCAGCAGGTGACCGTTGATACGGTCGCCCCGGATGCGGCGATTACGGTGACCGTGGATAACATTACCGTCGACACCGGGTTTGACAACAATGACTTCCTGACCAGTTCGACCTCGTACACACTGCACGGCACGCTTGGCGCAGAGCTGGGGGCGGGTGAGTTCGTTCAGGTGAGCATGGATGGCGGCACCACCTGGGTGTATGCCACCGTGAGCGGGACCCAGTGGAGCTTCAGCGATACGCGTACCCTGACCGACGGTAGCCATAACTACCAGGTGCGGGTGATTGACCAGGCGGGTAACGTCGGGGCAACCACCTCGCAGGCGGTGACGGTGGATACTCAGGCGCCGCAGTATGGCATCACCATCGACAGCATCAGCGAAGATACCGGTCAGTCCGGGAGTGATTTCATCACTATGGACACTACGCTGACCATTAACGGCTCGCTGGGCAACGCGCTGGCAAACGACGAGCGCGTGCAGATAAGCCTCGACGGCGGGAATACCTGGTCTGACGCCACGGTCACCAACCAGCGCTGGAGCTACACCGATACCCGCGATCTGGCGGACGGCGATTACACCTACCAGGTGCGGATCATCGACCAGGCGGGCAACGTGGGCTCTACCGCGTCGCAGGTGGTGACGGTGGATACCACGCCGCCAGCCACGGTGGGAACGGTCGTGAGCTATACCGACGTTGAAGGGGAACGTACGGGCACCTTTGGCAGCTCG
The DNA here is from genome assembly GCF_001729765.1 of Enterobacter kobei. Taxonomy (NCBI): domain Bacteria; kingdom Pseudomonadati; phylum Pseudomonadota; class Gammaproteobacteria; order Enterobacterales; family Enterobacteriaceae; genus Enterobacter; species Enterobacter kobei. The sequence continues at coordinate 2,279,521 of NZ_CP017181.1, forward strand.
GTCGCCACTGACGATAACTCACCGGTGATCAACGGGACGCTCAACCGCGCCCCGGACGACGGCGAGATCGTCCAGCTTTACCGCGATGGCGTCTTGCTCGGCCAGGTGACCATGAACGGCAGCGCAAGCTGGTCCTTCCAGGATAACGGCCTGAGCGACGGCAATCACACCTACATTGTGCGTGTCACCGACAAGGCCGGTAACTATACGGAATCGGACGGCTTTGTGCTGAGCGTGGATACCAGCATACCGACCACCACGGCGGCGATTACCGCGCAGACCACGTCGGATACCACGCCGATCGTCAGCGGGACCGTCTCTGCCGATCTGGTGAACGGTGAGTATCTGGTGGTGACGGTGAACGGGAAAACCTACACCTCCCAGACGGGCGGTGCGGTGGTGGTCGATCCGGATCACAACACCTGGTATCTCCAGATCCCGGACAGCGATGCACTGAACGTCGCGAGCTACAGCGTGACGGCGCAGGTGAAGAGCAGCGCGGGTAACGGCAATACCACCGGGACGACCACCGGCAGTCTGGTGATTGACACCACCACGGTGAATACCGACTGGGCAACCACGGCGGGGAACAGCAACAACTCCACCATGACCCTTGGCATGAACAGCAGCGGTCTGTGGAATATCATTGCGAACGGCCAGTCTTACTCCAGCAGCGATAGCTCGACCTATGCCGGAAATACGCTGACCAACACCCGTAATTACTACGTGGTGAGCCAGACCGCCGCTGACTTTGACCGTAACGGCACGCAGGACATTTTCGCCACGGAGAACACCTACGCGGGATCCACGCAGGTGATGTGGACCTACGATGGTAGCACCTATAACGCCAGCCAGCTGGGAATGGGCACCACCATCTGGTACGGCGGCGTGATTGCGTACGACAAAACCGGTGATGGTTATCTGGATCTGGCCTACGGCGATGCGGGTGCAGACTCCATTACTTACCTGATCAACAACAACGGGGTACTGTCGCCGGACGGCACCAACGGCGGCGCAGGTTTCTGGGGACAATTCACCACCATGCGTGAAATCTCCGGCGTTGACCTGAACAACGACGGCACGGTGGATATTGTTCAGCACACCAACCGCAGCGGCGCGTACTCGTTAACCGTAATCAACAACAACGGCAACGGCACGCTCTCTATCGGCCAGAACCTGACCAACGTGTTTGTGGTCAACGCCGCGAACACCACCACGGCGGCGTCCATGACGTGGGCAGACTTCAACGGCGATGGCTACATGGATCTGTACCTGGGCAGCAGCTACAACAACAACGGCGGGGTGATCTACTACAACGACGGCACCGGGAAGCTCTCTACCACCAAGAGCGCGGTGGAAGCCTCTAACGCGTCGGCGGGGTATCTGTCGGTGGCGGTGGACTGGAACGGCGACGGGCAGATGGACATCATCAAGCTCAGCACCTACGGCGCGTCACAAACGGCGACCCTATTCACCAACAACGGGTACGGTTCCACCTGGACCTCCAGCCAGCTGGCATCCGGTATCGCCTACGCTACCGGCGTGGCCGCGGTGGACTACAACTGGGACGGCGCGAAGGATCTGCTGGTGTCTCAGCAGAACGGCAAGGTGGTGCTGGTTCAGAACAGCAAAACCATTGCGGACGGCACCGCGATGCATCTGCACATTGTCGATAGCGAGGGTATCAACGCTTACTACGGCAACACGGTCAACCTGTATAACGCCGCTGGCGTGCTGGTGGCCTCGCAGATCATCAACGCCCAGTCCGGTATCGGGTCGAACGATACCTCTGCGCTGGTGAGCTTCTACGGTCTGGATCCGAATGAAACCTACTCGGCAGAGATTGTGAAGATCACCAACGGTGTGTCGGATAACGTCACCTGGAGCGGTCTGGACGCGGGCAACGGCAAAGAGGGCTACGTCCTGACGGCCGAAGCGGCGACCGGCGGCCACAGCGGGACAATCACCGGGACCGGGTATAACGACACCTTCATTGCAGAAGATGGCACCTATACCTACAACGGCTCCGGCGGCTGGAATACCCATTCCGACTACGACACCTGGAGCAACACCGGTGGGATGGACGTGGTGGATTACCGCAATGCGACCTCCGGCGTGACCGTTGACCTGCGCCTTTCAACCGCACAGGACACTGGCTTTGGTACCACACGGCTGTTGAATATTGAAGGCATTAACGGTTCGGACTTCGACGATGTTATCACCGGCAACAGCGCTGATAACCGGTTCGAAGGCCGCGGCGGGAATGACACCTTCAACATCGGCAGCGGCGGTCACGATACGTTGCTCTACAAGCTGATCAACGCGTCGGATGCCACGGGCGGTAACGGTCACGATGTGGTGAACGGCTTTACCGTCGGCACCTGGGAAGGGACGGCGGACACGGACCGTATTGACCTGCGCGATCTGCTCTCAGACAGCGGCTATACCGGCACGGGCTCAGCGAGCTATGTGAACGGCGTGGCGACGCTGGACAGTAGCGCGGGCAATATCACCGATTACATCCGCGTGGTGCAAAACGGCAGCAATACCGAGATCCAGGTTGACCTGGACGGTACCGGCGGCCAGTTCTCACCAACCACTCTGGTGACGCTGAACGGCGTGCAGACGGATCTGGCGACGCTGCTGGCAAATCATCAACTGTTAATTGCGTAAAACCCTGCCGCGGGGAGCGATCCCCGCGGCCTTTTGGCATTTCTATACACGAATAGCGTTAACCCGGAGATTATGAAGACACATCCACAGTACGAACCCTGGCTGCAGGGCATGCTGATCATCGCGAAGCACTATCGGCTGGACTTTTCCGCGGAACATGTTCGGGTCACGATTAACCATGAAAGTCAGTCTCCGCGCCAGCTGGTGCTGGAGGAGATGGCGCGCCAGCTAGGGCTGGGGATGCGTGTAGTGGCGGCGGAAGCGGTCTCTCTCGATCCGTGGCGTTTACCGCTGCTGGCGGAGTTCACCGGCGGACAAATCGCAGTGATTACCCGCATGGACAACGAAGGCAACGTCAGCCTGCAGTTTAGCGGAGACGGTGGCCTGGAGACGACGCTGACGCTGGAAGCGCTCGGGACACGGTTAAAAACCCTGCTGGTGCTGCGCCCGCTGGAGTCCACACCGGATGCCCGCGTGGACGATTACATTAAACCGTATGAGAAAAACTGGTTCTGGCAGCTGGCGCTGAAAGACTGGCGACGCTACAGCGACATTATGCTGGTGGCGCTGGTGGCTAACGTACTGGCTCTCTCTGGCATGGTCTTTTCCATGCAGGTGTACGACAGGGTAGTACCGTCGCAATCAGAAGCCACGCTGTGGGTGCTGTTTGGCGGCGTCATGATTGCCATTGTCTTCGAATTCGTCATGCGCATGCTGCGCGTGCATATATCTGACGTGGTGGGGAAACGCGCCGACCTGCGCATTTCAGAGCGTGTGTTTGCCCACGCGCTGCGGATAAAAAATGGCGCACGCTCCAAATCAACAGGTTCGTTTATTGCGCAGATCCGCGAGCTGGAGTCGGTGCGTGAACTCATCACCTCCACCACCATTGCGGCGATCTCCGATCTGCCGTTCTTCCTGCTGTTCGTCTTTATTCTGTGGATGATCGGCGGCCCGCTGGTGCTGGTGGTGCTTCTCGCCGTGCCGCTGTTGCTGATTCCGGGCCTGCTGGTGCAGCGTCCGCTGGGCAAACTCTCCAGCGAGGGGATGCGCGAATCCGCGATCCGTAACGCCACGCTGGTGGAGGCGGTACAGGGCATTGAGGACATCAAGCTGATGCGCGCCGAACAGCGTTTCCAGAACCAGTGGAATAACACCAACGATGTCGCCGCCAGCGTCGGCATGAAGCAGCGCTGGCTGACGGGCCTGCTGCTGACCTGGACCCAGGAAGTGCAGTCTATCGTCTATGCGGTAGTCCTGCTGGTGGGCTGTTATCTGGTGATCAGCGGGGATATAACCACCGGTGCGCTGGTAGGAACCTCGATTCTGGCGTCGCGCACCATCGCGCCGCTGTCGCAGATCTCAGGCGTGCTCTCCCGCTGGCAGTCGGCAAAAGTGGCCCGTAAGGGGCTGGACGACCTGATGCAGCGACCGATTGACGATCCGCAGCACGGGAAGAAGGTGCATAAAGCCCATCTGCGCGGCGACTACGTTCTGGAGGACGTCGGGTTTTACTACGATGAAGAAGAGAAACTCAGCGTGCTTAACATCAGCAAGCTACAGATCCGTGCCGGGGAGCGCGTGGCGGTGCTTGGCCGAAATGGCTCCGGCAAAAGCACGCTGCTGCAACTTCTGGCGGGCATGCAGGAGCCGCAGCAGGGCAGCATCCTGCTGGACGATATCGCGCTTAACCATCTGGACCCGGCCGATCTGCGTCGCGACATGCAGTTGCTCAGCCAGCAGGCGCGGCTGTTCTTTGGCTCCGTGCGGGACAATATCCTGATGGGTAACCCACTGGCGACTGACGAAGAAATTCATCAGGCGCTGGTGAACAGCGGCGCGCTGGAGTTTGTGCGCAAGCAGAAAATGGGGCTGAACACCCTTATCAATGAAGGCGGCACGGGGCTGTCCGGCGGGCAGCGTCAGGCGCTGCTGCTGGCGCGCGCGCTGATCACTTCTCCGACGATTTTGCTGCTGGATGAGCCTACCGCCTGGCTGGATGAAGTGAGCGAGAAGCAGTTTATTCAGCATCTTCACCAGTGGCTGGGTAAGCGCCGGACGCTGGTGGTGGCCACCCATCGCCTGCCAATTCTGGACCTGGTTGACCGCATCATTGTGCTGGAAAACGGCAAGGTGGTGATGGACGGCCCGCGCGACGCGATCCTGCATCAGCACGGTATGGCGACGCCAAAAGCCGCGCAGCGCACCGTGACCATGAAAGCGGCGGCGGTTGCTGAGGAGGGTGTGGCATGAATGATTTAACCCGTTTTAATAGCCGTCTGAAAGAGCCACGCCTGCCGAGGTCGTCGCTGGTGGCATGGGCGCTGTTCGCCCTGCTGGCGGTATTTATCGCCTGGGCGAGCCTGTTCGAGCTTGATGAAGTCACAACCGGCAGCGGCAAGGTGATTCCGTCTTCGCATGAGCAGGTGATTCAGTCCCTGGAAGGGGGCATTATTCACAGCCTGATGGTGCGCGAAGGCGACATTGTCGAACGCGGTCAGCAGCTTGCGCAGTTAGACCGGACAAAAACCGAGTCCAGCGTGCTGGAGAGTGAGTCCCGTCTGAATGCCGCGCTGGCAACGGCGGCGCGCCTGAAGGCCGAGGTCAACGACACGGCGCTGATTTTTCCCGAAGAACTGGATGACGACGTTGAGCTGGTCAAACAAGAGACGGCGCTCTATCAGTCCCGTCGCGAAAGCCTGGAAAAAGGGCTGGCCGGCCTGCGTCAGGGGGCTGAACTGGTGCAACGCGAACTGTCGTTAACCCGTCCGCTGGTGACCCAGGGGGCGGCCAGCAAGGTGGAGGTGTTACGTCTTGAGCGTCAAAAAAATGAGCTTGAGAATAAAATCACCGAGATGAAAAACCAGTATTACGTTCGCGCCCGTGAAGAACTGGCAAAAGCCAACGCGGAAATTGAAGCTCAGCGTTCGGTGATGAAAGGGCGTGAGGATTCCCTGACCCGGCTGACCTTCAATGCGCCGGTGCGTGGCATCGTGAAGGATATTGACGTGACGACCGTGGGTGGCGTTATTCCGCCGAATGGCAAACTGATGAGCCTGGTGCCGCTGGACGATCAGATGGTGGTTGAGGCAAAAATCTCCCCGCGCGACGTGGCATTTATCCATCCCGGCCAGAAAGCGCTGGTAAAAGTGACGGCCTATGACTACTCCATTTACGGTGGGCTGGAAGGGGAAGTGACCATGATTTCACCGGATACTTTGCAGGATGAGGTGAAAAGGGATGTTTACTACTACCGTGTTTATATCCGCACCGACAGTAACCATCTGACCAATAAGCAAGGTAAGGAATTTCCGGTCTTTCCGGGGATGATTGCGACGGTGGATATCAAAACCGGCAGTAAAACCATTCTTGATTATCTGTTGAAGCCGCTCAACAAAGCGAAAGAAGCGCTGCGGGAGAGATAAGGGCAGGGCGTTCGGGGAACCGAACGCCATTTTTATTATACCGTTAATGTGACGTTGTTGGGGTGGCGTCGTTCTTTCGGTACCACGTTAATGTAATGGGTGACATACGCGAAATAGAGTCCGGCATAGTTTTCGACCAGTTCGAGAAAAGCCGGATACACCGACAGGCGGCCGTCACCGCGATCTTTCAGATATCCTGCCTCTTGCGCTGTTTTGATAATCCGGTTGACGTGGATCCGCGAAACAAAGAATTCTTTCGCGAGCGTGCTGGCAGAATAATCAATAACTGCACCATGAGCAGATTTGTTTTTTATGGCCTGCAGATAAAGATAAAGCATAATCATGCGTCCGCCATCTTTATCGATAAATAATCCTACCTCGGGTAACACTTTCCTGAAGGTTAATCCCCGGAAGAGATATTCCGCTGCGCGGCGGAAAAAATTATTTCTCAATGTGTCATTATCCAGCAGGTTTACATCAATATTAAACGTCGGATAAAGAATGCTGACGGGCAAAAATGCACCGGACATATAGCGTTTAAGTTCACTCAATCCTTTTTCGGTCGGGGCTATTCGTGTTTTACGACGGTCATCCGTACAGCGCCAGGTCTTGATGCGCCCTGTGGTTCTGAGAAGAGTAATGATCGCAATCACACTATTAGGGCTGGCTATTTTATAGCGGGAGCATAGCTCTTTAATCTCAGATACTGACTCGGCCTGATTGCCAAATATAAAACAACACATGGCGAGAATAATGTTGAACCGCGCTTCCTGAAGCATTGTCTTGTAGAACAAAGGTTGTTTTTTATAGATGGCGTCATTAATTGTGTAGTGCTCTAATATTGCCTCACCAAATCGTGGGTTGCTTTTTATAACATCCCGTCGATGTAGCAAGGCCCTGGATGAGATGTGATTATCCATAGCATTTTTCTCGTGTTTGATGAACCGATAGATGAAGTATCCAGTCTTCTTTTTCGGAATTTTCATTATACCTGAGAAACAGTGTTTTGCCGTCGTTATTTGAAAAGAAAGATATATTTACATTTGTCGACAGAAGAGAGAGTGATTAACGCAAAGATGTTCCGGTGCGGAACGTTGATAACAGTATCTTAACCTGATGGCGTACTGTAAAATTATTCTATACACCAGCTGTATTACATATTCCGTATTCATAATAAGAATGGCGATTTTGTGCCCAGGAGCAGGTTATGACCCACAAAATTTCTCACAGAAATGTTGCTCGCGACGATCGGCGGTTTGTCATCTCAACCTGCGGTTTTACCTTCCAGGGGTATGCTTTGCTCCTGAAAAAGTACGGCATAGACGCTTCGCATATCCACTTTGAGGGAGATGATGTCTGCCAACGGGATAGGGAAAATATCCTTAATAATCAACATGCTCATATTGTTGTGTTTCCGGGTAAAGGGATTGTCACTCTGCTGGAAAGTCTGACGCGGCTGGCATCCGTACTGAATGCATTGCCTGTTATCCGATGCGTGACCCTTTATAGTGATATACCTGACAGCTGGTTATATCGCACTCTGGGTAGCCTTTTACATAACAGCCATCAATTATCACTGATTCGGATCGCCAGCGTTTCTGATGTCATCAACTGCTTCCACACCCATAATAAGGGGTTTAAAGACCACTCACGATTATTACGCGATCACTGTCTGGGGTATTCTCCGCAGGAAAACCTGAAATGGCTAACAAGAAGAGAAATTGACGTTTTATTGAATTTCTACCGCGGTATGTCCGTAAAAGATCTGTGCGAAAAGCTAGGACTTTCTAATAAAACGGTTTATACCCATCGTAAGGAAGGTGTGCAGAAGTTACATTATATTAAACGATGGTTAAACGATCCGCATAACTTCAAAGCGGAAAGAAGTCACAAAAACCATCGTCTTAAAGCAGAATTCACGGATAAAGAAGCAGATATTTTTAATGCTCTGGTGAAAAGGGAGATCTTCCCGGCCTACCAGATCATTACCGATCGCGACAAAAAAGGGGTGGGCTTTGAGATACTGATCCGCTGGAATAAAAACGGCAAAATAGTCAAGCCAGCCTGTTTTCTTAATGACATTTCAAATCACGAGATATGGTTAAAAATAACGGCCCTGGTGATCCACGCTGCCGTGTCCGGGATTAATAAATATAACGGGAAATTCTATTTTTCAGTCAATATTCCGCCTCGTCTCGCTTCCGGGAAAGCGTTGCCGGAGATGGCCCGGAAAGCCATCGGCATGTTGCTCAAACCCCAGTGGGCGGAAAAGCTTGTCTTTGAATTTGCAGAAGATATCGATGTGACCAAAGACAAGAAGATCCCTGAAACCATGCGGCATCTGCGTAATACCGGGTGCAGACTGTTTCTGGATGACTGCTTCTCTAACCATCACACCATGTTTCCTGTCAGGCAAGTGCATTTTGACGGGTTGAAACTGGACCGCGACATCGTTGAGCATTTTGTGGCGAACGACAACGATTATAATCTGATTAAAGCGATTCAGATATACAGCGACATGACCGGAACGGACTGCATTGCTGAAGGGGTGGACAGTGAAGAGAAATTTGAAAAATTAGTCGAACTGGGCGTGAAAAACTTTCAGGGATATTATCTCTCACGGGCTGTGAAGGAGGAGGAATTAGATCGCATGGTAAGACAGTTTAGCTAAAAATAAAGCCCCGAAGGGCCTTGATTATTTACGACCCAGTAGCAGGCCGAGAACAATACCGACGGCACCGGCGGCGATAAGGCCGGTTAGCGGGTTATTTCTGACCGCTTCTGTTACATCAGAAACCGCATCGCTGGCCTGCGCGGCATATTTTTTAGCCGCGCCTTTTACCTGGTGCTTTGGTGAATCGACGAATTCACCAAACTGCTGCTGTGCAGAACCTGCAATTTCATCGAGCTTATTTTTTGCTTTATCTTCAGCAAACTGGGTGTTTTTATCAGTACCGAAATCAGACATCTTTGCCTCCTTGTGTTGATAATTAAAGGATAGCCGCTCTTTGCAGATATGAGAGACGAAAGGTTAATTTCGGCACCTGGCAGGGCTGTTTTCGGATATATCTCTGTGCGAAAGGACTCGCAAAGAGAGACGCTGTTATTCGGCAAAACTCAGCAGCGCGTCGCCATCAAGGCGATAGCGCACCCATTCAGACTGCGGCAGCGCGCCAATGCTCAGGTAAAAATCAATGGCGGGCTGGTTCCAGTCCAGAACGCTCCATTCCAGGCGACCACACTGCCGCTTTACCGCGAGTTGCGCGATATGTTTCAGTAACGCTCTTCCCGCGCCTTTACCGCGATACTCCGGGGAAACGTACAGGTCTTCCATATAGATCCCGTTGCGTCCGAGCCAGGTTGAATAGCTGGTGAAGAACACGGCATAGCCGATGATGTCGCCTTCATACTCAGCGATCAACGCTTCGGTGTGACTTCCCGCGCCAAAGAGCGTTTCACGGATCTCCTCTGGCGTGGTAACCACTTCTTCCGGCGCTTTTTCATAGACTGCCAGCTCGTAGATCATGGCGTAAATGGCCGCGGCATCTTCGGGACGGGCCTGACGAAGGATAATGCTCATTGTTATTCCTGCTTTTTGTCTGTTTCGCGATTGATGGCGTTAAGCATACGGAGTATTGTCCGAAGAATTAAGTGCAATGAAATCAACAAATGATGAATATTATGCATCCGGCTTTACGACGTCTTGATTTAAACCTGTTGCCCGTTTTCGACGCGATTTACCGCCATCGTTCTGTTCGTCTGGCAGCCGATGAGCTGGCGATGAGCACATCGGCACTGAGCCATGCGCTTTCGCGTCTGCGCGCGACGCTGAACGATCCGCTCTTTTTTCGGGAAGGGCATCGTATGTCCCCCAGCGTGTATGCTGCTCAGCTCGCACCTTCCATCGCTTCCGCACTGTCATTCCTGAATCATGAGCTGACTCCGCAGCCGGAGTTTGACGCCCCCAGCAGTACCGAGAGCTTACACATTGCGATTACGGATTTTACCGCGCTTTGCGTTTTTCCGACCCTGATGCACTCCTTGCAGCATGCTGCCCCTGGTTTGCGTTTTGAATTGCGTTATTTGCCCCACAGCCCGGCGCTGACGGAGCTATTAGCCGGGGAAGTGGATCTGGCGCTCGGGTTCAGTACCTCGGAGGATATTCGTCATCCGGAACTGGAGGAGATAGGCTGGTTCGAAGATGAGTATGTGGTCATCAGTAACGCCAGCCGGACACGGCTGACGCTGGAGGATTATCTCGCGGCCCGACATCTGGTGGTCACGCCCTGGAATGAGAAACAAGGGGTTCTGGATCTGCGGCTTGAGCAGTTGGGCTATACCCGGCACATAGCGATCAAAACGCCGTCGATGCTCAGCGCCCCGTTTATCGTTGCACAAAGCGATCTGCTGATGGCAATCCCGCGGTTTGCGGCTGAGAAGCTGGTCGCGGCTGCGGATCTCAGGATATTTGCTTTACCGTTTTCAATCCGCGCGTTTGAAGTGAAAATTTACTCGCATAAACGCAGCGGCCAGCGGGAGGCGACCCGCTGGCTTAAGGAGGAGCTGCATAAACTGGCGCAGGCGGTAAGACGTTCAGCTGATGGCGGGGGAAGTCATCCGTCTTAATTTAACGGCAGATAGATATCCGTTTGCAGCGCATGTTCCGGCACCTCGTGGACAAAATTGATGTTGGAGATCGTATCCAGCGAGCCAGTGTGACGCCCGACAGCGTATCGTCCTTGCCTGCGCGGTCGGGCAGGATCCTGACCGATCTTGCGATTTTTGTTTGTAACAGGGTTTCGCAGGATTTGATTAGGAATGAGAGAGGCGTTCTTGATATTGACATGACCCTGTTTCGGAAAGAATGTTAGTCGCTGGTATGCCGTTCTGACGTCAATTATCGAACGGCATCCAGTAATTTTCTGCGAAAGTGTTTTATGGAATGCTTTGCAAATCCCTTTCAATATCACGACGGCGTCCATTGTCAGCGATTTCGCGCCCTGGGCGAGCCGATGCTTTCAGTGCTTTGGTTAGAAAACGCCTGGCTTCATCCGTTCTTTTCTCTTTTAGAAGGTAATCGCCGTAGAAATAGTTAGGGTCTATACCGTCAGGGTTGATGGCCAGCGCTTTTTTCAACATTTCATCAGCTTTGTCTTTATCACCAAAACCGATTGGCCACCCGGGAACCTGATAATAAAGAGCCCCCAGGCTTGTCCAGGCTGATCCCTGAAGCGCGTTAGGTTCAATTTCAATCGCTTTCTCCAGGTTAGTGCGGGCTTGTTTAACAAGGCTCAATGCTCCCAGACCACCTTTTGCGCCAGCCCAGCTGCTATCAATGATTGCAGACCAAATTAACAGTGGTGCGCTTGTGTTGTTTTTCATCTGACTTGCCTGATGCGCTTTCTGACTAAGTGAACTAAAGCAGTTCTCTTTTTTGGCTTCCAGAGTTTGATACTGGCACACAGACCAATCGTGTTGTAATTCCTCGAGGGAGGTGTCCGCCAGTGCTACAGTCGGAACTGCTGCAACAAGAAATAGAGCATACAGTTTTCTCATTTGTGTTCTCCTTTTAACGATTTTCTGGCGAATTCCTGAATGACAGGTAATTTTTTTGCTAATGCTCCGTCGACGACGTGAGGAAACCAGGCATTAATTTTGACGAACAGACGCTCCATAATTCCAAAGCGATACCGCTTCTGCTCCGTTTCAAGAAGCCGTGCAAGCTGGGATGCGACATAAATCGGCGAATCGTTGTTATTACCGAGTTTTTGGTTAAGGGCGTAAACCTGTTCGCTGTTGAGCGTGGTTTTTGTTGCGCGTGGAGCGGCATACAAAACGGTAATACCGCTTCCCTGCAATTCCCGACCAAGTGCTTCGGAAAAACGGTGTGTCGCAGCCTTGGTTGCGCTGTATACACTCCACGCCGGATGCCCTATTTCCCCAAAAATTGAACCAATATTAAGCACGATGCCAGGTCTGTTCATTTTATCCAGCAAGGCCCGGGTCAGAAGGGCAGGAATCTCGATATTGGTTCGGATCTGTTCACGAATATCGTCGAATGATTGCTGTTCAAGCAATGCAAAGCGACTGCTTCCTGCGTTATTGATGAGAATGTCCAACCCACCATTCTGAGACAGGCTGTTCGCCAGCCCTAATATCTCTTCGTCGGAATAGCTGCGCATTAGGGCGATATTGTGTCGCTCCGGGTGAGGAATGGCATTCTTTAAAAGCGACATTGCCTTTTCATTACGCCCTACGAGATAGAGTCTCGCGCCTTTATGCGCCAGCTCTCGCGCCAGCGCCTGACCGATTCCTCCGCTGGCACCGGTTAGCAGAACGGTTTTATTAAGCAGATTCATGGACGTTATCTCCCAGTTGGTCAAGCATCTGTCCGTAGAGATGATAAATACGACGAGCCGTGTGGATAATGGCCTCCTGATCGCACTTGTCAGTGATTGAATCCATGAGGGACGCAAAGAATTGCAGATGGCCCTGATCGAGTTCTCCGTGAGAACGCAGGTAGGTGGTTGCCTGCTCAGGCAGCGCCAGAGTATTTTCCAGCTGAGCCGCAACAGCTGTTGCAATTGACACACTAGTGCCTTCCAGCACGAGCACCATGCCAAATATGCTCATCGGGTTTACCCGCTCAATTCGGTAGTAGAGGTAAGCGATCATCATTTCGATGGGCAGGCCCGGCATACCATTTCTTACTGCCTCAGGATTCCCCCCACATGCACGAATATCATTGAGGATCCACTCCTGATGCCCATATTCCTCATCAATATATTCAGCGATTGCGCCACGTACGGCTTCGTGAGAGGCAGGAAGGCAGCTGCCAGCACACATTAGTAGCGGAACGGTATGACTGACGTGATAATAAGCCTGTGTCAAAAACGCGATATACATCTCCGCCGAGATATCGCCTGTCTGGCAACGCGCAATAACAGGTGAATCAAGTAAACGTTGACGTTCTACAGCGGTCTGATTCTGTAATTCCTGATAAAAGCTCATGCGTCTTCTTCCTGGCTGCAGGTGAGAATAATATGTTTCAGGGACTGCCAGATGGCGCTTCGTTTAGGGCGACCATTTGCGGTAATCATTTCGGGAGAAGATATTTCGGACGTAAACAGCAATCGGTGAAATTGCGCGTAGTCTGGAAGATGCGCGGAGATACGCATTAACTGTTGACGCGCCAGCTCCTTTTGTCCTTCAAAAGCATCAACAAGCGCAACGTTACGTGTTAAACCATCACCAAAAATGACTACACGGCGCACAGCAGGGCATGCCATCGCTTCTGCTTCAGGCCATTCTGGAGAAAAATTGCGACCGTATGCGTTTATCTGAACGTTTTTTAAACGGCCAATAATATGAATAAATCCATCATCATCAACGCTTGCAAGGTCGCCAGTAGGAACCGTTGTATTTTGTGATTCCTCCCCGAGATACCCCAGGGCATTGGCTGGACTCGTTACGTGTAGTTGCTGTAAGGGATCAACGGTAACGTTTATACCTGGCAGAGGTTTGCCAACGCTGCTCTTTTTGGAAGAACCAGGCAAATTAAGAGCGACAACAGAACCGCACTCTGATAACCCATAGCCTTCAAAAACGGGTAAGCCTGCATTTGCTGCCAGTTCCATTAACGGCGTCGGAATTTTCCCGCCACCCACGGCCACGAAGCGCAGAGAACGTGTACTTTCAGGCGCCACCTGATGCAGATGGACTAACACCCGTAATATTTCAGGTACAAGAACCAGGCTTTCAGGTTGCCATGTCATTAAGGCCTGTAAAAAACGTTTGGGGTTAAATTGACTTGAACCCTCAAAGCCTGTCTGAGCCGTGGGTAATATCACTGTTTCTGCACCCATTAATAATGGGATATAGATTCCGCACAAATTCTCGAGCAGAATGCTGAGCGGCAGGCTGACAAGATGTTTCTCCGGTGCGATTGGACGCAGAGCGGTAGCGAGTGTTTGCGCGGTCCATAACATTCCCTTCTGACTCAGGCACACGCCTTTAGGTTCACCGGTGGTTCCCGAGGTAAAGGTAATCTTGGATGTCCCCACAGGCAACGACGTTGGGGCAGTTAACTGTCTAACCTGCAGCTTACCGAATGGGAAATCATGTCTGTGCCATCCAGACATACTCTCACCACCAATTTGCGCATCAATCGACGCTGAAGCACGCACCCATTCTTTTTGCGTTTCCGAGAAAAAGGGAGGAATGGGTACAATGACGATCCCGACAGATATACAGGCAAGATCGATAATGGCCCACTCCGGACTATTATCAAGCTCAAGCGCCAGCCTTCTAATCCCCAGGGCGTGGAGCAACGATGCGGCGTTTACGACTGCCTCTAAATATTGCTTCCAGCTCCATAACGTTGTTTCACCCCTAAGAGCAGTTTGATCAGGGTATTGAAGAGCTTGCTGTTTCAGTGCGTTAAGAAACATGATGTTCTCCCGACAGATTAGTCCATGGAGCCTCGGGTAAAGTGTTTATTAACTTCATCAATAGACTGCCCTGAGTTAGCGCAGAATGACCGCCAGCCAGTTCACCGGCCATAATTTGTGGGTCATATTGATAGTATTTTCCCCATTCATGTGCATCATTCCCAAGGCGAGCGGGATTGGCCGGCATGATGAGGATGGGATTCAAATTAAGTCGATGAAAGGTATTGCGAATTTTTTTCGTACCGGTAAACACGATCCATGAAAATTGATACTCAGTAAGGACCTGGCAGAGCGCTGCAAACATGATTCGTGCACTTGCACCATCCCTCGCTGCAAAATTTCCAATTTCGACAATTGCGGCGCGAGAAACAGATTGCGACAGCCGTGACGAAAGCGTTACCTCAATGGGGCTATCGAGATATTTTTCCAGATAAAGAGATCCCTGAGAGGCGATATGTACGCCACTGGCAGCCTTAAGTTCACCATTTGCATCGTAAAGGCCAATAAGCCATGGCATGCAACGGGAAATCGAAGCCTGATAAACCTGCTGATAGTTTTCACGGATTAACGCTGAAATATCATTCTGTTCGTGTTCACCGTGAAGCCATTTAAGAGTGTAGGGGGGCATTATTCGCATCATGAGACCTCTCATATGAGTCTCTTCAATATGAGCGATTAATATTATGACAACCTTAAGAAAGTTTTTTTCTTATGTTGTAAGTCGTGAATGAAATTAAGGTATTCTTAAGAATAAACAACACATACTGGCGTATACTCGAAAAAAAGGATTGAGCAATGAACAGAAATTACGCCAGCAGTCAGATCGCATTGCACTGGCTTGTATTTGTAGCCATTATTATCGCCTATGCAGCTATGGAGTTAAAAGGGCTGGCGGTTAAGGGTAGCCCGATCCGTGTAACTATGGCGATAGTGCACTATACTGCGGGCTTTAGCGTTATGTTGCTAATGGTTATCCGGGTTGTCCTGAAAATGACACATCGCGACCCTGAAATTATACCACCACCACCACGCTGGCAAATTGTGGCGTCAAAAATAATACACGGATTGTTGTATTTAATGTTTCTCCTGTTACCGTTGCTGGGGATTGCATCGCTTTACTTTGGGCAGATTGAATGGTCCTTTTTTGGAATAAAAATGCCTATAGCCACCTATCTTAATACAGATGCACAGCATACCCTCAAAGAAGTGCATGAGTTTATTGCAAATGCCGGGTATTTTCTTGTCGGTTTCCATGCTCTGGCCGCATTATTTCATCATTACTTCGTTCGTGATAACACGCTGGTGAGAATGTTGCCGATAATACATCGACATAAATAAGTTTTAAGAGCGCCTTGTTGTGGTAGTTATTTCGCATACCGAGGAGCACTCATCCTGATTCGTCATTTGTCATAATATGGTCTTTTACCCATATCGCATAAACCCATGCAATAACCCTATAAAACTTCATGTTTACAAAAAGTTGATTTCATTGATACCATACCCCCCTATAGTATCAGGAGGGCGTATGCCGCATTCACCCGAAGATAAAAAACGTATTCTTACTCGCGTCCGTCGCATTCGGGGCCAAGTCGATGCCCTTGAACGCGCACTGGAGTCGGGCGATCCCTGTCTGGCTATCCTGCAGCAAATTGCGGCCGTGCGCGGTGCTGCCAATGGCCTGATGGGCGAAATGGTAGAAATTCATCTCAAAGATGAGCTGGTGACGGGAGAGACAACGCCGGATCAGCGAGCCGTGCGCATGGCAGAAGTCGGCCATTTGCTGCGCTCTTATCTAAAATAAACCCACACACCTGACAAAAAGGGAAGACCTATGAAATCTCGCGCTGCTGTTGCATTTGGCCCCGGCCAGCCGCTGAAAATCGTTGAAATCGACGTCGCACCACCGAAAAAAGGCGAAGTGCTGATCAAAATTACCCATACCGGCGTTTGCCATACCGATGCGTTCACGCTGTCCGGCGACGATCCGGAAGGTGTTTTCCCGGCGGTACTGGGACACGAAGGCGGCGGGATCGTTGTGGAGGTGGGCGAGGGCGTGACCAGCCTGAAGCCTGGCGATCACGTTATCCCGCTGTACACGGCGGAATGCGGCGAGTGTAAGTTCTGTAAATCCGGCAAGACCAACCTCTGCCAGGCTGTTCGCGCCACGCAGGGCAAAGGGCTGATGCCGGACGGGACGACCCGTTTCTCTTATAACGGCGAGCCGATTTACCACTACATGGGCACCAGCACCTTCAGCGAGTATACCGTTTGCGCGGAGATCTCTCTGGCGAAGGTGAACCCGCAGGCGCCGCTGGATAAAGTCTGCCTGCTGGGCTGCGGCGTGACGACCGGCATTGGCGCGGTCCATAACACGGCAAAAGTCAAAGAGGGCGATACCGTGGCGGTGTTCGGTCTCGGCGGCATTGGTCTGGCGGTGATTCAGGGCGCGGTGCAGGCGAAGGCCGGGCGTATTATTGCGGTCGATACTAACCCGGAGAAATTCAAACTGGCGGGTGAAATGGGCGCGACCGATTTCGTTAACCCGAAAGATCACGAAAAACCGATTCAGGATGTCATTGTTGAGATGACCGACGGCGGCGTGGACTTCAGCTTTGAGTGTATCGGCAACGTTAACGTCATGCGTTCCGCGCTGGAATGCTGCCACAAAGGCTGGGGCGAGAGCATCATTATTGGTGTGGCCGGCGCGGGTCAGGAGATTAAAACCCGTCCATTCCAGCTGGTCACCGGACGCGTGTGGCGCGGTTCCGCGTTTGGCGGCGTGAAGGGCCGTACCCAGCTTCCGGGGATGGTTGAAGATGCTATGATCGGTAAGATTCAGCTCGATCCGTTCATTACTCACCGTTTGCCGCTGGAGCAGATCAACGAAGCGTTTGATCTGATGCACGACGGAAAATCCATCCGTACCGTTATTCATTTCGGCGACAAGTAACTCTTCTGCCAGCGGTTTTTAGCCGCTGGCATTTCTTTAATAATCTTCTCTAAAGTGTGACCAGTGCGGCGTTTTTAGCCGTAATCTAAATTCCTGCCGTGCCGATGACTACTTAACAGGCGTGTTTTTACGCATCTTACCTATAAGAGAGTCGACGGTCATGGACAACACTACTTCGATGCAGGCGCAGCGTAAGCTGGGCTTCTTGCATCACATCAGGCTGGTTCCGCTGTTTTCCTCCATTCTCGGTGGCATTATTTTGCTGTTTGCCTTGAGCTCGGGTCTGGCGGGATATTTCCTGCTGCAGGCCGATAACGATCTGCAGGATGTCACATCAGAGATTCAGGTGCGTATGGGGCTGTCGAACAGCTCAAACCATCTGCGCACCGCGCGTATCAATCTGATCCACGCCGGCGCGGCAAGCCGTATCGCAGAGATGGATGCGATGAAGCAGAACATCAGCGAGGCGGAAACGCGTATCAAGCAGTCCCAGGATAGCTTTAACGCGTATATGAATCGCTCCGTGCGTACCGCTGAAGACGAAGCGCTGGATGCTGACCTGAAAGCGCGCTACGACGCCTATATCGCGGGCATGCAGCCGATGGTCAAATTTGCCAAAAACGGCATGTTCGAAGCGATCATCAACCACGAAAATGAAACCGCGCGCCCGCTGGATGACGCTTACAATGCCGTGCTACTGAAGGCGATTAAGATCCGCACCGACCGTGCCAATGCGCTAACGGCGCAGGCGCACAGCCGCACGCAGCTGGGGCTGATGTTTATGGTGGGCGCGTTTGTGCTGGCGCTGGTATTGACCGCGATGACCTTCGTTGTGCTGCGCCGCACGGTCATTCATCCGCTACAGCGTGCTGCGAAACGTATCGAGAATATTGCAAAAGGTGACCTGACGATGCCGGACGATGTGGTCGGACGCAGCGAAATTGGCCGTCTGACGCGCGATCTGCAAACCATGCAGCACTCCCTCGAAACAACGGTTGGCACCGTGCGTCAGGGCGCGGAGGAGATCTATCGCGGAACCAGCGAGATTTCTGCCGGTAATACTGACCTCTCTTCGCGCACCGAGCAGCAGGCCGCGGCCATTGAGCAGACCGCCGCGAGCATGGAACAGTTAACCGCCACGGTGAAACAGAACGCTGATAACGCGCATCATGCCAGCAAGCTGGCGGAAGATGCCTCCGGAAAAGCCAGCCGTGGCGGCCAGATGGTCTCCGGCGTGGTCAAAACGATGGGCAACATCTCCAGCAGTTCGAAGAAGATCTCTGAGATTACCGCCGTGATTAACAGCATTGCTTTCCAGACCAATATTCTGGCACTGAACGCGGCGGTAGAAGCGGCGCGCGCGGGTGAACAGGGGCGTGGATTTGCGGTGGTAGCCAGTGAAGTGCGTACGCTGGCAAGCCGTAGCGCCAACGCGGCAAAAGAGATCGAAAGCCTGATCAATGAGTCGGTTTCCCTTATCGATCAGGGGTCGGGTGAGGTGGTGGCTGCGGGTAACACCATGAATGAAATCGTCGACGCGGTTAAGCGCGTGACCGACATCATGCTGGAAATTGCCGCCGCATCGGATGAGCAGAGCCGCGGTATTGTGCAGGTCAGCCAGGCGATTTCGGAGATGGATAAAGTGACCCAGCAGAACGCCTCGCTGGTGGAAGAAGCATCCGCAGCCGCGGCATCCCTGGAAGAACAGGGCGCACGTCTGACCGAGGCGGTGGGGGCGTTTCGTTTAAGCGGCGCTAAGCCTGGCCGCGCGGTGACGTCTGTGCCAGTGGCGAAGAACGCGCCGTTGCGCCCGGCGGCGACGGTTTCCGGAGATAACTGGGAGACGTTCTGAGTCGCCAGCAGTGTCGGGTGGCGCTTCGCTTACCCGACCTACAAAATCGACCTACAAAAAAAGGGACCCTTCGGTCCCTTTTTCACAGCTTATTTCTTATCAGGTAACGCGTATGCGATAACGTAATCACCGCGATCCGGTGACTGGCGAGCGCCCCCGGCGTTAATGATGATGTACTGTTTACCGGTTTTCGGTGAGACGTAAGTCATCGGCCCGGACTGGCTGCCAACCGGCAGTCGGTCTTTCCAGATCTCTTTTCCGGTGGCGGTATCAAACGCACGCAGGTAGAAATCCTGAGTACCGGCGAAGAACAGCAGGCCGGACTGGGTTGAGAGCGACGCGCCCAGCGTTGGCATCCCGATTGGGATAGGCATGTGCATGCGAATGCCCAGAGGGCCGGTGTCTTCCACCGTACCGACAGGCACCTGCCACACCAGTTTGCCGGATTTCAGATCGACCGCGGACATGGTGCCGAACGGCGGTTTCTGGCACGGAATGCCGAGCGGTGACAGGAAACGTTCACGCATTGCGCCGAACGGCGTGCCGTCCATCGGGACGATGCCCATCTCAATGCCGCTGGCGTCTTTCGCCACGTTAGCGCGCGGCACCATGTAGTTTGCCAGTCCGAGGCGCATATCGTTGACGAACATCAGGCTGTTGTTCGGGTCAACCGAGACGCTGCCCCAGTTCATTCCGCCCAGCGAGCCAGGGAACTGCAGGGAACGGTCAAGACCCGGCGGGGTGAAGACACCCTGATGACGCATCTCTTTAAACTGAATACGGCACAGCAGCAGGTCGACAGGCGTCGCGCCCCACATGTCGGATTCAGTCAGCGTCTGGTTGCCAATCATCGGCATGCCGACGGAATACGGCTGGGTGGGTGAGTAGCGTTCACCTTCAACGTTACCAGCCGGTACCGGACGCTCTTCTACCTTCGCGACCGGCTTACCGGTTTCGCGGTTGAGCATAAAGATCATGCCCTGCTTGCTGGTCTGCACCAGTACAGGCGTGGTGCCGCCTTTGCCGTCAGGCAGGTCATACAGCAGCGGCTGGGAAGGCAGGTCGAAGTCCCACAGATCGTGGTGGGTGGTCTGGAAATGCCAGCGCACCTGGCCGGTGGTGGCATCAACGGCGACGATAGAAGAGCTGTATTTATCGTCCAGCGCGGTACGCTCACCCGCCCAGAAATCCGGGGTGGCGTTGCCGGTTGGCAGATAAATCAGGTTCAGTTTGGCGTCGTAAGACATGGCCGACCAGACATTTGGCGTACCGCGGGTGTAGGTCTGTCCTTCCGGCGGCAGGCCGGTCAGGTTCGGATTACCCGGATCCCACGCCCAGGCCAGCTTACCGGTGTGAACGTCATACGCACGTACCACGCCCGGGGGTTCGCCGGTGGAGAAGTTATCCGCGACGCGACCGCCGACGACGACCACGTTCCCGGCGACCAGCGGCGTGGAGGTCTGCTGATAATATCCCGGCTTGATCTCACCCATACCGATGCTCAGATCCACGGTGCCGTGTTCGCCAAAATCTTCGCAGACCTTGCCGTTATCCGCATTGATGGCAATCAGGCGGGCATCGGTGGTCGGCAGGAACAGACGGCGAGGGCATGCGGCAGGCTGCGCGGTTTCCTGTGACGTTGTCACGTTATGGTGGTCTTCAAAATAGCCCAGACCGCGGCAGCGCTGCCAGTTAGGCGCGGTGGCTTTAGAATCGTAGCGCCATTTTTCTTTCCCGGAGTCCACGTCCAGCGCCAGCACTTTACTGTACGGGGTACAAACGTACAGCGTATCGCCAATCTGTAAAGGCGTGTTCTGGTCTTCCGCGCCAGAGCCGTTGCTCTGTGGAATATCGCCGGTATGGGCAATCCAGGCGACTTTCAGTTCGCTGACGTTTTGCTTGTTAATTTGATCCAGTGCGGCGAAGCGGTCACCGTGTGTGGTGTTGCCCCAGTGCGCCCAGTTCTTTTGCTGCTCACCGGGTGTGACGGGTTTAACCGGAACGGGTTCATTCGCCGCCACGAGAGTCTGGGGCTTAAACATCCAGCCAAGGCTAACCAGCATCGCCACGGCCAGGACCGCCGCAACGCTAAAAGCAGGCGCCTTGTTGGGGGAATTGTGGTTTGCTCCACGCAGGTAAGGCCAGACGATGGCACAAAGGAAAGCCAGTACGGCGAAGGTAAACAGGCGGGAGAAGAGCGGCCAGAAATCCCAGCCCGCATCGCTTACCGCCCAGACCAGCGAGGCAATAAACGCGATGCTGTAAAGGACAATCCCGCTGGTGCGATTGAGGAAAATCAGGATCGCGGCAATCACCATTACCACGCCCATTATCAGGAAGTAACAACTTCCGCCCACGGTGGCGAGCTTAAACCCCAGCCCGCCGACGGCCAGACCGATGAGCAACATCAGTCCGGCAAGAAGCCACTGCAGGATACGCGGTATCCCACGTGGCGCGCTGCCAAATGCCATTTCTGTCTCCTTAGATCCCACCGCTATGCCGGGTGTACCAGTTGGGTAATAAAATCGGCGGGAATAATGATTAACACGGGTGAATTCATCTTTATCAAAAGATTTACGAACCATTTGGTGAATTCGTGGCTATGATAAAACTGTTAAATTGTTTTACGCAATTGTTAATGAATCATTCCGCATTATTTGATTAGCGCACAGGACAGATCCCTCGCCCCGTTGGGGAGAGGGTTAGGGTGAAGGGAAGAATTCAAACCGGCATGGATTTACGGATGGCGCTCAGCAGCGTCTGCGCACCCGTTGAGAGCGGCGTGTCTACGCGGGTTAAAATGCCGATAGGTTCACCGGCACCCGGGGCGGTCACCGGCAGAGCGGTCAGGGTTCCCTGACGCAAATCATCTTTTACCGCACCGGAGGGAACGAACCAGACGTAGTCATAATCGAGGGTGAGCTGGCGTGACAGCGAGGCCGACAGCGTTTCGATACACCCTGAGGGTAGTGTACATCCCTGCATTTGCAGCAAGTTTTCGGCGGCCTGGCGCGGGACGGTGCCTTTCGGGCAGACCACCACGGGCCATTCCATGACGCGGCTTAACGTCACGGTATCCTGCAGTAAAGGATGGTCGGGACGCACCACCAGCTTCAGGGATTCCAGAAACAGCAGTTCGTAATTGAGACCGCCCATCAGTTCAGGGTCAGACATACGACCGATACCCAGATCCAGTTCCCCCGATTTGAGCCCCGCGAGCAGCATGGTGTTATTCATGGTGGCAACCTGAATCGTGGTATGCCGTTGCTGCTTGTGGAATTGACCAATCACGGGCGGCAAAATGCCCAGCGCTGCGGTAGGCAAGGCACCCACACGTACCACGTCACTGGTGTGCTCTTCTTTTCTGTGCAGGGACTGGCCTGCGGTGTTGAGCGCATCCAGCACCTTAACGGCGTGCGTCAGGAACTGTTCGCCCACGAGGGTAAGCTGTGCGCCCAACCGACCGCGATCGAAAAGACGGGCGCCGGTGAGCTGTTCCAGCTCGTTAAGGGTTTTTGAGAGCGCAGGCTGGCTCAGATTAAGGGTTTCAGCCGCTCGCCCCAGCGTTCCCTGTTGAGCGACGGCCACAAATGTATGCAAATGGCGCAAGCGTATGCGCTGACTGAACAGACCATTTTTTTCCATAGGCGATGTTAAAAACAGAGCGATGCGGGTGACAAGTTAAGTTGTTTAATTTTGATAACCTGATAGCAAAATATTTTTAACATTTGATCTGTTTGAGTTACAACATGTTTTTCGGGAGGGGCTGCAGGCGAACGTCCTTGTTCATTTATTGCTCATTGCCGAGGGGTTACATCAGTACCCCATTAGATCACGCCATCCCCGCCGTCAGAACACCACACCTGACCGGACGTATAGGAACACGCATCCGAGGCCAGCGTGACATACAGCGGAGCAATTTCTACCGGCTGACCCGGACGCCCCAGTGGCGTATCGCCGCCAAACTCCTTCACTTTTTCCATTGGCTGACCGCCGCTTGACTGCAGCACCGTCCAGTACGGTCCAGGCGCCACCGCGTTGACGCGAATGCCTTTTGGACCCAGCTGTTTGGCTAAGGATTTCGTAAATACGGCCAGACAGGCTTTCGTCTGGGCGTAGTCCAGCAGCACGGGGCTGGGCTTCACTGCCTGAACCGAGGAGGTGTTAATGATAACGGACGACGCCTTCAGATGGCGCAGCGCCGCCTTGGTGATCCAGAAGGGGGCATAAACGTTGGTTTTAAACGTCGCGTCAAAGTCTTCTGTGGTGAGCTCTTCCAGGGATTCCCGGTACTGCTGACGACCCGCGTTATTGATCAGAATATCCAGGCCACCCAGCTTCGAGACGGCTTCCTCGACCAGATTCTGACAGAAGGTTTCATCCCGGATATCCCCCGGCAGCGCGATGGCTTTGCGTCCTTCCGCTTTGATCAGCGCGATCACCTCTGCGGCGTCTTTTTCCTCTTCAGGTAAATAGTTGATGGCAACGTCAGCCCCTTCACGGGCATAGGCGATAGCCACCGCGCGACCTATCCCGGAGTCACCCCCGGTGATCAGCGCTTTTTTGCCGGTAAGGCGGCCATGCCCTTTGTAGCTTTTTTCCCCATGATCGGGTACAGGTTGCATCTCTGATGCCAGTCCCGGCGGCGTTTGCGGCTGTTCCGGGAACGGGGGTTGCGGGTAAGCGTTCGTACGTTGTGTAGTATCACTCATAGCTGACTCCTTAAGCCAAGGGGTGAGATTTGATGGATAGTTGCAGCGTTAACGCTTCGCTGAATTATTTCTGCAAACGATCAACACGGACTACGGCAGGAGATGATTTTTTATCAAGCGAACCGTTGATACTGATCATCTGGTCGGGTTTTACCGTTCTGCCGTCGAAGACTGCCTGGGGAATAATAACGTCGATTTTTCCGGTTTTATCCTGGAATACAAACTTATCGCCGCTACCATCAATAAGATTACCGCGTAATGAAATTGTCGCACCGTCATGCATTTGTTTTGCCTGATCGATGGTCATAATACGCGCATCATCCGTTCCACGATATCCGCTATCCAGCGCGTGAGGCGGGGGCGGCGCGTCACCTTTTTGTAACCCGCCGTTATTATCTGCCCATGCTGATGGAACCAAAAATATCAAAAAAGCGGAAATAAGTGATAATTTCATCTGATATCCTTCATTTTTGGGTGTCTTGACTTATTAAGTATTGTTGCTATTCCTTTATGTGGCAAATGTGATAAGTCTTAAAAACAATCTCTTTTGAAATCAAAACACTCATAAAATAAGCGAAACGGTGACGACAACCATGAAGCGTGAAAATGAAAAGTTACCCGGGATAGATGAGAGTTATCGCTTGCTCAGGTTTGAATATGCATTTCGCCAGGTGGGTTTTGTGCTGCTTTTAGGTATTATCATCGCAGCGATGGCCGGTCTGTTTTCCAGCGGCATGGTGAGCGACACGTCCAGGACCAATTCTGCTAAATCTCTGACCATTCACTATGAACGTTTTGGCCGTCGGGAGACCGAGTCAAGGATGCAATTTACGTTTCCGGTGAAAACGGCGGGTCACTTCACGCTCAGCATCACCAGCGAGCGCAGCGACGTTTACGAACCCGGCAGCGTCTGGCCGCAGCCGGACAGAATGTATAGCCGTGGGAAAACCCTTTATTTCGTCTATGACACGCTCCAGAAGTCAGACAGGTTCTCCGTGTTGTACTTCACGACCCCGACCCGGGCCGGTAAGTGGAATACTGTCATCCGCGCAAACAACGAGCCGGAGATCACCGTCTGGCAATTTATTTACCCGTAGGAGGCTGATATGGATATGGTCTTTCGTGCGCTGGCGATTTATCTGTTTCTCGTGGTGGTATTTAAAGTGGCGGGGCGACGCGCGCTGCTACAGATGACCAGCTTTGACCTTATTCTACTGTTAATTATTAGTGAAGCCACGCAGCAGGCGCTTCTGGGGCAGGACTTTTCTGTCACCGGGGCGATGATAACGATTACCACGCTGGTGGTAGTGGATATTCTCTTTGGGTTGATGAAGAAATATTTTTCCCCGGTGGAAAATATTCTGGATGGTAATCCCGTCATTCTGGTAGAGAATGGCGTGCCGTTAGCGGATAAACTCAAAAAAGTCGACGTATCCTGTGATGATATTCTGGTGTCAGCGCGTCAGAATAATGGCATTACAAAAATGAGTGAAATCAAATATGCCATATTCGAACGTAATGGGCATATTTCAATCATTCCTTTTGAGAAATAAGAGGCGGCAAAATGAGCAATCTTTTTCACGACGATCATTATACCGTAAGTGAATTAACGAAAAAGCTGGCGAGTAAATTAACCGATGCCGGGCTGCGCTTAACCACGGCGGAATCCTGTACGGGGGGAAAGCTCTCGGTCGCGTTGTGCGCTGAAGAGAACACCGCCGATTTTTATGATGTCGGGCTGGTGGTGTTCAGCGATGAAGCAAAAGCGCGGATCCTCGGCGTGCGTTCTGAAACGCTGGCGCGCTATACCGCCGTCAGCGAACCGACGGTGGGCGAGATGGCCGCCAGTATCCGCGATATGGCCCAGGCGGATATCAGCATTGCCATCAGCGGATACGCAGGCCCTGAAGGGGGCGACGATGGGACGGCGGCAGGGACGGTCTGCTTTGGCTGGAATATTTGCGGCGAGACGAAAACCCGCACCGTTCTTTTCTCCGGTGACTGTCAGGACGTGGTGGAAAAAGCGGTGCATTTTGCGCTGGCTGAACTGGTAACAACCTTGTCGGACGACAATATCGGGTAAATTCACGTGGAGGTTGTATGGCTGTCATAGTGATTACTGGCGGGACGGCGGGCGTGGGAAAAGCCACGGCACTGCACTTTGCAAAGGCGGGCTACGATGTGGGACTTATCGCCCGCGATGAAGCCAGCCTGCACTCCACTCAGGAGGAATTAAAGCGCTTTGGGGTCAATGCCCACGCGGTGCAGGCGGACGTCGCCGACAGTCAGGCGGTGGTGGATGCGGCTAACGAGATTGAGTATCGCCTTGGGGCGATTGACGTGTGGGTTAACAATGCCATGGGCGCCGTGCTGGCACCGTTTCGCACCCTTACGCCGGATGAGTTTCGTCGTGTGACTGACGTGACCTACCTCGGCTTTGTCAACGGCACTCGCGCCGCGCTGGAGCTGATGGTGCCCCGCGACAGAGGCGTGATTATCCAGGTGGGATCCGCGCTGGCCTACCGTTCCATTCCTTTGCAGTCCGCTTACTGTGGCGCCAAAGCGGCGATCCGCGGCTTCACCGATGCGGTGCGTACCGAACTGATGCATGAAAACAGCCGGGTTCAGCTTTCGATGGTTCAGATGCCGGGGCTTAACACGCCGCAGTTCGAATGGGCGAGGAATAAGTTCGCCTGGGCGATGCGCCCGGTGCCACCGGTTTTTGAGCCCGAAGTCGCCGCCCGCGCCATCTTTAAGGTTGCACAAAAACCGGTACGGGAACTGTGGGTGGGAAGCAGCACGATTCAGTCGATCGTCGGGCAATTTCTTTTCCCGGGTTTACTTGACCGGCTGATGGTTAAAAAAGCCTGGGAAGGTCAGATGACCGACGATCTGAACGCACCGGATCGCCGGGACTATCTTGACCAGCCGGTTAATGATCTGCACAAAATCCATGGCCGTTTTACAGACGAGGCGAAGAACCGAGCCCCGTCTGTCACCTCCGGTATGCCTGGCAAGGTGGCACTGGGCGCCCTCGCGGTGGCGGGGATTATGCTGACCCGCCTGATAATTCGAGGGAGAAGATAATCAGCGCAGCGCGCTACGGTGGGTCCAGAACCAGCGGTAACCGTAGCCGCCAAGAGTGAGCTCGACGGTTTTGCCGCACACCAGCGCGTCGTCGTAGCGTTTGTCCGAGAGACAGGCAGTCCAGGTGGCATTGCGGATCCCTTTTGCGGCGAACTTCACCGGCTGGTCGCTGAAGTTGACGAAGGTCAGGATGCTGCGTTCATCGGTCTCGTAATACAGCCCCAGCACCGCGTCATGATCGAGGGTAATGAGACGAAAGGGCGCAACGGCAATTTCGGGGAACTCTGAGCGGGTATTGGCAATATCCATGATTCGGTGCAGAAGCGAGTTGCGGTGAAGCAGCGAATCAGCGACGTTGATTTTCTGATAGCGATACGGGCCGCGATCGATGATGGGGGCAATAAATTTTTCCGGATTGGCCGCGGAAAAACCGCCCCCCGCCGATCCGGCCCACTGCATCGGCGTACGAACGGCGTAACGCTCTTCCAGTTCCAGGTCGTCGCCCATGCCGATCTCATCCCCGTAGCGCATCACCGGGACACCCGGCAAGGAAAAGAGCACGGCGTGACAGAACGCCAGTCGCTTGTGATCGCCATTCAGCATCGGCGCCAGGCGGCGGCGGATCCCGCGCTGATAGACGTTCATCTCTTCGTCAGGGGCGAAGGTATCAAGGACAAACTGCTTATCTTTCTGACTAATGCCCTCCAGATCCAGCTCGTCATGATTGCGCAGCCAGTTGGCAAAACAGCATGAGTCGGGCGGGACGATCATCTTTTTCACCGCATTACGCAGCGGACGGGCGCTTTTCCTCGCCAGGCTGACGTAGAAATACTTATTGAGCCAGAAATTGAGCACCAGATTCAGGCGATCGTTCTTGCCGAAGTAGTCTTTATACGTCTTGACGTCGACGTCGACTTCACCCAGCAGGATAGCGTCTGGATTACGTTGCTCAATAAGACGGCGCATATGCTCCAGGATCCACAGCCCTTTTTTTTCGTCACCGTTTCCTGCCTGTCTGGTGAGGTGGGTGGCGGCATCCAGGCGAAAGCCCGACACCCCCAGCTTAAGCCAGAACAGAATGATGTTCTCAATCTCTTTAAGTACCGCAGGCGAGGTCAGGTTCAGATCCGGCTCATGGCGATAAAACATATGCCGGTAGTACTGTCCCGCCTCGTCGTCCCAGCTCCAGACGCTCTTTTCCACGCCGGGAAACATTGGGGGCGTGTCGTCATCGTCGTTGTCCGACCAGAGGTAGTAATCACGATAGGGGGATGCCGGGTTTCGGCGGGCCTGCTGGAACCACGGATGCGCGTCTGAGGTATGCTGGATCAGCAGCTCAATTATGACCTGCATGCCCAGCTCCCGGGCCTGTTCGATAAAGGCGATGATATCGGCCAGTTTACCGAAGCGCGGATCCACCTGCAGATGGTCGCTAACGTCGTAGCCTTCGTCCAGAAAGGGGGTGAGGTAAAATGGGGTGATCCAGATAACCGTCGCGCCCATGCGGCGGATATAACGCAGCTTGGCCGCAATTCCGGCGATGTCTCCACAACCATCGCCGTTCATATCATAAAACAGTGCGGTATCAATTTGATAAATAATGGCCCGTGTATGCCAGTCTGTCATAGCGTTCCTCAGTGATAGCCTTCAGTATCCGACACTTTGCCCCGGAAGACGTAGTAGCTCCAGGCGGTGTACACCAGAATCACCGGAATGATCAGCAGGGTGCCGACCAGCATAAACAGCTGGCTGGCGGGCGGTGCCGCGGCTTCCCACAGGGTGATATGGGGCGGAATAATGTTTGGCCACAGGCTGATACCCAGGCCGCTAAAACCGAGGAAGATCAGCCCCAGCGTGAGCAGGAACGGACGCGAGTGGCTGGCCGGGTTGCGGGTCAACCGCCAGATCAGCACCGTAAACAGCCCTACCAGCAGGGGAACCGGCAGGAACCAGAAGAAGTTGGGCAAGGTAAACCAGCGGTCGGCCACGTACTGCCAGCCAAGCGGCGTCCAGACGCTGACCACCGCAATAACCACCACCAGTGCCAGCAGCACGTGGCGCGTCAGCTCGCGCATGCGGTTTTGCAGTGCGCCTTCGCTTTTCATTATGAGCCAGGTGGTCCCCAGCAGCGTATAGGCAACGACCAGCCCGATGCCACAGAAAAGATTGAAGGGCGTCAGCCAGTCAAGCGCAGAGCCGACAAAGCGCCGGCCTTCCACGTCAAAGCCATTGATCACTGCCCCTACGACGATCCCCTGGCTGAAGGTGGCGAGCAAGGACCCGCCTGCGAAGGAGTAGTCCCAGAATTTGCGGTGTGAGGGCGTCGCTTTAAAACGGAACTCAAAGGCGACGCCGCGAAAGATGAGGCCGATGAGCATGGCGGTGAGGGGGATGGTCAACGCATCAATAATCACCGCGTAGGCCAGCGGAAACGCGCCGAACAATCCCGCGCCGCCGAGCACCAGCCAGGTTTCGTTACCGTCCCACACCGGGGCCACGCTGTTAACCATCACATCGCGTTCCCTGGCATCGCCCACGAAGTTAAACAGCAGACCGATGCCCAAATCAAAGCCATCCATAATGATGTACATCAGCGTGGCAAAGACGATGATGGCAAACCAGATAACAGCGATATCAACGCCCATCAGATTCTCTCCTGTTCTGAAACGGACTCCGCGGCAGACAGCGGACGGGCGGGAGTGCCCGACGTGTTTGACGTCAGCGTATCGACGGGCTGCGGACCTTTCTTAATCAACCTGATGAGGTAAACATACCCCACGCCGAACACCGACGAGTAGACAACGAAGAAGGCCAGCAAGCTGATGCTCATTTGCAGAGTACTGTGCAGGGAGACCGCATCTATCGTGCGCAGATAACCATAGACCACCCACGGTTGACGGCCCACTTCGGTGGTCACCCAGCCGGCGAGCAGCGCCAGCAGACCCGCTGGCCCCATGCAGAGCGCAAACCAGTGGAACGGGCGCGAGTGGAAAAGCCGGTGACGGTAGCGTAGCCAGAGGCTGAGCAGACCGAGGGTAATCATCAGCAGCCCCATCCCGACCATGATGCGGAACGACCAGAAAACGATGGTCGAGTTTGGGCGATCTTCTTTCGGGAAATCTTTCAGGGCCGGAACCTGTTTATCCAGGCTATGCGTCAGGATCAGGCTGCCGAGCGCGGGGATCTCGAGGCCGTATTTGGTGCGTTCCTCCTCCATATCCGGCAGGCCAAACAGCAGCAGTGGGGTGGCCTCGCCGGGCGGATTTTCCCAGTGTCCCTCAATGGCGGCGATTTTGGCGGGCTGATGCTCAAGCGTGTTCAGGCCGTGCATATCGCCCACCACCGCCTGGATGGGGGCGACCAGCAGCGCCATCCACATGGCCATCGAGAACATGGTTCGGATGGCGGGCGTATCGTTACCGCGCAGCAGGTGCCAGGCACCCGACGCGCCGACAAACAGCGCGCTGCTCAGAAACGCGGCAATAGCCATATGAATCAGGCGATAAGGGAAGGAGGGGTTAAAGACGATTGCCAGCCAGTCTTGCGGAATGACCTGTCCGTTCTCGATAGTGAACCCCTGCGGCGTATGCATCCAGCTGTTGGAGGCGAGGATCCAGAAGGTCGACATTAAGGTGCCGAGCGCGACCATGCAGGTGGAAAAGAAGTGCAGGCCCGGGCCAACCTTATTCCAGCCGAACATCATTACACCCAGGAAACCGGCTTCCAGGAAGAAAGCGGTTAAGACTTCATAGGTGAGGAGTGGACCGGTGATACTGCCCGCGAACTGTGAGAATCCGCTCCAGTTGGTGCCAAACTGGTACGCCATGACCAATCCGGAAACGACCCCCATACCGAAGTTAACGGCAAATATCTTTAGCCAGAAGTGATACAGCGATCGCCAGACGTCGTTTTTGGTGCGCAGCCACATGCCCTCCAGCACAACCAGATAGCTGGCGAGGCCGATGGTGATCGCAGGAAAAAGGATATGAAACGAGACGGTAAAAGCGAACTGAATTCTGGCCAGATGGAACGCGTCGAGTTCGAACATGGTCCGTACCTCTGAAACGATGGGGCACGAGAATTGCCGGGCAGTTTATGGCTGCCCGGCAAAACCGATTACGGTTTAGTCTTACCGGCACCCAGCTCGGCACCGGTCAGCGGGTCGGAATGTGGATCGGACTTCGTACGGGCAGACATCGCCTTGACCAGGGTTGCCTGTTCGGTTGTGAGCGTGACGCTTGCGCTGCCATCGCTGCCGTCAACCGCAGGCTGGGGGGACTCAACGTAATCGAAATGTTTATCGCTGTTCCAGCTTCCGCGAACCTCTCCACCTTCAGACATATTGTAGTACTTGTTGGTGAATTCCTCGATTGGCGGCAATTTTCCCGGCGGGAAATTATTACGGATAGACTGCAGCGCCTTCTCAAAGGAGAGCTGATGCGCCGCCTCGCGCGTCATCAGAAACGCCAGGGCATCCTTTACGCCGGGATCGTCGGTCACGTTGATCAGACGTTCATAGATGATTTTCGCTCTGGCCTCTGCTGCCACGTTTGAGCGCAGGTCCGCCGTTGGCTCGCCGATGGTGTCCACGTAGGCCGCCGTCCAGGGCACGCCCGCAGAGTTAGTGAGCGGGGTGCCACCACCGTAGAGCAGGGAGGTAATATGGCTGTCATTGCCGTTTTCGGTCATGGACCGATACAGCTCGGCCTCGTTTTCCACCCCTTCCGCCAGCGCGCCTTTCGCGCCTTTATTCAGCATGCCCACCAGGGTACCGATGATTTCGAGGTGGCTTAACTCCTCGGTCGCGATATCCATCAGCATATCTTTACGGCCCGGATCGTCATCGCTCAATCCTTGCGTAAAGTACCGGCAGGCGGCAGCCAGTTCGCCCTGCGGCCCACCGAACTGTTCCAGTAAAAGATTGGCGAGGCCTGGGTTCGGTTCAGCAACGCGAACCGTGTATTGCAGCTGTTTAACGTGTCGGAACATGGCGATTCTCCCTGATTATTTTTTTGCTTCGACGCCCGATGCGTCTGAACGCAGCAGGAACTGTTCCGTGGTCTGCGGAATATGACGAATCAACCAGTCGGCCATTTCGCGCTCTTCGGCGAGGATCGTTTCAATAGCGGGTATCGAGGCGGTATCGCCCGCTTTTTTCGCCGCCGCGAGCAGGGAGGTATAGCAGGCGATTTCAAACTGTTCGAAAACATAGCCGCTGATCGACCCCTTAACGATCTCATCAGACGGGAACATGCCGCCGATGGACTGCCCCAGCGCCGCCATTTTGCTCATCGAGTCTTTTAAAACTGAACGAGAAATATCATTCCGGTCGAGGATTTCTTCCAGCAAAGTAATTTGCCGTTTTGTCTCATTAATATGCTGCTCAATTCTGGCGCGAACATCAGGATAATTATCAATACGGCTGGCCATGGATTCCAGCATAGATTCGGCTTGCTTTTCCATCGCATGGGCATCGCGTAGCCAGTCATGGTAGTGTTCTACGTGATTCATCATTGTATCCTCTTTAGGGTTCGCTTATTTGGTCTCACTTTCAGCAGCCTGATCGGCACGCGCGGCACTGTAGCCAGACAAATGGCCGACAATATTAGCGTAGATGCTGATGATAATGACCCATAGTACGCTGCTCTTCCACCATATTACGGAAGGGATAGCGAGAATGAACCATATTATAGCTGCCGTTAAATGGCACCGTTTAATTGTCCTGGGACTGATGCTCATTTTATTTAACCTGTGTTATAGCGTCATTTTTGCGCTTTTTGGTTAATATTTCCTACGGCCAGATCGGTGAGTTTAAGGTCGGTCTCTTTTTCTTCTTTCAGTGTTTCTGCAAGAAGCTTAACGGCTTTTTTATAGCCAAGCTGCTCTGCCAGGGTGGCAAGGGTACCGTAGCTGGCAATTTCGTAATGCTCCACTTTTTGGGCTGCGGCAATTAACGCGGCATCACGCACTTCATTTTTTTCCGTGCTTTCGATAACTTCGTTCGCCTCTTCAATTAAGCCTTCCATTGCCACGCATTTCATGCGCTTGAGCTTGATACCGTCTTCCTGCTCGATAATCTGATCGATGCGTTCGATCTGACCTTGCGTCTCTTCAAGGTGTGCGGTGAAGGCGGCGTTCAGCTTCTCGCTGGAGGCGGCGCGGGCAAGTTTGCTTAACGCTCGGGTAAGCTGCTTTTCTGCGCTGTAGGTATCCGACAGAAGATGAATAAATACATCCTCTACACTTTTCATATTCATAATTATTACGCTCCGGTAAAATAAAGAAAGGGTACTGCGAGCTTTTCAGCCCGCAGCATGCTCTCTGGTTTTATTAAAAGAGTACTAAATAAGATCAGGAGTTATCAGATTTACGGCCTCCGCCGTGACTGTTCTGTCCCCCTTTCTTACCCGCTTCAGATGCGCGTTGCGGATCGTTTTTAAAATTACCACCGCTGTGCTGGCCACCTTTACGACCAGCTTCTGATGCTTTTTCACGGTCTTGCGCGAAATTACCTGAACCACCACGATGCTCTGCCATATTAAACCTCATGTTCATATATTGGTTATGTCAGTACGATACGAATATATTTCGTATCACTCGTCGTTCGAGTAATAACTCTAGTCGCTGAGCGCCATTCGTCAAATGCGCTTTGCTATTTGCGGTATCGTTATTTTGAAATAATGAAGGCTTTACGCTTCGCTTACCTTGAAAATATGAAGAGGTGGGGAGGACTTGTAAGCGAAGGGTGGGATTAGTCCTAAGTTTGCACTAAAAATTTGAAAGCTGAGGGTAAAAACCACGGTATGCTCAATCCGATTATTTTACAGACGGTAAGACCTGAAAAACGTACTCCTTTATAGCTATAAAACAGCACCAAAAATAATTATAGGGAAATTCCAGAGAAAAATAACGAGGCGGCAGAACCGTCCTGATAAGGTCTGCTCAAGCTCCGGTAGCACACGGTTTGACCACTGTCGTCTTAAGATCACAAATCAGAAATTCTTCCCCCCGGAAGGAACGGGTTTCTCTACACTCCAGGTAATATTCACTGGAGGCATGACATCATGGCGAACACCATCACGGCTGATGATATTCGGGAACATTTTTCGCAGGCTATGTCGGCGATGTACCAGCAGGAAGTTCCGCAGTACGGCACGTTGCTCGAACTGGTCGCGGACGTAAACCTGGCGGTTCTGGAAAATAACCCGCTATTACATGAACAACTGGCGAACGCCGATGAGCTTGCCCGTCTGAACGTGGAGCGCCACGGCGCGATCCGCGTCGGCACGGCGCAAGAGCTTTCCACCCTGCGTCGTATGTTTGCCATTATGGGCATGTATCCGGTCAGCTATTACGATCTCTCTCAGGCGGGGGTGCCGGTTCACTCAACGGCGTTTCGTCCGGTAGATGATGCGGCGCTGTGCCGGAATCCGTTTCGTATCTTTACCTCACTGCTGCGCCTTGAGCTGATAGAAAACGTCCCGCTACGCGAGCGCGCGGCGGAGATCCTTGCTCAGCGGAACATTTTTACCCCGCGCTGTCTGGCACTTCTCGATCTCTGGGAATCAGAAGGGCAGTTTACTGACGTCCAGGCGCGTGAGTTTGTTCAGGAAGCGCTGGAAACCTTCCGCTGGCACCGCCATGCGACGGTCGATCAGGAAACTTATCTGGCACTGCATAACGAACATCGCCTGATTGCGGATGTGGTCTGCTTCCCGGGGTGCCATATTAACCACCTCACGCCGCGCACGCTGGATATTGACCGGGTGCAGGAGCTGATGCCGAAGTATGGTATTGAGCCCAAAATTCTGATCGAAGGGCCGCCGCGTCGTGACGTGCCCGTGTTATTGCGTCAAACCAGCTTCAAGGCGCTCGAAGAGCCGGTGCTGTTTGCCGGTGAACATAAGGGCACCCACACCGCCCGCTTCGGTGAAATAGAACAGCGCGGCGTGGCGCTGACGCCGAAAGGCCGTGAACTGTACGATAGCCTGCTGGCTAAGGCCGGTACCGGCAAAGATAACCTGACGCACCAGCTTCATTTGCGTGAGATTTTCAGTGCCTTCCCGGACAGCGAGCTGTTAATGCGCCGCCAGGAACTGGCTTATTTCCGCTACCGTCTGACGCCCGCCGGGGAAGCCCATCGTCATGCGTTCCGTCCCGGCGACGATCCGCAGCCGCTGATTGAGCGCGGGTGGGTCGTTGCCCAGCCGATTACCTACGAAGATTTTCTTCCGGTCAGCGCCGCCGGGATTTTCCAGTCCAATCTCGGGAATGAAACTCAGGCGCGCAGCCACGGTAATGCCAGCCGCGACGCGTTTGAAGCCGCGCTCGGCTGCCCGGTGTATGACGAATTCACCCTCTATGAGGAGGCTGAAACGCGCAGCAAACAGCGTTGCGGTTTGCTCTGAAACCGTTACTCTGCAGGGGTGTGATGGAAAAAATAAGGTCGTTATGCAAAATCCTTCCGCCCCTGTGGTTGAAACGCGCCAGGGCGCACTGACTGGTTTAACCGATGAAAATGTCCACCGCTGGTGCGGTATTCCCTATGCTGCACCGCCAGTGGGGGACTGGCGCTGGCGCTCACCGCGCCCACCAGAACGCTGGGATGGCGTTCGCGATGCCACTGCCTTTTCGGCCTCAAGCTGGCAAAGCAGTGAATATTGTCAGGAGCTGGGCGGGGGCGATCCCGGCCAGTTCTCTGAAGACTGTCTCTATCTGAATGTCTGGTCCCCCGTCGACCGCCCGGGATCGCTTCCGGTGATGGTCTGGCTGCACGGGGGCGGGTTTACGATTGGTGCCGGTGGCTTGCCACCGTATCACGGCAAATCGCTGGCCGCGCGCGGCGTGGTTGTGGTCACGATTAACTACCGTCTCGGCCATCTCGGCTTTTTCGCCCATCCCGCGCTGGAGGGGGAAGAAGAGCGGGTAGTGCATAATTTTGCTCTGCTTGATCAGATTGCCGCGCTTGAATGGGTGCGGGAGAATATCACCGCGTTTGGGGGCGATCCGCATAACGTGACCCTGTTTGGTGAGTCCGCTGGCGCCCGCAGCGTACTGTCGTTGCTGGCCTCGCCGCTGGCGGAAGGGCTGTTCCACAAGGCGATAGTCCAGAGTGGATATACCTTGCCCGACACGCCGCGCCAGCAGGCGCTGCAAAAAGGGGAAGCACTGGCCGCCCATTTTGGGCTGGAAAACGCGACGGCAGAGCAGCTGCGCGCGATCCCGCCTGAGTCATTCTGGCCGCTGACCGCGCCACTCAACATCGCCCCGGCGCCGATCGTCGGGGATTGCGTCCTGCCGGAGGCCATGCTGGATGTCTTTTTCGCTGCCCGCCAGCACCCTGTGCCGGTGATGATAGGTTCTAACAGCGATGAAGCCAGCGTCATGGCGGTGTTTGGCATCGATCTCGCCGGGCAAATCCAGAAGCTTCGCCGGGAGCGTCGTTTTGGGCTGGGGCTCATCAAGCTGCTTTATCCGGGTGTGAAAGGCGACGAAGAGCTGGGCAGACAGGTGTGTCGCGATATGGCGTTTACCACCATGGGCTATGTCGTGATGCAGGCGCAGCAGCGTGTCGGCGGGCTTTGCTGGCGTTACTGGTTTGACTATGTCGCTGAAGCGGAGCATGCCACCTATATCAACGGCGCGTGGCATGGCAATGAAGTGCCCTACGTGTTCGATACCCTCGGCCAGGTGGAGCCCTCACGTCAGTATGTCAACGAACGGGATTTACAGTTTGCTGCCAGGGTAGCCGATTACTGGGTAAGCTTTGCGCGCGATGCCGGAACGCATGATAGCCTGTCGGGGCCGACGCACTGGCCCGCGTGCCGTAAAGGGCGGGACGTGCTGCTACGTATCGGTGTGAATAAACATGCAGATTTCCGGCTTGAAAACCGCTTTATGCGCGCGCGCATGAGCCTCTTTAAACGGGTGATGAAGCACCACGTCAGCCTCGATTAAGTAAACAGGCGCGAAACGCCGCCAGACCATTTTCTTCGTCAGGCGTTTCGCGCAGCACCAGCCGGTAGCTCGCGCCGGTTTTTACGCTTGTCTCATAGGGCCGCATCAGCCTTCCGGCACCCACATCTTCTGCCACCAGCGTTTCGTCGGCAATGGCGACGCCCAGCCCCTGAATGGCGGCGGTAATGGCGAGATCCATCGTATCGAAGTGTTGATTTTTGTGCATAACAAACCCGGGACCTTCCTGCTTCGCCAGCCACAGTGACCAGTCGGTCTTATCCCGCGTTGGGTGAAGGAACGTCAGTGAACCCAGCGTTGTACCTGCCCGCACCGGGCTGATGACCGGCGTGAGCGCCTCTTCGAACAGCAGATCGCCTGCGCTCATATGCGTGCCAAACACAATGGCCGCGTCGTAAGATTCGGTTTTGAAATTGACGTTATGATCGGTGGTGGTCGTCAGCGCGATCTGCAGATCCGGATGCGCGTGCTCCACCTCCAGCAGGCGCGGTACCAGCCAGCGCATGGCGCAGGTAGGGGCCTTAAGCCGGATCACGGTATGCTGGCTACGGGCCTGGTCGGCCACGGTCAGCAGCTGTTCGAAAGTGGATTGCAGCTCCGGAAGCAGGGCGCTGCCCTGCGGTGAGAGGCGCAGCCCGCGGGCGTGGCGCTCAAACAGCGGAAAGCCAAACCACGCCTCAAGGGAGGCGATCTTACGGCTCACGGCCCCCTGGGTCAGACACAGCTCTGCGGCCGCATGGGTAAGATTCAGATGACGCGCGGTGACTAAAAATGCGTCGATGGCGTTAAGGGGGAGCGAACGGCGAGACATTGAAACACCTCAGCTATGCATTTTTCTCATGGCTATTATGACAACAATTCGATTGTCCCGGCAACGCACTTGTTGTTTGAATAGTTATGCAATGTCCATGAGAAGGTAAAGAGGATGACTTTACGAACGCCGGTACAAACGCGCTCCAAACTGCCAGATGTGGGGACCACCATTTTTACCGTTATCGGCCAGCTTTCGGCACAGCATAACGCCATTAACCTTTCTCAGGGCGCACCGAATTTTTCCTGTGACCCGAAACTGATTGCAGGCGTCACCCGAGCGATGGCGTCAGGGCATAACCAGTACGCGGCGATGACCGGCCTGCAGCCGCTGAAAGAACGCATTGCCGATAAAATTGCCACGCTCTACGGCACGCAGTATGACCCTGCCAGCGAGGTGCTGGTGACCGCCAGCGCCAGCGAAGGGCTCTATTCAGCGATAAGCGGTCTCGTGCACCCCGGTGATGAGGTGATCTACTTTGAACCGTCCTTTGACAGCTACGCGCCGATTGTCCGTCTGCAGGGGGCTACCCCGATTGCTATCAAACTCACGGTGCCGGATTTTGCCGTCAACTGGGATGAGGTGCGTGCCGCGATCACCCCGCGCACGCGCATGATCATCATTAACACGCCGCACAACCCGAGCGGTCAGGTCTTCTGTGCCAATGACCTGCAACAGCTGGCGGCGCTGACGCGCCAGACCGACATCATTATTTTGTCTGACGAAGTGTACGAACACGTGGTTTTTGACGGTGAACCGCATCATGGAATGGCCACGCACCCGCAGCTGGCGGAGCGCAGCGTGATTATTTCATCTTTCGGAAAAACCTATCACGTCACCGGCTGGCGCGTAGGGTATTGTGTCGCCCCGGCGGTACTGATGGATGAGATTTGTAAAGTCCATCAATTTTTAATGTTCTCTGCCGATACGCCAATGCAGCACGCCTTTGCGGAGCATATGGTCGATCCGCAAACCTGGCTGTCGCTGTCGGCGTTTTACCAGCGTAAGCGCGATCTGCTGCACGGTCTGCTGGCCGATTCGCCGTTTACCCTGCTACCGAGCGCCGGGTCGTTCTTCATGCTGGCGGATTACAGCGCGTTCAGCGATGAGCGCGACAGCGAGCTGGTGAAACGGCTGATCGTGGAGTACGGCGTTGCCACCATTCCGCTGTCGGCGTTTTATGCGGACGGTACGGATAATAAATTGATTCGTCTCTCTTTTGCGAAAGATGAGGCGACGTTACGGGCAGGTGCCCAGGCCCTGTGTCGGGTTAAATCACGCTGAGGAGTATAAGATGAAATTACGCGCGTTAGTCGTCGGCATGGGATTGCTGTGTACCTTTTCGTCCTTCGCGGCGACCGAGCTGCGTTATGGTCTGGAAGCGGAATATCCGCCGTTTGAAAGCCGTAATGCCTCAGGCGAACTGGAAGGGTTTGACGTTGAGCTGGGGAATGCCATTTGCAAAGCGGCAGCGCTGAAGTGCAGCTGGGTGGAAACCTCGTTTGACGCGCTGATCCCGGGTCTGGTGGCGAAGAAATTCGACGCCATTAACTCGGCGATGAATATCACCGAGCAGCGCCGCAAGAGCATTGATTTTACCCAGCCGATTTACCGCATTCCGTCGCAGCTGGTCGGCAAGGCCGGTACGGCGGTAGAAGCGACCCCAGAAGGGCTGAAGGGGAAAACCATTGGCGTGCTGCAGGGCTCAATTCAGGAAACCTATGCGAAAGAGCACTGGGAAAAGCAGGGTGTCACCGTGGTGTCTTATAAAGATCAGAATATGGCCTGGGGCGACCTGCTTAATGGCCGTATCGACGCCTCGCTGGTGATGTCCGCGGCCGGGCAGGCGGGTTTCCTCAGCAAGCCGCAGGGGAAAGGGTTTGGCTTCATCGGCAAACCGGTGTCTGACGACACTATCCTCGGGAGTGGGATCGGTTTTGGGTTGCGTAAAGGTGACGAGGCCACCAAAAAGCAGCTTGATGCCGCGATTGATAAAGTGCGTGCCGACGGCACGATCGCTAAACTCGCTGATAAGTACTTTCCGGGTATCGATGTCAGCGTAAAATAACCGCCTCATTAGCCCCGGCGATCGATGTCACGTCGGGGCATTTTTCTACACATTTTCCAGGCTTTCTTTACACCACTTTCGGGCCGTTCTGGTCGACAGAAAATATTTCTCACTTTGTTCAGATAATCATCGGCCAACAATTGGATTCTTAACCATTTTTGTTTAGGCTGTGCGTTCTTTCTTGCCGTCATTTCGCCGAGCGCGAAACACATTCACACGACCATAAGGACGTTTTTCCAGGCATGAATCGCAGACGTTTTCTAAAAGGCTCGCTGGCAGTGGCAGCCCTGAGCGGCACCTCTGGCCTTGCTTCCCTGTTTTCCAAAGCGGCATACGCTGCTGACTCTGACATCGCTGACGGTCAGAGCCGTCGTTTTGACTTCTCCGTACTGCAATCCATGGCGCATGACCTGGCGAAAACCCCGTGGGGTGGTGCGCCACGTCCGCTGCCGGAAACGCTGGCCACCATGACGCCGCAGGCGTACAACGCCATCCGCTACGATGAGAAGCAGTCTCTGTGGAACAACATTGAAGGACGTCAGCTGGACGTGCAGTTCTTCCATATGGGAATGGGGTTCCGCCGCCGCGTGCGGATGTTCTCGCTGGACCAGTCGACCTCTATGGCGCGTGAGATCCACTTCCGACCGGAGTTGTTCAGCTACGGTGAAACCGGTGTGGATACCAAACAGCTGGAAGGGCAAAGCGATCTTGGCTTTGCAGGCTTCCGCGCCTTTAAGGCGCCGGAACTGGCGCGTCGCGATATCGTCTCTTTCCTCGGCGCAAGCTATTTCCGTGCGGTTGACGATACCTACCAGTACGGCCTTTCCGCGCGCGGTCTGGCGGTAGACACCTTTACTGACACGCCGGAAGAGTTCCCGGACTTCACCTCCTTCTGGTTTGAAACCGTTAAGCCAGGTGACACCACGTTTACCGTCTATACGCTGCTGGACAGCCCGAGCATTACCGGTGCCTATAAGTTCGTGATCCACTGCGAGAAGAGCCAGGTGATCATGGAGGTGGAAAACCACCTCTATGCGCGTAAAGACATTAAACAGCTCGGCATCGCGCCGATGACCAGTATGTTCAGCTGCGGCAATAACGAACGACGCATGTGCGACACCATTCACCCGCAAATCCATGACTCAGACCGTCTGGCGATGTGGCGCGGCAACGGAGAGTGGATCTGCCGTCCGCTGAACAACCCGCAGAAGCTGCAGTTCAACGCCTATATGGACAAAAACCCTAAAGGGTTTGGTCTGCTGCAGCTGGATCGTGATTTCTCGCACTATCAGGACGTGATGGGCTGGTATAACAAGCGTCCAAGCCTGTGGGTAGAACCGCGCAACGACTGGGGTAAAGGCTCGGTTGGTCTGATGGAGATCCCGACCACCGGTGAAACGCTGGATAACGTTGTCTGCTTCTGGCAGCCGGAGAAAACGGTGAAAGCGGGCGACGAGCTGGACTTTAAATATCGCCTGTACTGGAGCGCAATGCCGCCGGTGCGTTCCCCGCTGGCTAATGTTTTCGCCACCCGCACCGGCATGGGCGGTTTCCCGGAAGGCTGGGCGCCGGGTGAAAATTACCCGAAAGTGTGGGCGCGCCGCTTTGCTATCGACTTTGTCGGTGGCGACCTGAAGGCCGCTGCGCCAAAAGGCATCGAGCCGGTGATTACTCTCTCCAGCGGTGAGGCGAAGCAGGTTGAGATCCTGTACGTAGAACCGTTTGACGGTTATCGCATTCTGTTTGACTGGTACCCAACCTCGGATTCGACCGAGCCGGTAGATATGCGCCTGTTCCTGCGCTGTCAGGGTGATGCCATCAGTGAAACCTGGCTGTATCAGTATTTCCCGCCAGCGCCGGATAAACGTCACTACGTTGACGACCGGATAATGCGTTAATCCTTGTGGGATTGTGCCGGGTGGCGCTAACGCTTACCCGGCCTACAAATGCGTCCAGAGTAGGCCGGGTAAGGCGCAGCCGCCACCCGGCAATTGAGGGGCACCATGTCTGCAGAAATTATCCCCGTTACCCAGAATATCGAGCTTCGCGCCGTCGAAGAGCGCTATACCGCCGATCTCCATCACCTCGTCGTCAAAAACAAAACCTGGCTGCAAACCGCCTTTGACTGGGCGCAGCACGTGGGCGCGGAAGAGGATACCCGCCGCAATGTGCTAAGTAACCAGATGCTGCACCAGCGCGGCTACGCCAAAATGTTTTTGATCTTCCGGGATGATGCGCTGGTCGGCGTGCTGTCGTTTAATTCGGTAGAGCCTGCCAACAAAGCGGGTTATATCGGTTACTGGCTGGACGAGGCGCATCAGGGGAAGGGGATCCTCTCTCAGTCATTGCAGGCGTTTATGCGCTATTACGCTGAGCGCGGCGAGATCCGCCGTTTTGTGATTAAGTGCCGGGTGGCGAATCAGAGCAGCAACAACGTTGCCCGGCGCAACGGTTTTACGCTGGAAGGGTGCCTGCGGGAAGCGGAATACCTGAATGGCCGCTTTGACGATGTGAACATCTACGGGAAGATTTTTACCCTATAACGCCCCCAGCAGCGGTGTGCGGGTGATACGCTGGCCGCCGTTAATCACCTTTTCGCCACGCAGGTGAATGCTCTCACCCGAAAAGGCTTCAATGACCGCATCGTCGGTGATTTCAACCCGATGCTCGATCAACACATCGCCGCTGATCCGGGCGCGTCCCTGAATCACCACTTTATCGTCAAGCATGATCGGCCCCCCGCGCAGCCATGCCTGACCGCCGATCAGGACGTGGTGCTTAATGACGCAGTTGCCTTCCTCGACGGCATTTTCCGCCACCTGTGAACTGTAGCGCACGGTGGGGATGGCGTCGTCGTCGAAACCGGCAATCAGACGGGCGTTACCGTATACCTTTGCGCAGTCGCACACCCAGACGTTATTGAGATCGTTCCCTTCGAGGATCGCACTGTCGAATACCTCAGCGCGGTGTTCAATAAACGCATTGTTCACCATCGCTTCGCCGTAGATCTGTGCCTGATGCACAACGCGCGACCGGCTTACCGTCGCTTTGTCATAGATTTGCAGGATCTGGTCGTGGTCCGGCGTCAGTCCTTTGGCGGCGATGATGACGCTGTTATGCAGGATGCGCGCGTCGCCGAAGATGTGGCACTCGCCCCGCACGCAGGAGTGCTGAATGGTGACGTTGTCACTTATCCGCGCGCCGTGACTGACTTCGGCGCTGTCCAGCCAGCAGTGACCGCTGATGCGGGCGTCATGGCTGACGGTACAGGGCAGGGTCAGGCGCGCGTGATCCGACACGGTAGCACCGGCGAACACCACGCTGTTCTCGTCATAGATCCAGCAATCCCCATTCTGTGACAGGGCGCGCGCGTCATCAATCCAGCCACCTTTCGTACCGGCCGTGACATCGTTAAAATCTGCCGTGGCGATGATCTGCCGTAAGGTTGTCGTGTGGGTTGTTTCGCCGCTTTTCCATTGCCAGAGGCGGGTTTCATCGCTGAGCCGATATTTTTTCATCGTGTGATCCCTGATAAGCGTCTTCACTAAACGTAGCAAACTTTTGGTTTTTCGTTGTGCTGGCTTCCGTTGCGGAAACCCCTTAAAATGGCATTTAAAATACATTTTAAAAATTAAAATTAATGGATAAACTCAATCCCCCACAGAAAGTGCTTAACTTGCCCGCTGGGTATTTTGGCATGGTGCTTGGCATCATTGGCATGGGTTTCGCCTGGCGATACGCCAGCACGCTCTGGCCGGTGACACGGTGGCCGGGTGATGCGCTGGTGGCCCTTGCCGTTACGTGCTGGTTTTTGCTGACGGTGACCTTTATCATCCGCGCGATCCGTTTCCCGCGCAGCGTGCTGGCAGAGATGAGGCATCCGGTGATGAGTAGCTTTGTCAGCCTTTTTCCGGCGACGACGATGCTGGTCGCCATCGGTTTTGTGCCCTGGTGCCGCCCGATTTCAGTCGTGCTTTTTGGC
Source organism: Enterobacter kobei (assembly GCF_001729765.1). NCBI lineage: Bacteria > Pseudomonadati > Pseudomonadota > Gammaproteobacteria > Enterobacterales > Enterobacteriaceae > Enterobacter > Enterobacter kobei. Next base: position 2,323,506 of record NZ_CP017181.1, read on the forward strand.
GTGGGGGTGGTGACACAGCTGTCTTATTCCGCCTGGCAAAGCGCGGGACTCTGGCGCGGCAACCATCCGCAAGAAGCCACGACGCCGGGTTTATATCTGCCAACCGTGGCGAATAATTTTATTAGCGCCATGGCGTGCGGCGCCCTGGGGTTTAACGACGCTGGTTTAGTGTTCCTGGGGGCGGGTGTCTTCTCCTGGCTCAGCCTGGAGCCGGTTATTCTTCAGCGCCTTCGCAGTGCCGGAGAACTTCCGACCGCGCAGCGCACCTCTTTGGGGATTCAGCTTGCGCCCGCGCTGGTGGCCTGTAGCGCCTGGTTTAGCGTTAACGGCGGTGAAGCCGACACCTTTGCCAAAATGTTGTTCGGTTATGGCCTGTTGCAACTGCTGTTTATGCTGCGTCTGTTGCCCTGGTACGTATCCCAGCCGTTTAATGCCTCTTTCTGGAGTTTCTCCTTTGGTATATCCGCACTGGCAACCACCGGGCTGCATCTGGGGCACAGCAGCCCGTCGGGCTTTTTCCACGTGATTGCCGTACCGCTTTTTATCTTCACCAACGTCATCATTGGGATCCTGTTGGTCCGTACTTTTATTCTGCTGCTTCAGGGCAAACTTCTGCTGCGCACTGAAAAAGCACTGCTTATGCAATCTAAGGAAAAATAATGTCCGTCGATGAAAATTACTTCACAGAGAAATATGGTTTAACCCGTACACACTCAGAGGTGGTGTACAGCGCGGGGATCGTGAAACCGGGTAAAACCCTGGATCTGGGCTGTGGCAATGGCCGTAACAGCCTTTATCTGGCGGCCAACGGGTACGAGGTCACTGCCTGGGATAAAAATCCGATGAGCATCGATAATATCGAGCGCATCAAAGCGGCAGAAGGCATTGAGAATCTTCACTCGGCCATCAAGGATCTCAACAACCTGAGCATTGACGGCGAGTATGACTTTATTCTGTCTACCGTGGTGCTGATGTTCCTGGAGGCAAAAACCATTCCGGGTCTTATCGCCAATATGCAGCGTTGCACCAAACCTGGCGGTTATAACCTGATCGTTGCCGCGATGGACACGGCGGATTATCCGTGCACCGTCGGCTTCCCGTTTGCGTTTAAAAGCGGTGAACTGAGCAACTACTATGAAGGCTGGGAGTTGCTCAAATACAACGAAGAGGTTGGCGAACTGCACCGCACCGATGAACACGGCAACCGCATCAAGCTGCGCTTTGCTACGATGCTGGCGCGCAAACCTGCTTAACGCGCGGCCAGCAGGCAGAGTTGCAGGGCAGTGTGGTAAGACGCCTCGAACGACGACAGCGGCAAGAATTCAAACTTCGAATGGAAGTTATGCGCGCCGGTGAAGAAGTTCGGGGTGAGCAACCCTTTTGCCGAGAGCGCTGCGCCGTCTGTACCGCCGCGCATCGGCGTCGGTTTTGGGGTGATACCCAGTGATTCCATCGCCGCAAACATCAGATCGATGGCACGCCTGTCTTCGCCAATCGCATTGCTGATATTGCTGTAAGTCTCTTCAATGCGATAGTCCACTTTTGCCGTCGGATACCGGGCGGCGATCCGGGCGGCGACATCAGCAATCTGCTGCTTGCGGGAAGCAAAGTTGTCCTTGTCAAAGTCCCGAATATTGGCCTTCAGAACGGCCTCGTTCTGCCCGGCCTGAATGCCGTTAAACCAGATGTAGCCTTCACGGCCCTCCGTGCACTCTGGCGTTTGCTGGCGGTCAAACTGGTTGATAAAGTCGGTCGCCATTAATAACGGGTTTACCAGCACCCCTTTAGCAGACATCGGGTGCGCCGTTACGCCGGTAAAGCGGATCTCAGCGGCTGCTGCATTAAAATTCTCATAGACAATCTCCCCCAGCTCGCAGCAGTCGATGGTCCAGGCAAAGTCGACGTCGAAGCGTTTCAGATCTAACGCTTTTGCCCCTTTAAGGCCAGTCTCTTCGTCGGGGACAAACGCGACCACAATGTCGCCATGTTTATGCTCAGCGGTCAGGTTTTCCAGCACGGTCATGACCACGGTCACCGCTGCTTTATTATCTGCGCCTAATACGCTGGTACCGTCGCTGAAAATAATCTCTTCATTCGGGTAAGACAGAATTTCCGGATGCTCACTTACCCGTAGCCAGATCCCTTTCTCTTTATTCAGACAGAGATCTTCATCGGTAAACGTTAATATTTGTGGATGAATATCCGGCGATAATCCCACGTCCACGGTATCAATGTGAGTAATAAATCCAATGCGCGGTGCACCGGGTACATTACCTTTTTTAACCGCCGTTACCGTGGCGAATTCGTCGATCACAATGTCGTCTAAACCCAGCTGTGCCAGCTCCTGCGCCAGCTCTCGTGCCATCTCGTGCTGCCCCGGTGTTGAGGGTAAGGTTTTGACGCTGGGATCGCTCTGACTGGTAATGGCGAGATAGCGGAAAAAGCGATGTGTTAATTGTCTGGAAAGCGGCGTGCCCATAGTGTTTTCTTCCTTATTTATTTTTCGGGTGTTTGCCACATCACTTTAATGTTATTTATGAAATGGCAAAAGAATTAATTAGCCGTCGAATTAAAAAGACAGGAATAAATGATGACAAGCAAACGCACAACATTAATGCTGGCACTTGCTGCGCTTACGGTCAGTTCCGCCGTTGCCGCGAAAACGCTGGTGTATTGCTCCGAAGGGTCACCGGAAAATTTTAATCCTCAGTTATATACCTCAGGCACCAGCGTGGATGCCAGCGCCGTACCGGTCTATAACCGGCTGGTCGATTTCAAACCCGGCACCACAGAACTGGTGCCGAGCCTGGCAGAGCGCTGGGAGGTGAACGATGACGGTAAGGTTTACACCTTCCATCTGCGCCAGGGCGTGAAATTTCAGAGCAATAAATCCTTCACGCCGACCCGGGACTTTAACGCCGATGACGTGATCTTCTCGTTTATGCGCCAGAAAGACGTCAATCATCCTTATCACAACGTCTCTAACGGCAGCTACTCCAACTTTGAAAGCCTGGAGTTTGGCAGCCTGATAACCGCCATTGATAAAGTCGATGACCACACCGTGCGCTTTACCCTGGCACACCCGGAAGCGCCGTTTGTCGCCGATCTGGCCTGGTATTTTGCCTCGATTCTCTCTGCCGAGTATGCCGATGCGATGCTGAAAGCAGGCACGCCGGAGAAGGTGGATATGGAGCCGATCGGCACCGGGCCGTTTAAGCTGGCGCAGTATCAAAAAGATTCCCGCATCCTGTTCACGGCGTTTGCCGACTACTGGCAGGGCAAATCAAAGCTGGACCGGCTGGTGTTTACCATCACGCCGGATGCCTCCGTACGTTTTGCCAAAATTGAAAAGAACGAGTGTCAGGTAATGCCGTTCCCGAACCCGGCGGACCTGCCGCGCATGAAAGCCAATAAAAATATTAACCTGATGAGCAAAGCCGGGTTGAATACCGGTTTCCTGGCGTTTAATACGCAAAAACCGCCGCTGGATAATGTGAACGTCCGCCGGGCGCTGGCGATGGCCATCAATAAGCCCGCCATTATCGACGCGGTGTTCCACGGCACCGGAACCGTCGCGAAAAATCTGTTACCGCCCGGCGTCTGGAGCGCCAACAGCGAGCTGAAGGATTACGCGTACGATCCTGAAAAAGCAAAAGCGTTGCTGAAAGAGGCGGGTCTTGCTAACGGCGTGAGCATTGACCTGTGGGCGATGCCGGTGCAGCGGCCCTATAACCCGAATGCGAAACGTATGGCCGAGATGATTCAGGCTGACTGGGCGAAAATCGGCGTACAAACCCACATTGTCACTTACGAATGGGGAGAATATCTCAAGCGGGTGAAGGGCGGGGAGCATCAGGCTGCGCTGATGGGCTGGACGACCGCAACGGGCGATCCTGACAACTTCTTTGGTCCGCTGTTTACCTGTACGTCGGCAAATGGCGGCTCCAATTCGGCGAAATGGTGCTATAAACCGTTTGATAACCTCATCGCCGAAGCAAAATCGATAACCGATCACGATAAACGTGTGGCGCTGTATCAAGAGGCCCAGCAGATGATGCATGACCAGATGCCGGCGGTCATGATTGCCCACTCAACGATTTTCGAGCCGGTGCGCAAGGAGGTGAAAGGCTACGAAATCGATTCGTTTGGCAAACATATCTTCTGGCAGGTGGATATCAATCCGTAATTTTTCGCTGCCCGGTATGAAGCCGGGCCTTCTTTTTGCAATTTGTGCTACTTACATCATTTTTTGTCACAACAAACCCGCCTGACTTTTGCTATAACTTCAAATGCATACTTGCAGATAACATGGAAAACTATCATGCGTACTCAAACTTTTTTTAAAGTTGCAGTGCTTACTGGTTTATTGGCCCTGGCAGGCTGTTCTTCAAAAGTCGCCGCCCCCGAACAATATTCAGGCTTTTTAAAAGATTACTCCGGCTTGCAACAGACGACATCTGCGACGGGCAAACCGACGCTGCGCTGGGTCGATCCTAATTATAACGAAGCGAATTACGACAGTATTATCTGGACGCCGATTACCTATTACCCTACGCCTAAACCGACCACTCAGATTGGGCAGAAAACCCTTGATGAGCTGTTGAACTACACCAATACCAAAATGAAAACGGCTATTGGTACTCGTAAGCCTATAGTGGCGACACCAGTTAAACATAGCCTGATTTTCCGGGGTGCCATTACAGGGGTGAGTTCGCAGAAAGAAGGCCTGCAGTTCTACGAAGTGGTGCCTGTCGCGCTGGTGGTGGCGGGGACGCAGATGGCAACCGGCCATCGCACCATGGATACCCATCTCTTCTTTGAAGGTGAGCTGATCGACGCAGCCACCAACAAACCGGTGATGAAGGTGGTTCGTAAGGGCGAAGGTAAAGAGCTGAGCAACGAAAGTACGCCAATGACCTTTGCGACGCTGAAGCAGGTTGTGGATGATATGGCGACAGATGCCACCATGTTTGATGTGCATAAAACAGCAAAATAAATCATGCACGGCCTGCAGATTGCAGGCCGTTTTTTTACGCCGTCCGTAAACGCCTGAACCAGGTTTCGGGTTTAGTGAACATCACCATATTCCCACCCAGAATCAGCAGTAAACCGACGATACCGTTGAGATGCCAGACGTAGCCCTCATACACCGTTGAGATGGAGAGCGCCACCAGCGGGAAGAGTAGCGTGCTGTACGCCGCTTTCCCGGGCCCAATACGCCCGACCAGCGTGAAGTAAGCGCCGAAAGCAATCACCGAACCAAACAGAGCCAGATAGAGCAGTGCGCCGATGTAGGTTACCGTCCATTCCGGGGTAAAGCTGTCCCCCCTGAAGAGGGCAATGCAGCCCATCACCAGCGTACCGTAAAGCATCGCCCAGGCGTTGGTGGTCATGGTTTCCAGGCCTCTGCGCTGATGACGCATGCTGATCATGTTGCCCAGCGAGAAACCATAGGTTCCGAGCGCAGAAAGCCCAATGCCCGTCAGAAGCGATACGCTCCAGCCGCTGGCAAGCAGATCGTCCCAGAAAAGGGTAATAATCCCGACCAGACCCAATGCCGCCGCCGTCCAGAAACGCGCGGGCGGGCGCTGACCAAAGAAAATAAAGCTATTAATGGCGTTATAGAGCACCGCCATGGAGAAGATGACGGATTCCAGCCCGGTATTGATGTGCGCGGCCGCGGTATAAAAGCACCAGAAGTTAAAGCAGAAAACGCAGCATCCCTGAAGCATGCAAAAAAGGTGATCCAGTAGCGCCAGCTTACGCAGTCGACGCAGGGCAAGTAACACCACCATCATCGTGGCGCTGGCCACGGCGAAACGCCAGAAAATCGACACCGGGGCCGCCACGGGACCTTGCTGTAGGAAAATGGCAATCCAGGTGGTTCCCCAGATGACCACGACCAGTCCGTATAATAATGCGTTCATATCATTTCTCTTCTCAAACCACGAAAGCCCGCAGTATGGCGCTGAAATGCGCCGTGGGCTTTCACCGGCTTGCGGCAGACTTGCAAAATCTTGCGCTTTTTTCTCTCCGGGGGACTGGCAACGGGGAACAACAATTCTTAGACTGACAGTTCGATCACTCACGCGCTAACGGTTATGTCTCACGCTTACGATACCTTTGAAACGCTTAGTCAGCAGAATGCCGTCCTGCGGGAGACGGTCTCGCTGAACTCGGGTATTCAACTGGCGGCGTGGTACAACAAGCACGATACGATAACGGTTAAAAGCAATCATCACACCCTGAGCCTGTACGTGGCCGACGGTTATGAGAGCTATCAAAAAACGCCGGGAGGCTGGAAGAACGGCGGGGGACCGGACCGTTTCTGCCTGATGCCGAAAGAGAGTGAATCGACGTGGGATATCCGTGATGACCTGTCGTTTGTCCATCTCTACTGCACCGATGAACACCTGCGCGACGTGGGCGAAAAAATCTGGGATAAGCGGCCGCTGTCGCTGACGCTGGACGAACGCATTTTTGGCAGTGACCCGAAGATCAACGCGCTGTATCGCCAGTTTTTACTTGGCTGCGACTGGCAGCAGCAGGCCAATCAGCTCACCCTGAGTACAGCATCCACGTTGCTGATGACCCATCTGCTGCAAAACTACTCCAACGTTCAGTGGAAGCTGCCGGTCGTCACCGGCGGGTTATCGCCTTTCGTTCTGCGCAACGTGCTGGCCTTCATAGAAGAGCATCTTGGCCAACCGTTAACCCTGGCCGAGCTGGCGGCGCAGGCAGCCCTCAGCGAATACCATTTTGCCCGCATGTTCCGCCAGTCGACGGGGCTGGCACCGCATCAGTACGTGATGCAGCGACGCATGGAAAAAGCAAAAAACCTGGTGCAGCATAGCGCAATGCCACTAACGGACATCGCGCTGGCCTGCGGATTTAACTCCGCCAGCCACTTCAGTAACCGTTTCCGCAGCGTGATGGGTATGACGCCGTCCCAGCTGCGCGCGGCGAGCGCGTGAAAACAGGGCATAGCATATCCCGCCCAGCACCAGCCCCCAGAATGCCGAACAGATGCCCAGAAGGGTGACGCCGCTCGCGGTCATCAGAAACGTGACGATGGCTGCGTCACGTTCGGCTTCATGATTCAGGGCCTGAAATAAACTCCCGCTGAGGGTTCCAAGCAACGCCAGCCCCGCCAGGGTCTGGATCCAGCTCAGCGGCAGTGCAGCCATGATCCCGGTAATAGACCCGCCGAAAACTCCAGCCAGCAGATAAAACCCACCGGCTGCAATGGCCGCCAGCCAGCGTTTAGTCGTATCCGGGTGGGCATCAGCGCTTTGACAGATGGCGGCGGTAATGGCCGCGATGCAGATGGAGAAGACGCCAAAGGGGGAAAGCAGCAGGGCCAGGCCACCGGTAACGATGATGAGCGGTGAGACCGCCAGCGAGTAGCCGGAGGCTTTCATCGTGGCGAAGCCCGGCGCATTCTGCGAGGCCATGGTCACCAGGAAGAAGGGCAAACCGATACTCACCAGGCTGGTAAAAGTAAAGTCGGGGGCAATAAACTCAGGCATCACAACGGAGAGGCTGACTTTATCGGTGGCAACGTCACCACTTATCCATGCCACGAGACCACCTGCCAGCAGCGTAACCACGATGGCATAGCGTGGCGCCAGCGCTTTTGCCAGCAGCCACGCGGCAATCATGCTGCCGCACAGCAGAAAGTGGCCGTCAAGATGTGCAAACGCGTGCAGGCCAAACTGCAGAAGCACGCCTGCCAGCATGGCGGCCGCGAGCGAATGGGGGATCAGCGTCATCAGACGAGCGAAAAGCCCCGTTATACCGCAGAGTAAAATAAGCGCGTTAGCGAAGATAAACACACCGATGGTTTCAGACAGCGTCACCCCCTGCAGGCTGGTGGCGAGCAGGGCGGCTCCGGGGGTTGACCAGGCCGTTAGTACCGGCGCTTTAAACCACCAGGAGAGCGCCAGCGTGCTGACCCCCATCCCAATCCCCAGCGCGGTCATCCAGCCCGCGATTTGCTGCGCGCTGGCACCTGCCGCGGCGGCGGCTTGCCAGATAATGGCGGCCGAACTGGCATAACCCACCAGGACGGCGACAAATCCAGCCAGTGTGACTGGAATAAGATGAGAGGAAGGGCGCATGGCAACTCCGTTGTGCGTTATAACGTCCGTGTTACGGTAGCACTGTGCGTTATAGCGTACAAGTGGTATGATCATCGGCACCAGGAGGGAACATGGACATCACACAACATCTTGCAGCAACACTGAAAACACTGCGTCAGGCCCGCGGCTGGAGCCTGTCAAAGCTGGCGGACGAGGCCGGCGTGTCGAAAGCGATGCTCGGCCAAATTGAGCGCAATGAATCCAGCCCGACGGTATCGACCCTGTGGAAAATCGCCACCGGGCTGAACGTTCCGTTTTCCGCGTTCATCACGCCAGAGGCAGACAGGCAGGCTGTGTTTGATCCCCAGCAGCAGGCGATGGTCGTCAAACCGCTCTTTCCGTGGGATGAGACCCTGAGGTTCGATCATTTCTCTATTACGCTGGCGGCGGGTGCCCTGAGCGAATCCACGCCACATAAGGCGGGCGTGATTGAACATGTGGTGGTCATTAGCGGAGAACTGGAGATGAAAATCGACGGCGAATGGCAGACGGTTTATGCCGACTCGGGCGTCCGTTTTGCCGGTGATAAACCGCATGCCTACCGCAACAGCAGCGACCGGCCGGTGCATTTTCACTCTCTGATCCATTATCCCCGCTGAGGCTACGCAAAACTGTTTCGCTGTCTTAGACTTCTGACTACAATAGCCGCCATTTTGACCATAACGGATAACGACGAAGTATGCGCCTGCAATCCCATCATCTTGAACTTTTAAGCCCGGCCCGTGACGCCGCCATTGCCCGCGAAGCGATCCTTCACGGCGCGGACGCCGTCTACATTGGCGGCCCTGGCTTTGGTGCCCGCCATAACGCCAGCAACAGCCTGCGCGATATTGCCGACCTGGTGCCGTTCGCCCACCGTTTCGGGGCGAAAGTGTTCGTGACCCTGAACACCATTCTTCATGATGATGAGCTGGAGCCTGCGCAACGACTGATCGCCGATCTCTATCAGACCGGCGTCGATGCCCTGATTGTTCAGGACATGGGGGTTCTGGAGCTGGATATTCCGCCGATTGAACTGCACGCCAGTACCCAGTGTGATATCCGCACGGTGGAGAAGGCGAAGTTCCTCTCCGACGTCGGCTTTTCGCAGATCGTTCTGGCCCGTGAGCTGAACCTGAATCAGATCCGTGATATCCATCAGGCGACAGACGCGACGATCGAGTTCTTTATCCACGGCGCGCTGTGCGTGGCCTATTCCGGTCAGTGCAACATTTCCCACGCCCAGACGGGCCGTAGCGCCAACCGTGGCGACTGTTCGCAGGCCTGCCGTCTGCCGTATACCCTGAAAGACGATCAGGGCCGCGTAGTGGCGTTCGAAAAACACCTCCTCTCCATGAAGGATAACGATCAGACCGCCAACCTGGGCGCGCTGATTGATGCGGGCGTCCGTTCCTTCAAGATTGAAGGGCGTTATAAAGACATGAGCTACGTGAAGAATATCACCGCGCACTACCGTCAGATGCTGGACGCCATCATCGAAGACCGCGGCGATCTGGCGCGCGCGTCGGCAGGTCGTACCGAGCATTTCTTTATTCCGTCGACGGACAAAACCTTCCACCGCGGCAGCACGGACTATTTCGTGAACGCCCGTAAAGGCGATATCGGCGCGTTCGACTCACCGAAGTTCATCGGTTTACCGGTCGGTGAAGTGCTGAAGGTGGCGAAAGATCATCTTGATGTTGAAGTGACGGAGCCGCTGGCGAATGGCGATGGCCTGAACGTGATGATTAAGCGTGAAGTGGTGGGCTTCAGGGCTAATACGGTCGAAAAAACCGGTGAAAATCGCTATCGCATATGGCCGAATGAAATGCCTGCCGATCTCTACAAGGCGCGTCCGAACGCGCCACTTAACCGTAACCTCGATCATAACTGGCAGCAGGCGCTGCTGAAAACCTCCAGCGAGCGTCGTATTGCGGTGGATATCGAGCTTGGCGGCTGGGAAGAACAGCTGATTCTGACCATGACCTGTGAAGACGGTATCAGCGTGACGCATACGTTGGATGGCCTGTTCGAGGTGGCAAACAACGCGGAAAAAGCGCTTAACAGCCTGAAGGATGGCGTGGCGAAGCTGGGGCAGACGATTTACTACGCGCGCGCTATCGAGGTTAACCTGCCGGACGCGCTGTTTGTGCCGAACAGCCTGCTTAACCAGTTCCGCCGTGAAACGGCAGAGCTGCTGGATGAAGCGCGTCTGGCCCAGTATCCACGCGGTAGCCGTAAAGCGGAAGTTGTTCCGGCCCCGGTATACCCGGACACGCATTTATCTTTCCTGGCGAACGTCTACAACCATAAGGCGCGTGAATTCTATCATCGCCACGGTGTGCAGCTGATCGACGCGGCCTATGAAGCGCATGAAGAGAAGGGCGACGTGCCGGTGATGATCACCAAGCACTGTCTCCGCTTCGCCTTCAATCTGTGCCCGAAACAGGCAAAAGGCAATATTAAGAGCTGGAAAGCGACGCCCATGCAGCTGGTCAACGGTGATGAAGTCCTTACCCTGAAGTTTGACTGCCGTCCCTGCGAAATGCATGTTATTGGCAAGATGAAAAACCATATTTTCAAAATGCCGCAGCCGGGCAGCATTGTCGCTTCCGTCAGTCCTGACGATCTGATGAAAACCCTGCCAAAACGTAAGGGGAGCTAACTACCTTACGTGCGTCTCCGGTTTGCGCGATTTCTGCCACAGGTGGTGTTCGCGCAAACCCTCCGCTGACTCTTCCGCTGCGCTGCGTAATTCATCGCTGTCGGCCTCGTGCCGCAGCTGATGCCCCACATTCTTTACCCATACATATTCATGCCCTTTGTGCCCGGCCATAAGCTGCCCTGAAAACAGCGCACAAATAAGCATGACGAGAGATAACCCTTTTTTAATCATGGTTTCACCGCTGAGTGACGTTGCGGGGATAATCATGGCGATTATTTCTTAGTGTTATTATTCAATAATTCAAAGTACGGCAAAGAAAATGTCAAAGAGTGTTGGCTCAGAATTGTTTTTAAGAAATATCCTAAATGCGCCTAAAGCACTGTCAACTACCACTTCTGGACCATAAACAGGCGTTTGAATTAGGGATAATCCTATATAATAGGGATTCTCTGGCTAAGGAATGAGTCTTAATAAATGAAAAAAATAATCGTGTTTGCGCTCCTCGTGGCTGCCGTGGGTGCTACGGCAGGGGTTCGCTATATCGGGAATGACGAACCAGAATATATTCAGTCCGCAGAAACTCGTGTTGGTTCATATTTAACCAGCGATTACGGGCGTGTAGCCTGCAATAGCAAAAAAGTAGACGATCAACGCTGGGAATTAGATTGCCTGCATCAGGCAAGAGGAAAAGTATTCCAGTTTGCGGTGTATCCTTCTGAAAAAGCCCCCTATGGTGTTTCGCGTTCGTTTTATCTCGAAGCGATTAATGATGAAGCAAAACAGAGCGCCGAACAGGGTCTGATGCGTTATTTGCAAATCAACACGAAGGCGAGTTAATAGAGCTGTTTAGCTTTCGTTAAGTTAATCAGTGTTAGTTTGTAAGGGATCCGCAGCCCGACCATGGAGCGTCGGGGACGTAGAGACCAAAATACAAATCTATCCATGCAAGCATTTACCGCCAGATAATGGCGGTTTTTTTTTGCCATTTCGCGTATGCGCCCCTCATCCCAGCCCTCTCCCTCAGGGAGAGGGGCGTCTGTGTCGGTATTATGTTGTGGGGATCCCTCAGCGGGCAGGACCTGGACGCGAAAATTGCTTGCGGTACTGGGCCGGCGAAAGGGCAAATTGCTGACGAAAGTGATGGCGCAACGTCGCCGCCTGTCCAAAACCGGTCTGTTCAGCGATGCTGTCGATGCTCAACCGACTGCTTTCCAGGTAATCTTTTGCTCTCAACAGACGCTCATTGATCAGCCAGCGCGACGGTGTCGTTCCCGTTGCCGCCTCGAAGCGACGAAGGAAGGTACGCTGGCTCATGCCCACCCGACGCGCCAGCGAGTCGACGCTGTGCGGTTCAACGAGATGGTTGTGCAGGAAATCAAACAGCTGTCCCAGACGCTGGCTCTCCCGTAGCTGTGCCACCGGGCGGCTCAGCTGTTGCGGCTGCGAACCATCCCGGTGGGGAGGAATAACCAGCCGACGCGCCACGCTGTTGGCGATTTCCATGCCATAATCCCGGCGGACGACGTGCAGACAGAGATCGATGCCCGCCGCGCTACCAGCAGAAGTCAGAATATCCCCCTCGTCCTGATAGAGTACGTCTTCAACCACGTCGATGTCAGGGTAGCGGGCTTTAAGCGCCTCAATGTAGCGCCAGTGGGTTGTGGCTTTGCGCCCGTTCAACAGTCCCGTTGCGGCCAGCACAAACACACCCGAGCAGATGGACAGCAGCTGGCATCCACGAGCGCTGGCCTCACTCAATGCGTCGCACAGGGCCCTGGGAACCGGCGCGTCCAGCCCCCGCCAGCCGGGAACCACGATCAGATCCGCAGACTCAAGCAGGCTCAAATCACCATCAGTCACCATGCGGATCCCGCCCGTCGCCCGCAATTCTCCGCTATCCACACCTGCCACAGCAAAGCGATACCAGGCGTCGCCCAGCTCAGGACGTGGCAGGCCAAAAATCTCAACCGCCACGCCAAACTCAAAGGTACAGAGGCCGTCATACGCCAGCACCACCACCTGAGGGCGGGAAACCTGTCTTAAGTTTGTCATCTTTTTGCTGTTTTCTGGCATAAGCAAGCGCATTCATGGGCTGAATTTGTGGATAGAGTAGTGTTAACACAAACGCCAAAGATGAGGAAGGATCATGAGCTATGTTACTGAATTTCCGGCTGCCGAGCCGCAGGAAGCCGTTACCCATTTTCTGCGTCGCCTGAGTGTCGAAACCGACTGTGCCGATGTGCATCATGCCATCGCCAGTCATCAGCAGGACTTCGTGCTGCTGCATGTGGTAGGGAGTGCGGAACAATTCGCCCGTCGTCATGTCCCCGGCGCACTGCACATGCCGTGGAGCCAGATTACTGCTGAACGCATGGCCCGGTGGCCGGACGGCACGCTGTTTGTCGTTTACTGCGCGGGGCCGCACTGTAACGGCGCGGACAGGGCTGCGCTGAAGCTGGCGCGACTCGGGTTGCCGGTCAAAATCATGCTGGGCGGGATCACTGGCTGGGAAGATGAACGCTACGCGTTTGCCAGTCAGGGATCCGTTTCCGCCCTGTGAAGATGAATTTTTTTCAACACCCGTGAAATTTTCTCGTTTGCCGGAGCCGGTGAGGTATGACATCTTTTTTGGACATTTAGACATCCAGAAGTCTAAAGATTCAAATAATGAATTATCACTGCCGGCAATTATTACCGTCAGACAGAGGAGATTTCCATGCAACGACAGCACGCCCCATACCGCGCCGATGTAGTAGGCAGTTTTTTACGTCCGGATGCCATTAAACAGGCCCGCCTGAAGTTCGCCAGCGGTGAGATAGATGCCGCACAGCTTCGCGCGGTGGAGGACGATGCCATTCGCCACGTCGTCGAGCAGCAGTGTGCGTGCGGTCTGCATGTGGTGACCGACGGTGAATTTCGCCGTGCCTGGTGGCACTTCGATTTCTTCGATGGCCTGCAGGGGGTTGAGCGTTACGATTCGCAGCAGGGTATTCAGTTCAACGGGGTACAGACCAAAGCCCACGGCGTGCGCGTCACCGGCAAGCTGGGCTTTGGCGATCATCCGATGCTGGACGATTTCCGCTATCTGAAAAGCATCAGCGGTAATGCGCAGCCGAAGATGACCATTCCCAGCCCAAGCGTGCTTCATTTCCGCGGCGGCCGCAAAGATATCGACGCGACGGTTTACCCGGACCTGAACGTCTATTTTGACGATCTGGCGACCACCTGGCGCGACGCTATCCGGGCCTTCTATGATGCAGGCTGCCTTTACCTGCAACTTGACGACACCGTCTGGGCTTACCTCTGTTCGGACGATCAGCGTCGTCAGATCCGCGAGCGCGGCGATGATGCCGATGAGCTGGCGCAGATCTACGCCCGCGTGCTGAACAAGGCGCTGGAAGGTAAACCGGACGATCTGACCATCGGGCTGCATGTCTGCCGCGGCAACTTCCGTTCAACCTGGATTTCGGAAGGGGGATACGAGCCGGTTGCGGAAGTGCTGTTCGGTACGGTGAACGTAGATGCCTTCTTCCTGGAATATGATAACGACCGCAGCGGTGATTTTGCGCCACTGCGCTTTATTCGCCCGGGCAAGCAGCAGGTGGTGCTGGGTCTGATAACCACCAAAAACGGAGAGCTGGAGAACCCGGAAGGGGTTAAAGCCCGTCTGGAAGAGGCGGCAAAATACGTGGCCAAAGAGCAGATCTGCCTCAGCCCGCAGTGCGGCTTTGCCTCGACCGAAGAGGGTAACAGCCTGAGTGAAACTCAGCAGTGGGACAAAGTCCGTCTGGTGACACAGATCGCCAGTGAAGTCTGGTAAAAACACCGCCCTAGCGCTGCATTATAAAAGTGCAGCGCTGTGCCATTCTGAGTCGTTCTCTTTACATCCCGCGTTCAATCTCCCGCCATAGCGCAATGTTCATTCTGGCATCCTTTTTGCTCCTGCTTCGCTGACACATTTTTTTTCCGCGTCCATGCCGTAACGGACGTTTTTGCACAGCGTTCTTTTTCAGGAGTGAAAATATGCAGCGTCGTACCTTATTAAAAGCCTTTGCGTTATCCGCGTCCGTCGTGGCGATGGGAATGAGTTTTGGTGTGCAGGCGGCCGATACCATCAAAGTGGGGATCATGCATTCTTTGTCCGGCACGATGGCCATCTCCGAAACCCCGCTGAAAGATGTCGCGCTGATGACCATTGACGAGATCAACGCCAAAGGGGGCGTACTGGGGAAAAAACTGGAGCCGGTAGTGGTGGATCCCGCTTCAAACTGGCCGCTGTTTGCCGAGAAAGCGCGTCAGCTGCTGAGCCAGGATAAAGTCGCGGTGGTGTTTGGCTGCTGGACCTCCGTTTCGCGTAAATCGGTGCTGCCTGTCTTTGAGGAACTGAACGGCCTGCTGTTCTATCCGGTGCAGTATGAGGGTGAAGAAATGTCACCCAACGTCTTTTATACCGGTGCCGCACCGAACCAGCAGGCCATCCCGGCGGTGGAATACCTGATGAGCGAAGACGGCGGCGCGGCGAAACGCTTCTTCCTCTTGGGCACCGACTACGTCTACCCGCGCACCACCAACAAGATCCTGCGCGCGTTCCTGCATTCGAAAGGCGTTGAGGATAAGGACATCGAAGAGGTTTACACCCCATTTGGTCATAGCGACTACCAGACGATTGTCGCCAACATCAAGAAATTCTCCGCAGGCGGCAAAACTGCCGTGGTCTCGACCATCAATGGCGATTCCAACGTGCCGTTCTATAAAGAGCTGGCAAACCAGGGGCTGAAAGCAACCGACGTGCCGGTAGTGGCGTTCTCCGTCGGTGAGGAAGAGCTGCGCGGTATCGACACCAAACCGCTGGTGGGTAACCTGGCGGCGTGGAACTATTTTGAGTCCGTGGACAACCCCACTAACCAGGCCTTCGTGGCGGATTACAAAGCCTATGCGAAAGCACACAAACTGCCGAATGCCGACACTGTCGTCACCAACGACCCAATGGAAGCCACTTACGTAGGGATCCATATGTGGGCGCAGGCGGTGGAAAAAGCGGGCACGACCGACGCAGATAAAGTGCGTGCCGCAATGGCCGGCCAATCGTTTAAAGCGCCTTCCGGCTTTACGCTCACCATGGATGCCACCAACCATCATCTGCATAAGCCGGTCATGATCGGTGAAATTGAAGGCAACGGCCAGTTCAACGTGGTGTGGCAGACGGAACAGCCGGTCCGCGCACAACCGTGGAGTCCGTTCATCGCCGGGAATGACAAAAAGCCCGACCAGCCGATGAAAACCGCCAGCAACTAAGCCATCACCTCAGGGAGACAAGCCATGAACGTCATGCGCACGATCGTCGCTCTTATATGGCTTACCGGACTGCTGCCAGGGATGGCGCAGGCATCGGATGCCGATCGTTTCGTTGCTGCCAGCCGCACCCAGCAGGCGGAATTACTGACGCAGTGGGCCGCCGCGCCGGATGCCGCCAGGCTGCCGCTGCTTCAGGCGTTACAAAAGGAAAACCTGTATACCGACAGCCAAAAGCACGCTTTTGCGCAGCGTAATGGCGGAATGGTTCCCCTCGGTGAAGCAAAGGCGACTGAAGGGCAGACCAAAGCGGTACGGCTGACGAACCGACTGCGCGTACTTGCTGCCACGGCTATCGCTACGCATCAGCTGGTCAGTGACAGTGTCACGGAAAGGCGGGCGGCGGCCCGTCAACTGCAGCGAGATGCGCAACCTGCGATGCTCGCTTTTCTGGAAAATCGGGTAAACCGTGAAACGGATGCGGTAGCGCGTCAGACGCTGCTGCTGGCGGTGGCGAATCTCCAGCTGGCAAGCCCGCAGGCGGAGGTGCGTCGCCACGCTGCTGAACTGTTAGGCCAGTCCGACGATCCGGACGTGGTGTCCCGACTCACCCCGTATACCCAGGCGCAGACCGAGCCGGACGCCGGCGTTCGCGCCGCTGCCGAAGAGAGCCTTAACCAGATAACGCACCGCCTGATGTGGGGCGATCTGCTGGGTCAGGCGTTTATGGGGCTTTCCCTCGGTTCGGTGCTGCTGCTGGCTGCGCTGGGGCTGGCTATCACCTACGGCCTGCTGGGCGTCATCAATATGGCGCACGGTGAAATGCTGATGCTGGGCGCGTATGCCACCTGGATGGTGCAGCAGGCCATGACCAGCCTCGCGCCACAGTGGCTGGCGCTCTATCCGGTTATCGCCTTACCGGTCGCGTTCTGCCTGACGGCGGCAATCGGAATGGTGCTGGAGCGCACCGTGATCCGTCATCTGTACGGTCGTCCGTTGGAAACGCTGCTGGCAACGTGGGGCATCAGCCTGATGCTTATCCAGCTGGTGCGCATGACGTTTGGCGCCCAGAACCTGGAGGTGGCGAACCCGGCATGGCTTTCCGGCGGGGTACAGGTTTTCGCCAACCTGACGCTGCCGTGGAACCGTATTGTGGTGCTGGGTTTTGTGCTGCTGGTACTGTTCTTTACCTGGCTGATTCTGAATAAAACCCGTCTGGGGCTCAACGTGCGCGCGGTGACGCAAAACCGCAGCATGGCTGCCTGCTGTGGGGTGCCGACAGGGCGTGTCGATATGCTCGCATTCGGGCTGGGCTCCGGCATTGCCGGGTTAGGCGGCGTGGCATTATCCCAGTTGGGTAACGTCGGACCGGAGCTGGGCCAGGGATACATCATCGACTCGTTCCTGGTGGTGGTGCTCGGTGGCGTGGGCCAGCTTGCAGGGAGCGTGGCCGCGGCCTTTGGTCTGGGCATTTTCAATAAAATCCTTGAACCACAGATGGGCGCGGTGCTGGGCAAGATCGTGATTCTGGTGGCGATCGTGCTGTTTATTCAGAAGCGTCCTCAGGGGTTATTTGCGCTGAAAGGGAGGGTTATTGACTGATGAGCCAGCCGCTTACCTTAACGCTGGCGCGCAAAGCGCCACGCACAACGCAGATCGCAGGCAGCCTGCTGGTGGCGTGTCTGCTGATATTACCGTTTTTCGCCTTACTGCCTGCAACGCATCCGCTGGCGTTATCGACCTGGATGCTGACGCTGACGGGTAAGATCCTCTGCTATGCCATCGTTGCGGTGGCGCTCGATCTGGTGTGGGGCTATGCCGGTATGCTGTCTCTTGGGCACGGTATCTTTTTCGCACTCGGCGGTTATGCGATGGGCATGTATCTGATGCGCCAGGCGGCGGGTGACGGTCTGCCCGCGTTTATGTCATTTCTCTCCTGGAGTGAGCTGCCGTGGTTCTGGTGGGGCACCCAACACTTCGCCTGGGCGCTGGTGCTGATTGTCATGGTGCCGGGGCTGCTGGCGCTGGTGTTTGGTTGGTTTGCCTTCCGCTCGAAGATCAAAGGGGTCTATTTCTCGATTATGACCCAGGCGCTGACCTATGCCGGGATGTTGCTGTTCTTTCGCAACGAGACCGGTTTTGGCGGCAATAACGGTTTCACCGGCTTTACCACGCTGCTCGGATTTTCGGTGACGGAAACCTCCACGCGTATTGCACTGTTTCTGGCGACCGTACTGTTGCTGCTCCTGGCGTTGGGGACGGGATTTGCGCTGGCAAAAAGCAAATTTGGCCGAATCCTGACCGCCGTTCGTGACGCAGAAAACCGTCTGACGTTCTGTGGTTACGACCCGCGCGGGTTCAAACTGCTGGTCTGGACGCTCTCCGCGGTGCTGTGTGGCCTGGCGGGGGCGCTCTATGTTCCGCAGGTGGGCATTATCAACCCCGGTGAAATGTCACCGACGAACTCGATAGAAGCCGCCATTTGGGTGGCGCTGGGCGGGCGCGGCACGCTGGTGGGGCCGGTGATTGGCGCGGCGCTGGTGAACGGGGCGAAGAGCTTTTTCACCGTCGCCATGCCGGAGTACTGGCAGCTGTTCCTGGGGCTGATTTTTATCGCCGTCACGCTGTTCTTACCACGCGGTGTCTACGGTCTGTTTCGTAAGGGAGAGAAATAATGCAGCCAACGGAAGGATTATTTACCCGCCAGTTGCCCGGCGACCGCTACCGTGACCAGACGGATCCGGTGCTTCAGCTTGAGGCCATTAACGTCAATTTCGACGGTTTCCAGGCGCTGACCGATCTCTCGCTGAATATCGGCGTGGGCGAGTTGCGCTGCGTGATTGGCCCCAACGGAGCCGGTAAAACCACGTTGATGGATGTGATCACCGGCAAAACGCGACCAAAAAGCGGGAGGGCTATTTACGATCAATCGATCGACCTGACCGCGCTGGAGCCTGCGGCCATTGCCCGTCAGGGGATCGGGCGAAAGTTCCAGAAACCCACGGTCTTTGAGGCGCTGACGGTGTGGGAAAACCTTGAGATCGCCATGAAAACCGATAAATCCGTCTGGGCGAGCCTGCGGGCAAAACTCAACGGTGAGCAACGCGATCGCATCGATGAGATGCTGGTTTTACTGCGTCTTGGCAACGAACGCGATCGCCGCGCCGGGCTGCTGTCGCACGGGCAAAAGCAGTTTCTGGAGATAGGTATGCTGCTGGTCCAGGATCCGCATCTGTTGCTGCTGGACGAACCCGCCGCCGGGATGACCGACGCAGAGACGGAATACACCGCCGAGTTGTTCAAAACCCTGGCGGGTAAGCACTCCCTGATGGTGGTGGAGCACGACATGGGCTTTGTCGAAACCATTGCCGACCACGTGACGGTATTGCATCAGGGGCGCGTGCTGGCCGAAGGCTCGCTTCGCGAGGTGCAGGCCAACGAGCAGGTGATTGAGGTCTATCTGGGGCGCTAAGGAGAGAAGATGTTACAGGTTAACGAACTGAATCAGTATTACGGTGGAAGCCATATCCTGCGCGGCGTCAGTTTTGAGGCCGCCACCGGAGAAGTCACCTGCCTGCTGGGGCGCAACGGCGTCGGGAAAACGACGTTGCTGAAGTGTCTGATGGGGCTGATCCCGGCGAAAACCGGGGAGGTCATCTGGCAGGGTAAGACGATCACCCACAGCAAACCGCACCAGCGGGTCCAGTCTGGCGTGGCGTATGTCCCACAGGGACGCGAGATTTTTCCGCGCCTGACCGTGGAAGAAAATCTTCTGCTGGGGCTGTCGCGCTTTTCCGCCCGCGAGGCGAAGCAGGTACCGGAGGAGATCTGGCAGCTTTTCCCGGTGCTCAAAGAGATGAAGCACCGCCGCGGAGGCGATCTCTCCGGCGGACAACAGCAGCAACTGGCGATTGGCCGTGCGCTGGCAAGCCGCCCGCAGCTGCTGATTCTGGATGAACCGACGGAAGGCATTCAGCCTTCGGTGATAAAAGAGATTGGCCAGGTGATCCGCACGCTGGCGAACAGAGGCGATATGGCGATCCTGCTGGTCGAGCAGTTTTACGACTTTGCCGCCGAGCTGGCCGACAGCTATCTCCTGATGTCGCGCGGCACCATTATCCAGCGTGGACGGGGGGAAAACATGGCGCAGGAGGGCGTTCGCGGGCTGGTTGCGATTTGATATGTTATAATATAACATTCTCATTCTTATAAAACGGAATGAGGGGGTTATTTTGGCTGCACATTTTGGTAAATGGATCATGACTCTGGGGGCGCTGCTGGTCAGCGGCCAGCTGTTAGCGCACTCGCACGGTCATCAGATGACCGAAGCGGAGCAGAAAGCGGCGAACGGCGTGTTTGAGGATAAAGACGTGAAGGACAGAGCGCTGTCTGACTGGGACGGTACCTGGCAGTCCGTTTATCCTTTCCTGCTGGATGGATCGCTGGATCCGGTCTTCAAACAGAAAGCGC
The DNA here is from genome assembly GCF_001729765.1 of Enterobacter kobei. NCBI lineage: Bacteria > Pseudomonadati > Pseudomonadota > Gammaproteobacteria > Enterobacterales > Enterobacteriaceae > Enterobacter > Enterobacter kobei. Next base: position 2,344,053 of record NZ_CP017181.1, read on the forward strand.
AGAAGGATAAAAGCAAAACCTTCGACGAGGTGAAAGCCTATTATCGTAAAGGCTATGCGACGGACGTGGATGCCATTGGCATTGAAAATAACGTGATGGAGTTCCACAAGGGCAAAGCGGTTAGCCGTTGCCATTATAATTACAGCGGCTACAAAATTCTGACCTATGCGTCAGGCAAAAAAGGCGTTCGCTATCTGTTTGAGTGTCAGGATGCCAGCAGCACGGCGCCGAAGTTTGTGCAGTTCAGCGACCATACCATCGGGCCGAAAGCGTCCTCGCACTTCCATATTTTTATGGGCAACACCTCCCACGAGGCGCTGCTGAAAGAGATGGATAACTGGCCGACCTATTATCCGAATGAGATGTACAAAGAGCAGGTGGTAGAAGAAATGTTGCACCACTGATGCTTTATTGCCGGGTGGCGGCTACGCCTTACCCGGCCTACAAGTTGCTACGCTACCTTGGGTGACTCGCACCACGCCTTCACGCTCATCCCACGCAAAATCATCAGCCACGCAATGACGATGGCGACCATCATAATCACAAACAGCGACCAGTGCGGAAGGTTGGTCAGGATAATCCCGGTGATCATCGGGTTTGCGGCCGCGCCCAGCCAGCCCAGCGCCTGTGCGGAGAAATAGCTTGCCTTCATCCCCGGCGGGGCGATGTTGTCGATCAGCATGTATTCACCCGGCGCATAAATAATCTCACCCAGCGTAAAGATCGCGGCAGCGATACCCCAGTAAATCAGATTCTCCCCGGAGAGCATAAAGCCACCCAGCCCCAGGATAAAAAACAGCGTCGCGGCGGTCATCAGGGGGCGAATATTGCTGGCGGAAATCTTGCGCCCAAGCGCGTATTGCAGCGTCACCACCACGGCGGCGTTAACGGGCAGCACCACGGCGACGACCTTCTGCGCGAAATCGCTGTCGGCGTGGGCGGCCAGAACATACTGCGAAATGCAGCTGGCGAACGATCCGCCCACGTACGACGCGAGCAGGCCGGAGAGGGTGAACCAGAACAGGGCGCGGTCTTTCAGCAACACCGACGGCTGCCAGGGCATTTTTTCCTCGGCGGTATCCAGCGCGACGCTTTTTTGCACAAAGAAATGGATAAACGCGAGCGGCAGCGCGGCGCAAAAAGCGGCCAGCCAGAAGGGCAGCTGTAAGCTGTACATCACCAGCAGGGTGCCGATGGGCGGGCCGACCGTCCAGCCAATGTTCAGGAAGCTATAGTTGAGCGAGAAAACACGCGCTTTTTGGCTTGAGGTGAGCACGTCGGAGAACCAGGCTTTCAGCACCGTCGAAAATACGGAGTAGGCGCAGTTGATCAGGGAAAAGAACAGCACCACCAGCGTGACGTTATCCACCAGCGGGATCGCGACAAATCCGGCAATAAACGCCACGATCGCAATCAGCATGTAGCGTTTTTTATCAAACTTATCCGCCAGAATGCCAAATCCCAGGCTGAACACCACGCCGATGGTCAGCGCAATCGTCAGGGCATAACCAATATTCTCGACGCTCATGTTGTAGACGCGCGTGAGATAAATGGTCATGAACGGCAGCGTCGCTCCCCGACCGATGGTTAACAACAATGACGATGCCAGCAGCGCTGCGGTTGAGCGCCTGAGAGATGGTTTCATATTTCTGCCCGACAGTTGCTTATGCTTTTATTAGAGGTGTGTTAACAGGATTACCATGACATAAGGGGCTTGTATAGCACCTGGTTTATCCGTAAGTGCTTCAGCTGCCTGCCAGAATTAATGATCTTCTCGCAGCGTCCTTTTTTCTGTTACCTTGAAGTGTTAACAAATTATTAATAATTCAGGGGCAGGGTATGACGCGTAAAGACGGACTGCTGGCGTTGCTGGTGGTCGTAGTATGGGGGCTCAATTTTGTCGTCATTAAGCTGGGATTGCACAATATGCCCCCGCTTATGCTGGCCGGTTTGCGTTTCATGTTAGTGGCGTTCCCGGCGATCTTTTTTGTTGCGCGTCCAAAAATCCCGTTCAAATTACTGCTGGGCTATGGCCTGACCATCAGCTTTGGCCAGTTCGCGTTTCTCTTCTGCGCCATCAAGTTTGGTATGCCTGCCGGTCTTGCCTCGCTGGTTTTGCAGGCGCAGGCGTTCTTTACCATCATTCTCGGTGCGTTCGTATTTGGCGAACGTTTGCAGGGCAAACAGCTGGCGGGGATTACGCTGGCGGTGTTTGGCGTACTGGTGCTGATTGAAGCCAGCCTGAATGGTCAGGATGTGGCGCTGCTGGGCTTTATGCTTACGCTGGCGGCGGGGCTGAGCTGGGCGTGCGGGAATATCTTCAACAAGCTGATTATGCAGCACGCGGCGCGGCCGCAGGTGATGTCGCTGGTGGTCTGGAGCGCGTTAATTCCGGTCATCCCGTTTCTGGCGGCGTCGTTTATTCTGGATGGCCCGGATGTGATGCTGAGAAGCCTGGTCGATATCGATTTGACCACGATCCTTTCTCTGATTTATCTGGCCTTTGTCGCCACGATTGTGGGCTATGGGATCTGGGGTTCGCTGCTGGGGCGTTATGAAACCTGGCGCGTGGCGCCCCTGTCTCTGCTGGTGCCGGTGGTTGGGCTCGCCAGTGCGGCGCTATTGCTGGATGAAACGCTGAGCGCGCTGCAGTTGCTGGGGGCAGTGCTGATTATGGCGGGGCTGTATATCAACGTGTTTGGCTTGCGGGTACGGCGGGCGGCGCGCGTCAGAGGCTAGAGCATAAAAAAGCCCCGCAGTGGCGGGGCAAAAACGAATCAGAAGCCGTGCTGATTATAATAAGGCACGCCTAATTCGTCGGATTTGTCGCTACCAGTCCCCATGTGGTTGAAATCATAGGGTGACTGGTCATGTGCTGACGGCAAAATCATCGTGCCACGATTATTTTGCTGCGTTGCACCTGGGGTTTGCTCCGCAAAGGTCTGGCTGGAAAACAGCACCAGCAAGGCGAGGGCGGCGGAGGCGATAACTTTCATGATTTCCTCGATTACGTCTTTTACAGGCGATGATTAACTACAATGTTTTAACGGATACAGGTATCGGGATTCTCCGGGTACGCTGGTGATTCGGTACTTATGAGGCGGCACGTCAAAATAGTTCTTAAACGTACGCGTCAGGGTTTGCTGTGATTCAAATCCGTAACGCTCTGCCAGATAAAGGATCGGCTCATTGCTTTCTTTCAGTTTCTGGGCAATTTCCGTCAGCTTGCGACTGCGAATATATTGACCTAGTGAATGGCCGGTCTCTTTTTTGAACATCCGTTGCAGGTGCCATTTGGAGTAACCTGAACGCTCTGACACTTTTTCAAGGGAGAGCGGCGATTCCAGGTTATCTTCGATCCAGTCCAAAATGCTATGAATGGTGATAGCGTCAGTATTGCGTCTGGACATCGTCATACCTCTTTTCTGTTTACGGCAGTATTTTCTTCAGCAAAAGCTCAAGGGTTGCCACTTCATCTGCCGTTAAGTTTTTTGTTAGTTCCTGATGCAGTGTTTGTCCTACTAATTGATGACATTGCTCGCACATGGCCGCGCCATCGCAGGTGAGCTTGACCAGCACGCCGCGTTTGTCATTCGGGTTAGGGCTTCGTTCTACCCATCCTTTGCAGACGAGACGATCCAGCATGCGGGTTAACGCACCCAGATCGACAGAGAGCACCTTTTTCAGCTCAACCGGCGTGATACACACTTCGCAGCGAATGGAACACAGCACTTTGAACTGTGTTGCGGTGATATCCAGCGGTGACAGATAGTCATTGAGCAGGCGATCTTTTTTCTGGTTAACCATATGAATAAGACGACCCAGCGGAACAACGTCGTTAAAGATATCACTGGTGCTTTTCACAATGGTTGCCCTGGCAAGTAGTTTAGTTACGGCAGATATTATTGCTCAGGCAAGTATAAGTCAACTGAATGAATCAGCCGATGCCACGAATTGCTAAAACGTTTCATGAACTTTTTTTGAACGCTTTCAAATCATATAGATAACTCAGGGTTATCCTTACTTACGGAAAATAATCGTTACGTTGCGCAGATGGCTTAACGTCACACTTTCCCCCTATACTTGCGGGGATGAATATGGATAAGGACGACGATGCATTATGTTGGATTTAATTAAAGCAGTGAGTCTTGGGCTGGTGGTGCTGCTGCCGTTGGCAAACCCGTTAACGACGGTGGCACTTTTCCTCGGGCTGGCAGGGAATATGAACAGCGTCGAGCGTAACCATCAGTCAATGATGGCTTCCGTCTATGTGTTTGCCATCATGATGGTGGCTTACTATGCGGGACAGGTGGTGATGAACACCTTCGGGATTTCCATCCCTGGCCTGCGCATCGCCGGGGGACTCATTGTCGCCTTTATCGGTTTCCGCATGCTGTTCCCGGCGCAGAAAGCGCATGAGTCGCCGGAGGCCAAAAGCAAATCCGAAGAGCTGGAAAGCGAACCGAGTGCAAATATTGCCTTTGTGCCGCTGGCTATGCCGAGCACGGCGGGGCCGGGTAGCATCGCGATGATCATCAGTTCCGCCTCTACGGTCCGTGATAGCGCCACCTTCCCGGACTGGGTCCTGACGGTTGCGCCACCGCTGATTTTTGCGATTATCGGGATCATTGTGTGGGGGTCACTGCGCAGTTCCGGTGCGATTATGCGCTGGGTAGGCAAGGGCGGTATCGAAGCTATTTCACGTCTGATGGGCTTCTTACTGGTCTGTATGGGCGTGCAGTTTATTATTAACGGCGTGCTGGAGATTATTAAAACTTACCACTGAGGTGATTGCCGGGTGGCGGTTTCGCCTTACCCGGCCTGGGTTATTACAGGCTTGTAGGCCGGGTAAGCGCAGCGCCACCCGGCACAAACAAACGTCACCCGTGCTGACTCTGTTCCTCCAGCGCCACCGGCCATTTGCGGAAGATGAGCACTGACCAGATAAGCGCGACCAGGGCTGGAATAGCGCCCAGATACCCAATCGCCGACATCGAGACATGAAGGCTAATCTGATTTCCCACCAGCGCGCCCGCGCCGATGCCCAGATTAAATATCCCCGAGAACAGTGACATGGCAACGTCCGTCGCGTCCGGTGCCAGCGCCAGCACTTTTACCTGCATGCCAAGGCCGATGATCATGATCGCCACGCCCCAGAACAGGCTCAGGATCGCCAGATGGTTTTCGCTGCCCGCGGCGGGCATCAGCAACAGCAGGCAGGCGAGCAGCAGGCCAATGGCGCCGCTCACAAGCAAGGAAGCATGCTGATTACCCAGCTTGCCAAACAGCACGCTGCCGATAATGCCCGCACCACCGAGGATGAGCAGTAACAGGGTGGCAAAATTGGCGCTAAACCCTGCCACCACCTGAACAAACGGTTCAATGTAGCTGTACGCCGTGTAATGCGCGGTCACCACGATTACGGTAAGCAGATAGATACTCAGCAGCGCAGGGCGACGCATCAACAGCGGCAGGCTTTTCAGCGAGCCAGAGTGTTCGCTCGGCAGCGCGGGCAGCAGCTTAATCAGACACACCAGCGTAACCAGTGCCCCCATGCCGATCGCGAAGAAGGTCGTACGCCAGCCGAAGTATTGCCCCACGATACGGCCAATCGGCAGACCCAGCACCATCGCCAGCGCGGTGCCGGTGGCAATCAGGCTCAGCGCCTGGGCGCGTTTACCCGCCGGGGCCAGGCGTATAGCCAGCGACGCGGTGATCGACCAGAACACCGCATGGGCGAATGCAATGCCAATCCTGCTCATGACCAGCACCGTAAAATTCCACGCCATAAACGACAGAACATGGCTGGCGATGAACAACACGAAGAGACCGATCAGCAGTTTGCGCCGCTCCATCTGGCTGGTCAGCAGCATAAACGGCAATGACATAAGCGCCACCACCCAGGCGTAGATGGTCAACATAATGCCCACCTGAGCCGTTTCCATCTGGAAACTGTCGGCAATGTCAGACAACAGCCCAACCGGAACAAACTCTGTGGTGTTGAAAATAAACGCGGCAATGGCCAGCGTGACCACGCGTAGCCACGCAACCCTGCGGGAAACTGTGTTCGTTGTCATAGGGATGTCGGAGATTCGTTGCTGGAAAGAAGAGGAGACGATCTTAAAACGTCAAACGGCGAAAACTCAACCATTATGTGACGCAGATCTCAATATTTACCTTGTGAAAGCGGTAGCCGGGGAGGGTGTTTTCATTGAATATAAAAGAACAACACAACAAAAACAGGCGGTAAGACAATGCAGGAGATTGATTTTTATCTGGTAGATGCGTTCAGCGATACTTCGTTTGGTGGCAATCCGGCGGCGGTTTGTCCGCTGAAAGAATGGTTACCCGATGAAACGCTACTGAAAATGGCGCAACAGCATAATCAATCGGAAACGGCCTTTTTCGTCTGCAGCAAAGGGGGCATTGAGCTACGCTGGTTTACAACGCTCACCGAAGTTAATCTCTGCGGGCATGCCACTTTGGCCGCCGCGTACGTCCTGTTTCATGAACTGGATTACCCCGACTCGCGGATCCACTTCGACACCGCATCTGGCCGCCTGACGGTCAGCCGGGAGGGAGAGTGGATGACGCTGGATTTCCCGGCGTGTCCGACACATAAAGAGACGCCACCGCCAGAGATGATCGCGGCGCTGGGTATCCGCCACTACGTTGACGCCCGTAAAGGGCGCGCGTGGGTGATCGTCCTGGAAAACCGCCAGCAGGTTGAAGCCCTTATGCCGAACCTGTCTGCGATGACACCGGGTGAGCACAAAGTTAGCGTGACGGCACCGGGCGAGGGGGAATATGACTTTGTCAGCCGCTTCTTCTCACCGGGCGTTTCCGTCCCGGAAGATCCGGTCACCGGGTCCGCGCACACGATGCTGATCCCCTACTGGAGTGAAACACTGGGCAAAACGACCCTGTTTGCCCGTCAGGTGTCGGCGCGGGGCGGTGACGTGCGTTGTGAACTGAGAGGGGAACGGGTGCTGATGAGCGGTCAGGCGTCGTGCTACCTGAAAGGCACGGTGTATCTGCGCTAAAAACTGATAACAAGAGAGGGAGAGACAATGCAGGAAATTGATTTTTATCTGGTGGATGCCTTCAGCGACAGGGCGTTTGGCGGTAATGCGGCGGCGGTTTGCCCGCTGGAGGAGTGGCTGCCCGATGAGACGCTGCTTAAAATGGCGCAGCAGCATAATCAGTCTGAGACCGCCTTTTTTGTGCGAACCGACGACGGGTTTGAACTGCGCTGGTTTACCACGCTGCACGAAATTAACCTGTGCGGACACGCGACCCTCGCGGCGTCACACGTGATTTTTGAATATCTGGATTATCCGCATACCGAAATTCACTTTACCACGCGCTTCGTGGGCGAGCTGACGGTCAAGCGCAGCGGCGACTGGCTGACGCTGAATTTCCCTGCGTGGCCGACGGAGGCCGTCGATAATCCCCCGGCAGCGTTGTTCAGCGCGCTGGGCATCACAAAGGCGAAAGAGGTACGCGCCGGACGAGACTATATCGTGGTGCTGGAGAGCCAGCAGCAGGTGGAGGCGCTCACGCCGGATATCGCGGCAATGGTTCCGCTGGGGAAAATGGTCTGCGTAACGGCGCCTGGAGAAGACTATGACTTCGTCAGCCGCTTTTTCTGCCCGGGCGAAGGGGTGCCGGAAGATCCGGTTACCGGATCCACGCACAGCATGTTGATCCCCTACTGGAGCGAAAAGCTGGGTAAAACGTCACTGAACGCACGTCAGGTGTCGTATCGTGGCGGCGATCTGCGCTGTGAACTGAAGGGCGATCGCGTGTTGATCGCCGGTCAGGCCACGTTGTATCTGAAAGGCCGTATCTTTTTGCGCTAGCCGGGCAGCGCGATAAGTTAATACTATGAAGCACCATGGCAGAGCTGCGCTATTTTAAAATAAAAACAGCAAGGAGCCTGCCATGTATTCCATTACCTCTGAATCCGCTCGTCATCCGGACATCCTCACACTGATTGCAGCCCTTGACCGCTATCAGAGCGAACTCTATCCCGCAGAAAGCAATCATCTGCTCGATCTTTCAGCGCTGCCCGACGCATCGCTTATCCTGATGATCATTCGTGACCAGCAGCTTCAGGCCGTTGGCTGTGGAGCCATCGTGCTTAACGGGGATGGAACCGGTGAGATGAAACGGGTCTATATTGACCCGACCCACCGGGGACAGCATCTGGGAGAGAGGCTGCTGGCTGCCCTGGAAGATGAGGCCCTGAGCCGTCATTGCCACACGGTACGGCTGGAGACAGGGATAAAACAACACGCCGCGGTTCGTCTGTATGAACAGTGCGGGTACGAACTGCGCCCGGCATTTGCCCCCTATGTTGACGACCCGCTTAGCCTGTTTATGGAGAAGGCGCTGGTTGAAGACGTTCGTTTAGCAGCGCTATAAACGCTTCCAGCTGGCGGGTCATCGCCCCCCGTCGCCACACCAGCCAGGTGGTAAGCCAGCGCCAGTTTTCAGCCAGCGGCCAGGCCTCAATCTGATGATGTCCTGGCATACTTTCCAGCATGGAGCGCGGCATCAGCGCGATGCCCGCGCCCGCAATGACGCAGGCGAGCATGCCGTGATAGGACTCCATCTCGTGAATGCGGCCAGGCGTCGCGCCGTCTGCATGAAACCAGCTCTCAAGATGTCGGCGATATGAGCAGTTGGCGCGAAAGGCATAAACGTCGCTGCCGCTCACCTGCGTGGCGCGTGTGACCCCCGTATGCCCGGCAGGCGTGACCAGCATCATCTCTTCCCTGTAGACCGGCATCCCCTCCAGTTCCGGGTGTGACAGCGGCCCGTCAACAAAGGCGGCGCTCAGCGTTCCCTCCAGTACACCCTCTATCATCGTTCCGGAAGGGCCGGTAGAGAGGGCAAACTGGATGCGCGGATAACGCTGGTTAAACTGCGCCAGCGATTCAGGGATGCGCACGGCAGCGGTGCTTTCCAGCGCGCCAAGAGCAAATAACCCCTGTGGTTCATCCCCCGCGACGACCATGCGCGCTTCATCCACCAGCGCCAGAATCTGTCTGCTGTAGCGCAGGAAGTTATGCCCGGCGGGAGATAACCGCAAACGCTGGTTCTCACGAATAAACAGCTCAACGCCGAGATCGGCTTCCAGCTGGCGGATGCGTGTTGTCAGGTTCGAGGGAACGCGATGCACCTTCTGCGCCGCCTGGGTGATGCTCCCCGTCAGCGCGACGGCGTTAAACATTTCAAGCTGGGTTAAATCCATAGTATTCTCGTTTCGTGAATAAGGTGGTTAGTATTATTCATTTCTAAGAAATAGCAGAGTAAGCCACAATTAATCAACCGAAATGCGTGGAGAACATCATGACTTATTCATCTGCTACACATGCCCTGTCTGTTAACCCGGCTACGGGTGAAACGATCGCCGCGTACCCGTGGGCGACACAGGAAGAGGTTGAACAGGCTATCGCCCGGGCTGATGCCGGTTTTCGTCAGTGGCGGAGCGAAAGCGTCGCCCGGCGGGCGCAGAAGCTGCGCGATCTCGGTGCTGCGCTGCGTCATCGTGCGGAAGAGATGGCCCGGATGATGTCCCGGGAGATGGGCAAACCGGTTCTGCAGGCGCGGGCGGAAGTGGCAAAATCTGCGGGTCTGTGTGACTGGTATGCGGAACACGGCCCGGCCATGCTGAATGCAGAGCCAACCCAGGTGGAAAACCACAACGCGGTTATTGAATACCGCCCGCTGGGGCCGATTCTGGCGGTGATGCCGTGGAACTTCCCGCTCTGGCAGGTACTGCGCGGGGCGGTGCCGATCCTGCTGGCAGGTAACAGCTATCTGCTTAAGCACGCGCCAAACGTGCTTGGCTCGGCGGATCTTATCGCACAGATTTTTGCGGATGCCGGTTTCCCGGAAGGCGTTTTTGGCTGGGTTAATGCCACCAATGACGGCGTAAGCCAGGCGATTAACGACCGTCGCATTGCGGCGGTGACCGTTACCGGCAGCGTGCGTGCCGGGGCCGCAATTGGTGCCCAGGCAGGTGCTGCGCTGAAAAAATGCGTGCTTGAGCTGGGCGGCTCTGACCCGTTCATCGTGCTCAACGACGCTGACCTGGATCTCGCCGTGAAAGCGGCGGTGGCGGGTCGCTATCAGAATACCGGGCAGGTGTGCGCGGCCGCCAAACGCTTTATTGTTGAAGAGGGTATTGCGGATATCTTTACCCAACGCTTCGTCGCGGGCGTAGCCGCCCTGAAGATGGGCACACCCGATGAAGAAGAGAACTACATTGGCCCGATGGCGCGTTTTGACCTGCGCGATGAACTGCATCAGCAGGTTCAGGCCACCCTGGCTGAGGGGGCCACGCTGCTGCTGGGCGGAGAGAAAATCAGCGGCGAGGGGAATTATTACGCGCCTACCGTGCTGGCGAACGTCACGCCGTCGATGACGGCCTTCCGCCAGGAACTGTTTGGTCCGGTAGCGGCTATTACCGTCGCGAAAGATGCTGAGCACGCCCTGACGCTGGCAAACGACAGCGACTTTGGCCTCTCTGCTACGGTCTTCACCGCCGACGCCGCGCTTGCGGATAAATTCTCTCGCGAGCTGGAGTGCGGTGGGGTGTTTATCAATGGTTACAGCGCCAGCGATGCGCGCGTGGCCTTTGGCGGTGTGAAGAAGAGTGGTTTTGGCCGCGAGCTCTCCCATTTCGGCCTGCATGAATTCTGTAACGTGCAGACGGTGTGGAAGAACAGAGTGTAATTTGTTTGTAGTGGCCCTCAATTTGAGGGCCACTGTCATTTCTCTGCAATGGTTCTGTCATTTTCGTTTCGTAGACTCGCACGCGTCTAACGTCTTGTTACTGAAGAAAATCATGAACCTAACGCAAATTTTTCGTCGTATTGCGCAGCGCTGTATCCCACGTCAATTTGGCCTGCTGACGGGTATCTTTTGTATTATTGGCCTTTTCTCCGCACTGCAACTCTCCTCATCTTTTCTGCTTAACGCCTCCCTGAAGGACGCTCAGCGCAACGAGCAGCAAAATCTGCTGGCGTATCAGCAACAGAGCAAGCTTGATCTGGCGCGTGTCTCCCTGCTGGCGGCAAGCGATCTGCTTAACCGCTCCGGCGTCTGGTTTATGCAGGATAAAGAGACCGGTTCAGAAGGAAGCTGGCACAGTCTGATGGATGAGGCGCAAGCGTCGCTGGCGGTTTCTCAGCAGGCGTGGCAAGCCTGGCGGGCACTCAGCCCGCCGGAAGATGAGGCCCTGGTGAACAGCTATCAGCTTTTCTACGGTGCCATTAAAGAGCAATCGGAAGCGCTTGTCAGAAACCACATCATTGATGCCTTTTTTGCTGTCCCTGCCCAGGCGTTTCAGAGCGACTTCAACGATAACTACGCCCGTTATCAGCAGGCCAGCGAGAAGCAGGCCATGCAGGGGCGTCAGGCTCTTATGACGCAGCTTTCAAGGCTGCAAACGTTGTTCCTGATTGCGCCGGTTTTACTGCTCGCCATCGCCGTTGCCGTCTGGTTCGGCATGTCCAGGTGGGTGATCACGCCGTTACGTCGACTGATTGCGCATATTAACCAGCTGGCAGCCGGAGATCTTTCCGGTACGCCGCCTGCCGTCAGGCGTTTTAATCGTGAGACGGGGCAGCTTAGCGACAGTATCGCCACCATGCAGCACGGTCTGCAGCAGCTGGTGACCCAGGTCAGCCATGCCACGACCGCAATGGTTGAAAATATCGGCTCCCTGGCGCAGGGGAATCAGAAGCTGTATCAGCAATCGGCGCGTCAGGCAAAAGAGCTGGAAGAGGTCACGACCCATATCGCGACGCTGGAAACGCATGTGGAAGGGAATACCGGCTACGCCAGACTCGCCAGCTCGCGCGCGGACGAAGCGCGTCAGGCCGCGGTAGGCGGTGACCAGATGATGTCGACCGTGAATGCGTCCATGCAGGCGATCGTCGAGCGATCTTCTGAAATGCGCGGGATCGTGGCGATGATCGACAGCGTGGCGTTTCAGACCAATATTCTGGCGTTAAACGCCGCCATTGAAGCCGCCCATGCCGGTAACCATGGACGCGGGTTTGCCGTTGTCGCCCGGGAAGTCGGCCTGCTTGCCAGAAAGAGTAGCCACTCAACGCAGACCATCCAGGAACTTATCAATCGCTCTTTGCAGGGCATTGAAGACGGATCCCGCGCGGTGAATTTGATGGAAGACAATTTGCAGCAGGTCACCGGTCTGGTCGGCAACTTAAGCAGTTTGCTGAATGAAATCTCAACCGCTACGCTCAGCCAGGGAGAGAGTATTCACCAGATGACGCGTCAGCTTCAGGCGCTGAATCAGGTTTCACGCCAGACGGATCTGCTGGTTTCTGATGCCTCAGAGGCCTCTGAGCGACTGCAAAAGCAATCCGATCTTTTATTGCAGGCCGTTTCGCGTTTTCGTCTTAGCGCCTGACGCAATACATAAGCCTCTGTTATACTCGCAGCCCGTTTTAGCCTGAGGGCAAGGAGCAAAGAGTGGCTGCGGTCATCCATAATGAGATGCTGGACGAGATTCTGGCGCAGGTTCGTCCGTTATTGGGAAAGGGTAAGGTTGCCGACTATATTCCGGCTCTTGCCTCGGTCAGCGGGAATAAGCTGGGGATTGCGATCTGTACCATCGACGGACAGCGATACCAGGCAGGGGATGCCACTGAACGTTTTTCGATTCAGTCAATTTCGAAAGTGCTGAGCCTGGTTGCGGCGATGCGCCAGTACGAGGAAGACGAGATCTGGCAGCGTGTCGGTAAAGATCCGTCCGGCCAGCCTTTCAACTCACTGCTTCAGCTTGAAATCGAGCAGGGTAAACCGCGTAACCCTTTTATCAATGCCGGGGCGCTGGTGGTCTGCGATATGCTGCAAAGCCGTCTCAGCGCACCGCGTCAGCGAATGCTGGAGATTGTTCGTCAGCTCTCGGGCGTTGACGATCTTGCCTATGATTCGGTAGTGGCCCGCTCGGAGTTTGAGCACTCCGCCCGTAACGCGGCCATCGCCTGGCTGATGAAATCCTTCGGCAACTTTCATAACGACGTGGCGACCGTACTGCAAAACTACTTCCACTACTGTGCGTTGAAAATGAGCTGCGTTGAGCTGGCCCAGACGTTCCTGTTTCTGGCGCACCAGGGGCACGCGCCGCATCTCGATCAGGACGTCGTTTCCCCACTGCAGGCGCGGCAGGTCAACGCCCTGATGGCGACCAGCGGCATGTATCAAAACGCGGGCGAGTTTGCCTGGCGGGTTGGGCTTCCGGCCAAATCCGGCGTTGGCGGCGGAGTCGTGGCGATTGTGCCGCATGAAATGGCGATTGCCGTCTGGAGCCCGGAGCTGGATGAAACGGGAAATTCACTTGCCGGTGTGGCGGTGCTGGAGAAACTGACCCAACGTCTGGGACGTTCCGTATACTGATGTCCGATCTGGATCCGCTTTTTTCCCGCCTGGCGCGATCGACGTTTCGCTCGCGCTTTCGTTTAGGCAATAAAGAACGGCAGTACTGCTGGGACAAAGGACCCGACACCATTGACCAGCATGCTGCGGATTTCGTTAAAAAACGCCTTGCACCGGCGCAACCTGCCAACGACGGTAAACAGACGCCCATGCGCGGTCACCCGGTATTTATCGCCCAGCATGCCACGGCGACCTGCTGCCGGGGCTGTCTGGCAAAATGGCATAATATTCCCCAGGGCGTGCAACTGACTGCGCAGCAACAACATTATATCGTCAGCGTGATCCACCACTGGCTGGTGATACAGATGAACAGCCAAATTTGACGAGTTATGATCCTGTTGTAATTGTGTTATAGATGCAGGTTAAGTTAGTCCCGATCATGCTGACGACCGCAATATTTGCCATAAGCATTCATATGGAATGATATTTAATGCGTTCTGCTCTCACCGCCTTCAGGTTGTTCCAACCCGACACGCCGCTGCGTAATGCCTCGGCGATATTTATTCTCACCACTCTCTTTTATTTTGTGGGCGCGGAATTGCGGCTGGTCGAGGCCTTATCCCTGTTCTGGCCGCTGAATGGCGTTATGGCAGGGATCTTTGCCCGTTATGTGTTTCTGCATCGCCTGCATTACTACGCGGTATGTTATGTCGCGATGCTGATGTACGACGCGGTGACGACTAACTGGGGAATGGCCTCGGTGGTCATAAACCTGTCTAATATGATCTTTATCGTCGTTGTCGCCGTGCTGGTTCAGCGTGACAGACGGTTGATGAAGAAAACCCCCGATCCGCTCAACGCATTACGGCTGTTTAACTACTGCCTGATTGCTGCGCTGCTGTGTGCCTTGCTCGGTGCGTTCGGGTCCGTGGGGATAGACAGTCATACCTTCTGGCCGCTGTTTGCCGACTGGTTTAGCGAACAATTCTCCACTGGCGTACTCGTTGTGCCGTGCATACTTACCCTCGGTTTGCCGGTGCGGGAACTCAGGGTAAATCTGGAGAAACTGTTACCGATCGTCGCGCTGGTTGTTTCGGTGGCTGCCTCGGTGGTGATTGGCGGAGCGGGAAGCCTCGCATTTCCGCTGCCTGCGCTTATCTGGTGTGCGGTACGCTACTCGCTGCCTGCGACCTGCCTGCTGACGTTTATTACAGGGGCGATTGAAATCATTCTGGTCGCCAACTCCATCATAAATATCGCCGTGGCGACGCCGCTCTCGACCCCGATGATGTTTTCTGCGCGGCTGGGTATTGCCACGATGGCGATCTGCCCGGTGATGGTCTCCGTCAGCATGGCGGCGATTAATTCCCTGATCCGTCAGGTATCCCTGCGGGCGGATTATGACTTTCTGACCCACGTCTACTCGCGTTCCGGGCTTTACGAGGCGCTAAAACGCGAAGAAACGCACCGTCATCCACGTTTTCTGACCGTCATGCTGCTCGATATTGATTACTTCAAAAGCATCAATGATAACTACGGTCATGAGTGCGGCGACCGCGTGCTGGCATCCTTTGCCCGCCAGGTTCAGCAGGTCGTTGGTGAAGACGGGATGGTGGCCCGCATGGGGGGAGAGGAGTTTGCTGTGGTCGTTAATTCGGGCGATGAACAACACGGCTATGCACTGGCGGAACGTATCAGGAGTACCGTGGCCAGCCATCCTTTCACCTGGCGTCAGCAGACGCTTTATCTGACGGTCAGTATTGGCCTTGGAAGCGGAAAGGCGGAGTCATGGCAGTTGACGGAGGTCTTCAACAAGCTGATGGCCGAGGCGGACGATCATCTTTATCGTTCAAAAAAGGCGGGTCGAAATCGTACCAGCGCCCGGCTGGCGGATGAGCAACTTGCCGCCAGTGCCGGGAGTGAAACTGAGCTGCGTTAATCGTTATAAGGCATTGACGTGAATTAGATAGCGGCTTAACAGGATATTCGCACACTGACAATGTCTCTGTTTAAGCTACGCTTTGAGTGACGCTTTACGTCAGGAGACATTATGAAAGCACCTGCAACACCTGAAAATGAAACAGACCGACTTCACTCGCTGCGCGAATCGGGTCTGCTTGAGATCGACAGTTCCCCGGCGTTTGACCGCTTAACGCGCCTGGCGAAACGCTTTTTCCAGGTGCCACTGGCGATGGTCAATCTTATTGATGAGCACTCGCTGATCGTGAAATCGGCGGATGGACAGGCACCCGGTTCCGTTCCGCGTAACATATCTTTCTGTGGCCATACGATCCTCGCTGAAGCTCCGCTGGTGGTAGGGGATATGCGTCAGGATGACCGGTTCGCGGATAACCCGCTGGTGGCCGGTGAGCCCGGCGTGCGTTTTTACGCGGGCTTCCCGCTGCGCTTACGAGACGGCGCAAGCGTTGGCTCGCTTTGCCTGATTGATTACGCTCCTCGCGAGTTTTCAGCGGCCGATCTCGCCGTACTGGGTGACCTGGGCGCGCTGGCTGAGGATGAGTTTGCCGCCATCAGCGCGGCGACCACGGATGAGTTAACCGGGTTATTCAACCGACGCGGCTTTAATCAGCTTGTGCGGTTCACGCTTTCCATTGCCCGACGCCGTGCTGAGCCGTTGACGCTCGGATGGCTGGATCTGGATCGGTTCAAGGAGATTAACGATCGTTACGGGCATGAGGAGGGGGATAAGGCGCTTAAAGTCATGGCGCAACTGATGCGTACCTCTTTCCGTGAAGCGGATCTGCTGGTTCGTTTCGGTGGCGATGAGTTTGCGGTGCTGTTTGCCGACACGGATGAGCAGGGGGCGTGGATTGCCATGCAGTATCTCGCCGAGCAGGTCGAAAACTACAATGCGCGCAAGTTACACCCATGGCCGCTGAAGTTCTCCTGGGGGCTGAGTGAATTTGATCACAACAGTAACGACCTGCAAAAGTGGCTCAACGATGCCGATGCAAAAATGTATGCCATGAAGCAGCAGCGGCAGCGCGGGCGGTGATATAACAAAAGCGTATGACTGACCCGATTGCGTTAAGAAAATGTTAAATGCAAAGTGTGGGTATTCAACGTAAGGACAAACAATGAATACCTCACTGCATATCCAAAACTTCACCCGTGACGACATTCTCACTCATCTTGATGCGCTGGCCGGGATCCTCGAAAACTGCGTGAGCGGCGGCGCATCCGTCAGCTTCATGTTGCCGTTTAGCCTCGAGAAGGCCCGTTCATTCTGGCTCGGTATTGCTGAAAGCGTAGGGCGCCATGAGCGCGTTGTACTTGCCAGCGTTGATCCCCAGCTGGGGGTTATCGGAACGGTGCAACTGATTACCGACCAGCCAGAGAATCAACCTCATCGTGCCGATGTGGCAAAACTTCTGGTACATGAAAAAGCGCGTCGCAAAGGGGCCGCGATGGCGCTGATGGAAGCGCTTGAGGCTGAAGCCCGCGCCAGAAATATTTCGGTTCTGGTACTCGATACCTCCACCGGCAGCGGCGCTGAGACGTTTTATCAGCGTGCCGGCTGGCAAAAGGTCGGTGAGATCCCGCGCTACGCCCTGATGCCGGACGGTGCCATGACGGCGACGTCCGTGTTCTACAAATTCTTATAATTTTCGTCACAACCACGCCGTGAATTGATCGAAACAGGGTTCCTGGTCGGAAAGTTTTGATAAGTTATCGTACCAATCTTATCAGGCTGTATGACTAATCATAAAAGGAACCCATTGTGAACACGCTTAACCGTCGTGATTTTCCCGGTGCTCAATACCCTGAACGCATCATCCAGTTTGGTGAAGGCAACTTCCTGCGTGCGTTTGTCGACTGGCAAATTGACCTGCTAAATGAACATACCGATCTCAATGCCGGTGTGGTTATCGTTCGCCCCATTCAGAGTGCTTTCCCGCCCTCGCTGAGCACCCAGGATGGCCTCTATACCACCATCATTCGCGGCCTGAATGAGCAGGGCGAAACGGTAAGTGAGAGCCGTCTTATCCGCTCGGTTAACCGGGAGATCGACGTCTACAGCCAGTATGATGCGTTCCTGAAACTGGCCCACAACCCCGATATGCGTTTTGTCTTCTCGAACACCACCGAGGCCGGGATCGGCTATCACGCGGGTGACAAATTCGACGATGCGCCTGCCGTGAGCTATCCGGCGAAACTGACGCGCCTGCTGTTTGAGCGCTTCAGCCACTTCAATGGTGCGACCGATAAGGGCTGGATCATCATTCCGTGTGAGCTGATAGACTACAACGGAGACGCCTTGCGTGAACTGGTCTTGCGTTATGCGCAGGAGTGGGCGCTGCCTGCCGCTTTCATCCAGTGGCTAAATGAAGCAAACCATTTCTGCTCAACGCTGGTTGACCGTATCGTGACCGGTTACCCGCGCGATGAAGCGGCCGCGCTGGAAGCTGAGCTGGGATATCACGATGCGTTCCTGGATACCGCAGAACACTTCTACCTATTTGTTATTCAGGGGCCTGCATTCCTTGCCCGAGAACTGCGTCTGGATAAGTATCCGCTTAATGTGCTGATTGTGGATGACATCAAACCCTATAAAGAACGTAAAGTCGCCATCCTGAATGGTGCGCATACGGCACTGGTGCCGGTAGCGCTCCTGGCGGGGCTGGATACGGTCGGTGAGGCGATGAATGATGCCGATATCTGTGCCTTCGTCGAAAAAGCGATTTATCAGGAAATTATTCCGGTCCTCGATCTGCCACGTGATGAACTGGAATCGTTCGCCAGCGCGGTAACAGGGCGTTTTCGGAACCCTTACATCAGACACCAGTTGCTCTCGATTGCGCTCAACGGCATGACTAAATACCGCACCCGCATTCTGCCGCAATTGCTGGCCGGGCAGAAGGTCAGGGGGCAGTTACCATCCCGTCTGACGTTTGCGTTAGCGGCCCTGATTGCGTTTTATCGCGCGGAGCGTAACGGGGAGGGCTATCCGGTACAGGATGATGCGTACTGGCTGGAATGCTATCAGCAGTTATGGGCGCGGCACCGCGATAATCAGATAAGTACCCGTGAACTGGTGCAGGCTGTGTTGAGCGAGAGAGAGCACTGGGAGCTGGACCTGACGCAGGTGAACGGCCTGGTGGACCAGGTGACGCTGGATCTTGATGCCATTCTGCTGAAGGGAATGCGCGCAGCGGTGAAACCACTTTGCTAATCACGTCACCCGGCTGCGGCCGGGTTTAAATAGAATCTATTTTAGTTACAACATACTATTGACTCCGTTTTTAAAAAAGAGAATCAGCACCGTGCATGTTTCGCTTTGTAGATGGGAAAATGCAATGTCCCGTTAACATGCTTGCAACCGTGAGGGGGATCACGTTTAATAGCCACGCTCTTTTCTTGCCTGAAACTCACTATGATTGTTCGTCCTAAACAGCACTGGCTACAACTGATTTTTGTCTGGCACGGTTCGGTACTTCCCAAAATCTATACCCGACTGCTGCTCAACTTCCTGCTTTCTATCGCCGTGATCCTGATGCTGCCGTGGTACACCTCGCTGGGCATCAAATTTACCGTCGCGCCCTTCAGCATTCTCGGCGTGGCGATTGCTATCTTTCTGGGTTTCAGAAACAACGCCTGTTATTCACGTTACGTCGAGGCTCGACTGCTCTGGGGGCAGTTGATGATAGCGGCACGCTCGCTGTTTCGCGAGGTAAAAAACACCTTGCCTGACGATAAATATTTGGGTGAGTTTGTCCGCCTGCAGATTGCCTTTGCCAACTGCCTGCGTATGACCTTGCGCCGGGAACTGAACGCTGAAGAACTCGCTCGTTATCTTGCTGCGGATGATTTACGGCACGTGATGGCTGCCAACTCGCCGGCCAACCGTATTCTACTGATCATGGGGGAGTGGCTTGCCGTGCGGCGGCGTAACGGTCAGCTTTCGGACATTCTTTTCCATAGCCTGAACAACCGCTTGAACGACATGTCCATCGTCCTTTCCGGCTGCGAGCGTATCGCGACGACGCCAGTGCCGTTTGCCTATACGCTGATTTTGCACCGCACGGTGTATCTGTTCTGCATCATGCTGCCGTTCGCGCTGGTTGTGGACCTGCATTACATGACACCGTTTGTCTCCGCGCTGATCTCTTACACCTTTATCTCGCTGGATACCCTGGCAGAAGAGCTGGAAGATCCATTTGGTACGGAAGATAACGACCTGCCGCTGGACGCCATCTGCAATAATATGGAACGCGATCTGCTGCAGATGAACGATGAAGAGAACATTCCGGAAAGGCTGATGCCAGATAAGCATTATCAGCTGACCTGACGGGCGTTCCACTCGTCGCGGGTGATCTCCCACAGTTCGGAGTCAAGCATACCGCTGACGTAGGCTTTCTTTTCCGTTCTGACAAGCCGCATGCCGCTGCTGTCTGAAATACGACGTGAGCGGCTGTTGGCGGCGGCCTTCGGCGCACGCAACACCGCTTTGTTCAGCGTATTGAACCAGTAATCCGTCGCCGCAATGCTCGCCTCCCGCATATAGCCTTTACCCTGAAACTCCGGTGCAAGCCAGAATCCGCGGTTGTTATCTTCAATATCGTACAGGCAGATAATACCCATGAGTTCATCCGGTACTTCGCGACGCCGGATGCTCCAGAACCAGGCAATCCCTTTTGCCATATCGGGCAGCGCCACGTTGTTAACATAATTTTCCGCACCGTTATCCGGGTAAGGCCAGGGCACCGAAGAGACCATATAACGCACGATCTCCCAGCGCGGATAGAGCTTCTGTATCTGGACAGCATCTTCGGCAACCAGCGGTTTTAACAGTAAGCGTTCAGTCGTGAGCGTAGGTATTGTCATCCGCGGATCTCCGTATTTAAGCGTTATGTTTTTGTTTGGGTTCTGTTATCTTGCCGGGTGGCGCTGCGCTTACCCGGCCTACATTTTCCTAAATATCAATAAATTGCACATTTCATTGTAGGCCCTGCAAGCGTAGCGCCGCTGGGCGAAACACACAAAACGCACAGGCGTATTTTTCTGGGCTTATCCAATATTACACTGCTTAGAAATGATGATTAATTTATATTGCGAGGAACACATGTCAGTTACGGTAAGACCGCTACGCGAAGATGATTATTCTCAATGGCGACCGCTGTGGGATGGCTATACCCATTTCTATGAGTGCTATCTAGAGGAATCCGTTACCGCATCAACCTGGGAGAGGGCGCTCTCAGCGCAATCGTCGATGTTCTGCCGCGTGGTAGAGAAGGACGAAAAAGTGATCGGTTTCGCAATGTGTATTCTGCACGAAGGAACCTGGTCAACAGCGCCCATTTGCTACCTGGAAGATCTGTTTGTTGATGCTGCTGAACGCGGCGCGGGGGCGGGCAAAGCGCTTATAGATGCCCTGATTGCAGAAGGTAAGCGTGAAGGGTGGTCAAAACTGTACTGGGTCACCCGGGAGAATAACCCGGCGCGTAAACTCTACGATCAATACGGTGAGGCCGACGATTACGTTCGCTATCGCCTTTCCCTTTAAGGCTAAAACGCCTGTGTTTGTATCACACTGTATCTGTTTTCCTGATACATACACAGGCTTGCAATAAACCCGCTTTCGCACATATCCGCTATACATTGAGGTGTTGTTATATCCCCGTGAATTGAACTCAATCGGAGACACCAAATATGTTCAGCAAACTCGCTTACTCGACCCTTGCTCTGACCGTTTCTCTTGGCACCGTGATGTCCTGTCAGGCCGAAGTCACCGGCACCAGCTTCACGGCAGCCTTTGACCACCCGCAGCAAATTAACGCCGGCGACCTTAACGTCGGGTATGTCGACATCGGCCCGAAAGACGGTCAACCGGTCATTTTATTACACGGCTGGCCCTACGATATTCACAGCTATGCTGAAGTCGCTCCCGCACTCGCGGCAAAAGGTTACCGTGTCATTGTGCCTTCTCTGCGCGGCTACGGCACCACTCGCTTCCTGTCAGCTAAAACCCCGCGCAACGGCCAGCCGTCTGCGATGGCGAAAGATATTGTTAATCTGATGGACGCCCTGAATATTAAACAGGCCGTATTTGCAGGCTACGACTGGGGTGCCCGCACCGCGGACATCGTTGCGGCGCTGTGGCCAGAACGCGTTAAGTCACTCGTTTCGGTGAGTGGGTATCTCATCAGCAGCCAACAGATTGGCAAACAACCGTTGCCGCCAAAAGCAGAGCAGCAGTGGTGGTATCAGTTTTACTTCGCCACCGAGCGCGGTGCGGAAGGCTACGCTAAAAACACGCATGACTTCGCCCGTTTGATCTGGTCGCAGGCCTCACCGGACTGGAAATTTAGCGATGCAACCTTCAACGCCAGCGCCAAATCGCTCGATAATCCGGATCACGTCGCGGTGACGCTCAGCAATTACCGCTGGCGCTTAGGGCTGGAAAAAGGTGAGCGCAAATACGACAGCTACGAACAAAAACTGGCCGCGCTGCCGAATATCACCGTACCAACGATCACCATCGAAGGCGGAAATAACGGGGCACCGCATCCGGCACCACAGGCCTACGCGGGTAAATTTACCGGTAAGTATGAACACCGCACCTTTGGGGCGACAGTGGGTCACAATCCACCTCAGGAAGATCCGCAGGATTTCGTTAACGCTGTGGTCGACGCAGATAAACTCTGAAATGTGCTATTTTCAATACGTTACCCTTCAGTCTGGAGATTTCGGTGGAGCATATTGACCATATCCTTGTCGTCGATGACGACAGGGATATTCGTGAACTGATTGTCGACTATCTCGTTAAGTCCGGTTATCGCGCCTCCGGCGCGGCCAACGGCAAGGAGATGCGCGCCGTGCTGGATAAACAGCATATCGACCTGGTGGTGCTGGACGTCATGATGCCCGGCGATGACGGTCTTACGCTGTGTCGGCAACTGCGTGTCGGCAAACATAAAGATCTGCCTATCCTGATGCTGACGGCGCGTAATGAGGAGACGGACAGGATCCTGGGGCTGGAGATGGGCGCGGATGATTACGTTGTGAAGCCTTTTGTTGCGCGCGAATTGCTGGCGCGAATCAAAGCGATTTTACGCCGTTTTCGTACAATGCCGCCCAATTTACAGGTAACAGAAGCAGGGCGACTGGTGACGTTTGGTGAATGGGAGCTCGATACCGTTGCCCGCCACCTGATAGACCCGGAAGGGGTGATTGTGGCGCTCAGCGGGGCGGAGTATCGCCTGCTGCGCGTTTTCCTCGATCATCCTCAGCGCGTGTTGACTCGCGATCAACTGCTCAACCTGACGCAGGGGCGCGACGCCGAACTGTTTGAACGTTCTATCGATCTGCTGGTCAGCCGGGTACGTCAACGCCTGAATGAAGATGCGCGTACACCCGCCTATATTAAAACCGTGCGCAGCGAGGGCTATGTGTTTACCATGCCGGTCACGATCAAAGAGGCGAACGAATGAGGTTCTGGCCACGCTCACTGTTGGCCCGTTTGCTGATCATTGTGCTTCCCGGCCTGTTGCTGGCCAACGCCCTGAGCCTGACGCTGGTCATGATAGAACGAATGCACAGCGCCCGCACGGTGATGCTCGGTAACCTGGAATACGATGTCGCGACCAGCGTGGCCATTTTAGACCGCTTGCCGGCCACTGAACGGGCGGCCTGGCTGCCGCGCCTTGAGCGGGGTAACTATCGTTATATCCTCGGTCCGGGTGAGCCGGGCAACGCACCGACGGATATGCGTTCCCGGGATGCCATCCGTACCCTAAAAGCGACACTGGCAGCACAATACCCGCTCAGCTTTACGGCTGTTCCTGGCGCCATTTCACATATCCAGGCGCATCTTACGTTACACGACGGCGCGCCGTTGACCATTGATCTGATCCCGCGCATGCCACCGGTCGCCAGCTGGCTGCCCGTTGTTCTCATCCTGCAACTGTTGCTGCTCGCGGCCTGCTCCTGGTTTGCCGTGCGGCAGGTAGTGCGGCCTTTTTCACAGTTTACCCGCGCGGTTGACGCCCTGGATCCGGCGGCCAATACGCCAATGACCGAGAAAGGGCCGCTTGAGGTACAACGGGCTGCCCATGCCTTCAACGCCATGCAGGCACGTATTCAGTCTTATCTCCGGGAACGTGCGCAGATTCTGGCCTCCATTTCGCACGATCTCCAGACGCCGATTACCCGCATGAAGCTGCGGGTCGAAATGGCGGAACACCCTGAACTGCGCGACAAGCTCATGGATGACCTTGATAATATGTCGCGTCTGGTGCGCGAGGGAATTGCCTATGCCCGGTCATCAGAATCACTGGAAGAGACATCGCTGAAGCTGGAACTTAATGCCTGGATAAACAGCATCGCCTGTGATTATCAGGACATCGGTAAAAACGTGCAATTTCAGGCGGGCGAATCCCGTTTGCCGATTGTCACGCGTCCGCAGGCGCTTCGCCGGGTGATGACCAACCTGCTGGATAACGCCCTGAAATTTGGCGAGCGCGCCAACATTGTCATTGATGATTCATCCGCCAGTGAGGTGGTGATCCACATTATTGATGGCGGCCCGGGAATACCCGATGCCGAACTGGAGGCCGTATTGCAGCCGTTTTATCGGGTTGAAACATCGCGCAACCGTGATACCGGTGGAACCGGACTGGGTCTGGCAATTGCTGCGCAACTGACCGCACAGCTGGACGGCAAGCTGAAGCTGGTGAACCGCGCCGAGGGCGGGCTGGATGTCTCCGTTACGCTCCCACGACGTTAATTGTATGGCTTTGTATCTGCCTTCCGGGAAGATACAGAGCCAGACAAAACCCGCGCTTTTACACATATCCTGAACACATCCGCACGATGAAATAGCCTCACTGCAGCGTCGCAGGACTTGTATCGTGAGGTCTCTATGTTTTTGATAATTGCTTTTCTGGGCGGGATGATAAGCCTGCTCAGTCCATGTACGCTCCCGGTTATTCCCCTCCTGTTTGCCGGTTTTCAGGGGCAAAGACGACATATTATGGCACTGCTCGCGGGGATGATCGTGATGTTCACCCTGGTTGCGATGGTTGTCACCGTCGCCAGCGAGTGGATAGCTGAAGCCACCGTCGTTGGACGCTGGATCGCGCTTATCATTCTGGCTACGGCCGCGCTGGCGTTAATTTTTCCCTCCTTTGCCCAGCGAATTGCCGGGCCAGCAGTCAGCGCGGGAAACGTCCTGAACACCCGAAGCGGACAAACACGCGGCATGGCATCTGCTTTTCTGGCCGGGCTGGCGGTCGGGTTGCTCTGGTCCCCCTGCGCAGGTCCCATTCTGGGGGCGATATTCAGCCTTAATATTGCGGGACATTCAGCCATCGCGACAGGGGCGTTACTTGCCGCCTACGGCAGTGGATGCGCGTTAATGCTGGGTTTACTCGTTCTCGGAGGCCGCACGCTGATGGCACCACTGAGAGCAAAATCGGCGCTGATGGCGAAGCTTCGCCAGGGGGCTGGCGTGGTGATGTTAGCGGCTGTCGTCTTTAACGCGACCGGAATGACGTCTGTTCTGAAAGGCGCAAATGGGGTGGCGGACCGTCTTGAAACCACGCTGCTGAATCTGGCAAAACCCGCTACACAAGCGGTGAAGCTCCAGCCGGTGGTGATGACCGAGCCGAGTAGCCAGCTGCCGTCGTTGAGCGGTGGAACAGGGTGGATAAACGGTGACCCTGTCACGTCTGAATCGCTGCGCGGGAAGGTGGTCCTGATTGATTTCTGGACCTGGGACTGCATTAATTGCCAGCATACGCTTCCGCATGTGCGCGACTGGGCCACAAAGTATCAGTCGGAAGGTCTGGTCGTGATTGGGGTTCATACCCCGGAATATCCGTGGGAGAAACCGATTTCGTCGGTAAAAAATGCGGTGAATAAATGGCAGCTGCCGTATCGGGTTGTGACGGATAATAATTACCAAATCTGGAATGCTTTCGGCAACCAGTACTGGCCAGCGCATTATTACTTTGATGCTAAAGGGCAGCTGCGCTACACCTCCTTTGGGGAGGGAAATTACGATAAACAGGAACAGGTGATTCAACAGCTGCTGAAAGAAGCCCGTTCCTGATTACCGCCTCAGGGTTGACGCTGAGCAACCATAAACAACCGAGGAAAAGCCAGCAGTATCTGCCCGTTTTCCTGGAGCGGATACTGCTCTTCCAGTAGTTCATGGTAGCGTTTCAGGAAACGTTTCTGTTCGTGCTCGTTCAGTTCCTGGAGCCATGGGCGTAACCCGGTGGCGCTGACCCAGTCAATGATGGCCTGATGCGAGCGCATTTTATGGAAATAGGTCGTCCGCCAGATATCCACCTCACACCCGGCTTCGGACAAAATGTCATAGTAGGCATGGACCCCAGGCAGCGGTTCTCTACCGCGGTCAGGATAGTCTTGCTCCAGGGCCACTTCGCGCATGGCTACGTGAGTAGGCTCAAGCCAGTTGTCCGGCATCTGGATCGCCAGGACGCCATTAAGCGCGAGGAGAGAAACAAGGTGAGGCAGAAGATCGTAATGGTCTGGAACCCATTGCAATGAGGCATTGGCATAAATCAAATTCAGCGCCTGGTCCGGCTTATACTGGCGGATATCGGACTCAACAAAGCGGCAGCCCGGCAGCGCACTGCGCGCCTCTTCCAGCATGGCAGGCGAGTTATCGACCCCGGTAATCTGTGCGTTCGGCCAGCGATGGCGCAACAGCGCCGTGCTGTTTCCCGGACCACAGCCCAAATCGGCGAGGGTGGCGACGTCATCCAGTGGGATTCTGGCGAGTAGCTCAGCGGCAGGACGCGTGCGTTCAGCACCGTATTGCAGATAAAGAGAAGGGTTCCAGTCGGCCATCTTTAGATCTCCTTTTTGCGTGTACCAGCAAGGATAGCACAGGCCGGCACCTGCACCGGGACAGGTGCCGCAACAAGGTCAGATTACAGAATGCCTTTCAGTGCAACATGATAGAGCAGCATGATGGTTTTCCCGTCAACAATCATGCCCGTTTCAATGCCCCGCAAAGCGTCCTCAAAGGGGAGCTCCAGCACGTCGATATCCTCACCCTCCGCTTTGATACCGCCGCCTGCGCTGGTTTTATCCTTTGGCTGATATTCGGCAAGGTAGAAGTAGAGTTTCTCCGTAACGGAACCCGGGCTCATATAGGCTTCAAAGATTTTCTGCACGCTCGACACCTTAAACCCGGTCTCTTCTTCCGCTTCTGCCTTTATTCGGCTCTCTGGATCCATATTGTCGAGCAGGCCCGCAGCAGCCTCGATCAGATCACCCTGATGACCATTGATAAAGACCGGGAAACGGAACTGGCGAGTCAGAATCACCGTTTTTTTATCACGGTTGTAGAGCAGAATAGTCGCGCCATTCCCCCGGTCATAGACTTCACGTGTTTGTCGCTGCCATTCGCCATCGCGTCGTTGATGGTCAAAGGTATATTTTTTGAGTAAGTACCAGTTATCTGACAATATTTCATCGTTAATGATGCGCACATCTGCACGTTTCGATTGCACGTTTTGTCCTCCTTACGTAGAGTAACGATCAATAACAGCATTAACGTGCAGTTTCAAGATTTATCATGCAATATCAGGAATCCAGAATGCTCACCAGTCAGCGAAAACAATTGATACTAGAGAAGCTCGGCGCCGAAGGCCAGGTCCAGTCTAAAGCGCTCAGCATTCTCTTTGATGTCTCTGAGGACACCATCCGGCGTGATTTACGCGAGCTGGCGGCAGAAGGGCGTTTACAGCGTGTTCACGGCGGTGCGCTGCCGTCGTCTTCCGCTATTGTACCTTTTGCAGAGCGTCAGTCCGTTAAAATGGATGCCAAAAGAAAGGTAGCGCAGAAGGGCGCGCAGCTGATTTCTTCGGGCCAGGTAGTGATCATTGACGGTGGAACGACCACCTCTGAACTGATTACTTTCTTACCGCCTGATTTGCGTATTACCGTGGTGACGCACAGTCCGAGCATTGCTCTGGGGCTGGTTAATCATCCCGCTATTGAAGTGATTCTGATTGGCGGCCGTTTGTATAAACACTCGATTGTTGCAGTCGGCGCGGCGGCCATCGAAGGTATCGAAAACATTCATGCCGATCTGTTCTTTATGGGCGTGACCGGGATCCATCCGGAAGCAGGGTTGACCACGGGCGATTTCGAAGAGGCGTGCATCAAACGTGCATTTTCCGGCAGAGCGGCCGAGACGGTTGTTCTGGCTTCACCGGAAAAAATCAATACGGCGTCATCGTTTGTGATTGGGGACGTATCCTTAGCGAATACCCTTGTCGTCGAAGACGATACCGATCGTGGCTGGGTGCATACGCTATCCGAAAAAGGGGTATCGGTCGTACTGGCTTCCTCATGAGCCAGTCAGATGACTGACTGGCACGGTCATCGTTAAGCCTGAGGAATGCTCTCCAGCGTAGTATAAATCGTGAGGCCAAGTTCCCTGGCCACTTCAATGTCCATATCCGCCCCCTTAGACGCACCGGCAATCCGATAAATCGCATCGCATTTTGCGATGAGCCGGTGAGCTACGGGGTAAAGCATTGATTCTGCGATGTCATCTCCCAACGATGTCGAGCCCGCGGCCTTCGCCAGCGGCAGAGCCAGCCATTCGCCAATGACCGGAACGTGACCACGCTGGTATACGGCTAATGCGGCGTTTTCGAGACGCGCAAGATTCTCATCAATGCGCGCCTGAAGGCCATCGGTGCCGCTTCGATAGGGGCCGGCAATTAAAATGAGCTGTTGTGTCATAGATACCTCTGTCAGTGTGATTGCATGAAGTTGCACGTTTGCAGACAATATCTTACGAGATTACCGCCGCGTTATGAAATGTTTTCGTGCATTATCGTGCAAAATCATGCATGACAAAGCATGTAATCACTTAGGCAGAAGGGCTATTGCAACGAAGCCGAACGCCTCCGTCCAACGAACATCCAACGCAGGTAATCGTATAGCCAGTTAAACAGCATTGTGTATGGCAGGAAAAACAGCACCAGTCCAATCTCAACGAAAAATGCCTCAGTGAGGGGTAAATCCAGCATAACCATCGCAACGGGGATTAAGGTGATGATCAGTCCTGTTTCAAAACCCACCGCATGGATAGCACGAACAAGGAAGGTTCGTTGAAAGCGGTATTTTTTCTGCAGCGAGTCAAAGAGTTTATTAAAAACAAAATTCCATGCCGTCGCGGTCAGTGCAGATATCACGGACAGCGAGCCAGACTGAAGTATCGAAACGTTCATCAACCAGGCAAGCGACAGCGCGATGATAACGTTAGCTATGACTTCAAAAATGACAGCATGGAAGATTCGTTCTTTAACGCTTTTATTTAATTCAATTTCCATTTGCTCAGGGCTGCGTTTTCCAAAAGCCGAAGTATATCAGGCATCGTTCAACTTTTTCTAAACACGCAGGATTGAAACTCTGAGCAAAAGCGGAAGGCACTGTGAGATGGTCAACGGAGACGCTTTCAGAGACTATCAGCATTCAGGACAATGACAGCCACGAAACGCCAGATTTCGCCTTACCTAATGCAAGTGCGCATAATGTGTTGAACATGTTAAATGACTGCACGAAGTGCTGGCATTTAGCCTTCTGCAATGAACTGCCAGACGTTGTTACTTGTTTTCTGGCATAGAAAATCGCTGCAACAGCGGAATTACAGATACATCCTGAATGTTCGTTTTTTCTTATTAATAGATAGCATTGTGAAATGCCGGTTATTTTATGACTATTTTATAGCATCATCAACAGGTTGTGGCAACACAGTTTATGTCGGGATTTCTGTTTTCCCACTGAAGTATGAGCCAGCGCAGGTAATGAACATAAACCTGTACATCACCATCAATCATGTAGCAATTACGCTGAATCTTTTTCGTGAGAGGCCAGAACAACACTGTGCCATAAGGGGTTTCAGACAGGATTACTTTCATATTCCCGTTAAGAACAACTTCATAATTAATTTGATTGTTTTTTAATTCATCTTCAGCCTCCGTTAATATCTCATCTCGAATTTTATTTATTTCATGATAATGCCCGGAAGGAATCTTCATGGCAACGCGTCGCAATCCAGCTTCCCTGGCATTTTCTTCTGCGCTGATAAATGCCACCGTGTCAGCAGAATAAATTCGGCGATGTGAGTAATCCTTATCGAGCTCATACTCTCCCGGATTATCCTTCCATTTGTTGTAGCCATGCAATTTTGGAAGGTCATTGCAGAAGTTCTGAAAGTTATGCCATCGCTCGCATACAGTGACACCTTTGTAGCCTTTAAAATACTGCTTTCCTTTGGTTGTCATGTAGCACCTTGCCAGCATGTTATGCCAGAGTATGAATGCTCTCGTTCTTTGGTGTGTTCGGGTGTTTTCAATAGTTGAATGACATCCATTACCAATATATCCGACGCCGTAATATTTTGGTGTCATCAGTAACTTTCGTCGTTCTTCCTCCGATGATGGAAAAGCTTCGTCTGATACAGAACCAGTTTTAATATGCGAGCCATAGGCTTCCTTGATGATGCCACTGTCTTTGAATTCCACGACATAATAGCCTCGCCTTGATTTATCATCAGAGCGACCAAGAATGGCGCATTCTCCATTATGTCGGGTTCTGAATGTTGCACCGGGAAACAATACGTCATGAGTATAATTTTGATGAAAGCAATTATTACGGATACCTTTTTTGTGGTGGGGCATGATATTTCTCCTGCGTGATTTAACTGAAAGGGAAGGGAGCAAAAAGAATCGGGGCGGGTCCTTCTTTTTCGATTCACCTTCAGTCAGGCACTCATGCCGGAGAGATGGATTATATTTATGTAATCACTTCAAAAAATAAAATATAAAATTTTTCAAACAATGAATTGTGACAGATGATGGTACAAACCGTCAGGCGCTCTGTGTGGCATCATTAATACGGCACATACAAATGCGTCAGGTTGCAGCCGGATGCGCTCAGATGGCTGTACAGATGCAATAAACAGGGCGGAACAGGGGGGTTGCCAGTGTGAGAGGGCGCATATGCCTGACAATTGCAAGGCTGTTTATTTATACAGTACCTGGTATTTTGCTTACATCGTGACCGCTGACTGCCTGTATGCGGCTTTGGGGTGATTTTACCCTTAGTTATGGTTTTGCATTGCCATTGACTCTGGCGTTGCGCATGGTGCATTACAGGGAGCGCACTCAGGGTCAGGACTGCGCCGGAATCACCCGATAGGGTGGGGAAATAAAAAAATAAATATAACCGTTTTACAGATTTAAATATCCGTGCTACCATCGCCAAATCGCCAACCGGGGTTAATTCTTTTATATATCTGTTCTGTTGTTCTCTTATATAGACTTACTGTTTAATTGTTATTATCGGTTTTCTGTACTTATCTGCATCTGTCTTTGATGTTTCAATATTATCCCAATATTAAGCCCTCCGCAGGAGAGCCATGCGGCTTGAGCTGACAATAACAACAAAAAGAAAATAAGAATCCCCACAAAAGTGAAGACTCTTACCCGGCATGAACTAGAATTTAAAGTTGAGGGATGGATTACGGAACACTCCGTAAACTTCATTACTCATAGGGCTAAGCCTCATTCCCTTCGATGCCTGCAATACCACAGAGCAAAGCTCTTCATCTCCGGATTCCTTCCTGGCTGACAGAACCTCACCTTTCTGTGACATCCAGACATTTATTGAACATTCTTTTCCTGAAAAACGCGTCGCATCACCAATTCGCCGCATAAATTCATTTCTGAGTGAAGACTGAAAGCGTTGAAAATCGGGGGAGTCAAGGCGAACACTCTTGGATTTATAATCGTCAGCCTGCTTTGTTTTGTTGGTGGCACTTTGTTTTCCGGATGCATCTGCTTTCTCCTTTGCAGCCTCTTTCTCCCTTGCTGCAGCATCACTTTTTTCTGTGTTGTTTTTGCTGCGAGGCTTTGGGTATTCCGAACCAGAACGATAAGCACTTAAATACACTTCTTTGCCAATATCATTCATTCCAGCCAATATTTTTGAGTCAACCGACTGGCGATTGTTACCCGCCATAATTCCCGCAAAACACACCATCTGAAACTCGCCTTTGATTTGATTCCACTCAGCTAATGAAATCTGCACTTGTGGGGGGAGATTCGAGGTTGAATATTTGG
This sequence comes from Enterobacter kobei, assembly GCF_001729765.1. Lineage (NCBI taxonomy): Bacteria > Pseudomonadati > Pseudomonadota > Gammaproteobacteria > Enterobacterales > Enterobacteriaceae > Enterobacter > Enterobacter kobei. Next base: position 2,375,606 of record NZ_CP017181.1, read on the forward strand.
CTGCTTTAGATGATATGTCATCGCATATTTCATTTGGATTAAATGAGCTTACTGGTTTTTCTTTTTGCTCGGGCGGCCTGGGATAGTCAAAACCAGAGAATCCATTCAGCATTGCAAAGTAAAGCAGGCTCCCCATGGCTGCTGAAAATTTTTTCTGCTCTTCATTTCCCCCAGGAAGACTGGAGTCAGTCCATTTCCTTGCTTCAGCAAGAGAGTGAGCATTGGCAGCTTCAAATCCCATGTCGCCCATGGTTTTGCCTTTATTGCAGAACGCAGTCAGCGCATCTTTAAATTTTTTCGATTCCGTCTTGTACTGACTGAATGCGGTAATGGTGTCCATGCCGTACTGGCTGACAGGATGGTTATCGCAGTCTTTATTGATACCCAGTGAGTCGGCATTTGCCGAACAGGTAAATGGCAACAGGCTTGCACTTATTACAGTCGCAGCAAGTATTAATCGTTTCATTTGAATCGGTCCCGAAGAGAAACTTCAGGGGGAGCCGTAATTCCGTGAAAGGCCGCAAGACATTTCAACCGTTAGGCGAACCAACCAGACTCAGCACATCCATATTCTGCGAGAACAAGGATGCCCACAAATCTCTGGATTCTGCCTGAATCCATGTTGGTGCGCATAATGTATATTATGTTAAATACAATATTGAGACACTCCAGGTCTCCATACCTTCTGTGATATCTTCCTTAGTCCATAAAAATGCATCTCTCCATGCGCATCATCCCAGGCGCGCTATCCTCGCCCCCGCGTCGTCAATATGTGCGCGTAACGCCACCATGCATGGCGTAAAACTGGCAGAGAAACGGTCGCAATTGCTGGCCAAAGCATAAAAACGCTCAGCCAGTTCCAGCGCCTCGTGCCAGGTATCTCCCTCTATCACCTCAGGAAGCGATGCCGGACGAAGCGTATTCACCATTCCGCCTCCTGACTTAGGTGCAAATCCCATGGGCAGCATGTCATAGGCTGGCGCAAGATGGTAAGGTCGGCCATGCGCGCTGATGAACGACAGATTACCGTGGTGCATGTCGGTATTGCCAATCAGCATGCCAAACGCCCAAAGCCGTGCCGTAGCGGCCACCGCATCAGGGTGAACACAGCCCTGCTTTACCAGCTCATTAACCAGCACGGGCCATGTCTCTCTCGCCCGGCCGACAAATTCCGCTTCCAGCGCTCGTAAAGAAAAGAGACCATTGCGACCAAGCGCGCCTGTGCGATCGAAGCGCGGGATTTCGAGGAAGCGCTGTCCGCCAAAATCAAACAACTCTGTTTCGACGCCGAGCACCTTTAATGCAACGTGTTCCGCCAGCAACAGATCCCGCCAGCGTTCGCTAATAGGGTTATCGTCCGGCGCCGTGAATTTCACGATGACGTGACCTCGTTCTGTATAGGTGCAAAATTTGGGTTGTTCACCACCAGCGGAGGAACCCGGCACCTCTCCGGAGCTAACGGCCAGCGCCAGCGCCGGGTATGCCGTGGGCCGATCCACGGCTACAGGCGACGGCATCTCCACAAAATGGTTCCGCGCCTGTTCACCTATTAACAGATTCCCCACCGCATCGTGTCCGTGTGCCAGCAATGCCCTGATAACATCCGAATCACTCCAGCTCTCTGGATTTGCCGGCAGGCCCAGTTCGAATGAAAATCGGGAGGCATACGCGCGGCCAAGATATCCCTGGGGCCGCATGTCAAACAGCCACCACGGCAACCCGTCGCTATGGAGGCAAATACCGTCCGTTTGCTCCATTACAAATCCGTCTGGATAAACCGGAACGAGTCTGCCCAGCGGTTTAACCTGGCCCTCTTCCGTTATGCGGTAAATGGGGGCCGAACTGAACCCCCGACGCGTATCGCGTAGCACATAGTGAATAGATGGACCGGAGCCGATCCGAACAACCTCATCGCCAAGTGCTTTAATCGCCCTGGAGATGGTTGGCTGGCTAATACCCATAATATCAATTAGTTGTCTTACCGATATTGGGCCTTGCCTCAGCAGTTGTCGTAACGTTTCGGATCGGTTTATCATCGTAGTGAATCGCTTTATGAATAGCATATTGAATAGCTAACTTATCAGGTATTGGGCCCCCTGTCATCTTCGCGAACGATTGTCGCTGAGTTATGCCTGCGCAACCAAATCAACTTGTAAGCCGCAGGAATGATAAACAGCGATAACAGCGGCGCTGTGATCATCCCGCCGATCATGGGCGCCGCTATCCGGCTCATAACTTCCGAACCGGCACCAGTCCCCCAAAGTATTGGCAGCAGGCCCGCAATGATCACCGCGACGGTCATGGCCTTTGGCCGCACACGGAGCACGGCACCATGATATAGTGCTTCATCAAGCCCTTGTTCTGTGAACGTTTCCCGACGGGACAGTTCCGGTTGCGCTTCAATGGCATGACGTAAATACATCAGCATAACGACCCCAAATTCCGCTGCGACCCCGGCCAGGGCGATAAATCCGGTTCCGGTTGCGACTGACATATGGAAACCCTGCCAGTAGAGAAACCATATTCCACCGACCAGGGCGAACGGCAGACTCATCAGGATCAGCATTGCTTCATCCACGCGACGAAACGCCAGGTAAAGTAAAATGAAGATGATCATCACCGTCATCGGTACCATCAGTTTCAGCTTCTTATTGGCATGTTCGAGAAGCTCAAATTGTCCGGAGAAAGACACGCTGGTACCTGGCATCAGCTTCACGTTCTGACTGATGGCCGTCTTAATGTCGTTCACCACCGATACCATATCCCTGCCCCGTGCATCGATGTAAATCCAGCTGGCTGGCCGGGCATTCTCCGTTTTCAACATCGTGGGGCCGGAAACAACCTTAATATCAGCCACATCGCCCAGCGTGATCTGCTGTTTCATCGGCGTCAGGATAGGCATCTGTTTTAACGCATTCGGGCTGTTCCGGTAGTCCTTAGGATAACGAATATTGATCGGGTAGCGGGCGACGCCTTCCACCGTTTCACCTACCGTTGCGCCGCCAATGGCCGAAGAGACAAACAGCTGCACATCGCCCACCGTCATTCCGTAGCGGGCGGCTTTTTCCCGGTTAATATCCACATCAATGTAACGCCCGCCCTCCAGGCGTTCCGCCAGAGCAGACACCACGCCGGGCACCGTTTTGGCGACCGCCTCGATGCGCTGCGCCGTGGCGTCGATATCAGACAGAACGGTACCGGACACTTTGATACCTATCGGGCTTTTGATCCCGGTGGAGAGCATATCAATGCGGTTACGAATAGGCGGAACCCACAGGTTAGCCAGGCCTGGCAAACGAACGGTGTTATCCAGTTCGTCAATAATCTTGTCAATCGTCATGCCGGGCCGCCACTGATCCTCTGGTTTGAGCTGAATCGTGGTTTCCACCATTTCAAGCGGTGCGGCATCCGTTGCCGTTTCTGCCTTACCTGTCTTGCCGAAAACAGACGCCACTTCAGGCACCGTTTTGATGAGTTTGTCCGTGGTTTGCAGGAGCGCCGCCGCTTCTGCCGGAGACACACCGGGCAAGGTCGAGGGCATATACAGCAGGTCGCCTTCGTTGATCTTCGGTAAAAACTCACCGCCAACCTGGCTCAGCGGCCAGATAACCGTGAAGATAGATAAGGCTGCAACCAACAGGGTGGCTTTTGGCCAGTGGAGAACCCTGATCAGCAGCGGATGATAGGCGTTAATCAGCAGCCGGTTCAGCGGGTTACTGTTCTCTGCGGGGATTTTTCCGCGGATCCAGAAGCCCATCAGGATGGGGATAACGATGATGGCGAGCATGGCCGCCCCCGCCATGGAGTACGTTTTCGTGAAGGCCAGTGGACCAAACAGTCGCCCTTCCTGTCCCTCAAGGGTAAAGATGGGAATAAACGATAAGGTGATGATCAGCAGGCTGATAAACAGTGCGGGCCCCACTTCCACAGAGGCATTGGTGATCACCTTCCAGCGGGTGGCGTTGTCGATCTGCTCTTCCGGATGCAGATGATCCCACTCTTCCAGCCGTTTGTGCGCGTTTTCAATCATCACAATGGCCGCATCCACCATCGCACCGACGGCAATGGCAATGCCCCCAGCGACATGATGTTGGCGTTCAGTCCCTGAAAATGCATCACAATAAAGGCAATACACAGGCCGAGCGGCAGAGAGACAATCGCCACCAGTGCAGAGCGGACATGCCAGAGGAACAGCGCACAGACGATGGCCACCACGATAAATTCTTCAATCAGCTTGCCGCTCAGGTTATCGATAGCTCTGTCGATTAACTGGCTGCGATCGTAGGTCGTCACAATCTCGACGCCTTCCGGCAGGCTGGCCTTCAACGTTTCCAGCTTATCCTTCACCGCCGTAATGACTTCACGCGCATTTTTGCCCGAGCGCAGGATCACCACGCCACCCGCCACTTCCCCCTGCCCGTTCAGCTCAGCAATACCGCGGCGCATTTCCGGCCCCGTTTGTACGCGAGCAACATCGCGCAGGTAAATCGGGACACCGTTCTCACTGGTTTTCAGCACGATATTATTGAAATCGTCTATCGTCTGTAGGTAGCCGCTGGCCCGGACCATATACTCTGCTTCCGCCATTTCAACCGACGATCCCCCTGCTTCCTGGTTCGACGACGCAAGGGCCTGCTTAACCTCCGACAGGCTTATGCCGTACTGGGCCAGTTTTAACGGATTGACCTGGATCTGATACTGCTTAACCACACCGCCAACCGATGCCACTTCAGCCACGTTGGGGATGGTTTTTAACTCAAATTTCAGGAACCAGTCCTGCAATGAGCGCAATTCTGCGAGATCGTGCTTACCGGAACGATCGACCAGCGCATATTCAAATATCCAGCCCACCCCCGTGGCATCCGGGCCAATTTCTGAACTCACGCCAGCAGGCAGTTTGCCCTGAACCTGGTTCAGGTACTCCAGTACGCGCGACCGGGCCCAATACAAATCAGTACCGTCTTCAAAAATGACATACACATACGAATCACCAAACTGAGAAAAACCGCGCACGGTTTTGGCACCGGGTACCGACAGCATGGTGGTAGTGAGCGGATAGGTCACCTGATTTTCAACTATCTGCGGGGCCTGGCCAGGATAGCTGGTTTTGATAATCACCTGAACGTCAGACAGGTCGGGCAAGGCATCGACCGGTGTGTTGATGATGGTCCATGCGCCCCAGATGCTAAGAAACAGCGCCCCCATCATCACCAGGAAACGGTTGGCGACGGACCGCCGGATAATCCATTCAATCATCATCGTCCCCTTAATGACCTGAATGCGTGTTGTCTGCTGTTTCAGCGTGACGCATGCGCTCCAGCGCGCCGGTAATATTGGCCTCGGAGTCAATCAGGAACAGACCGCTAACTACCACCGTCTCCCCTTCGTTGAGGCCTGAACCAATACCGGACTGCTGCTGAGATTCATGCAGAACGTGGATCGGTTTCGGCACAAAATGCCCCTCTGCATCGACGGTAATCACGCGCTGTTCCTTTCCGGTATCAATAACGGCCTGGGACCGGATCAACAGCATCTCCGGACTTTGCGTATTCAGTTTGAGATACGCATTCATGCCCGGTTTCAGACGCTCGTCTTTGTTGGAGACCTGCAGGCGCACCTGCAGCGTACGGGTGCTGGGATCCACGCTCGGCAGAAGGTTCCATTTTTCAACCGGGAAGGATTTATCAGGGTAAGCGGGTACTGAAATCTCAAACTGCGACGTGTCTTTCAGCAGATAAGCAATAGACTCAGGAACCGCCGCGCCGATCCAGACCGGATCCATCCCCTGAATTTGAGCGACCACCTTATCTTTTGAAATATTCATGCCGGTGCGCAGGTCAAACGCCGTGATCACCCCGTCAATGGGAGCCTTGATGGTAAATCGGGTCTGAGCGGGGTTTATCGTCGACCACGCTGACAATGGCCTCAACGGTTACCATCTCGCCATGACTGCGGAATACGATCTGCTGATTCTGGATATTATGCTTCCCGACGTGAACGGCTGGGATATTGTCCGCATGCTGCGTTCGGCCGGGAAAGGAATGCCCATACTGCTCCTCACGGCGCTCGGCACCATTGAACACCGGGTCAAAGGGCTTGAGCTGGGTGCGGATGATTATCTGATTAAGCCTTTTGCCTTTGCTGAACTTCTCGCCCGGGTAAGAACGCTGCTGAGGCGCGGAAATACGGTGATTGCGGAAAGCCAGCTTCAGGTGGCTGACCTGACGGTTGACCTCGTGTCGAGAAAAGTGAGCCGGGCGGGGAATCGCATCCTGTTAACCAGTAAGGAGTTCAGCCTGCTGGAGTTTTTCCTTCGTCATCAGGGAGAAGTGCTGCCCCGCTCCCTGATTGCCTCTCAGGTGTGGGACATGAACTTTGACAGCGATACGAACGCCATTGATGTGGCGGTAAAACGGCTTCGGGCAAAAATCGATAACGATTATGAACACAAGCTGATCCAGACGGTGCGCGGTGTGGGCTATATGCTGGAGGCGCCGGATGCGCATTAAGCCTTTCAGGCGCCCTTTTTCGCTGGCTCTTCGGCTGACCTTTTTTATCAGTCTCTCCACGATCCTGGCGTTTTTCGCCTTCACGTGGTTTATGGTGCATTCCGTTGAAAAGCATTTTGCTGAGCAGGACATCAGCGATCTGCAGCAAATCAGCACCGCGATGCACCGTATCCTCCAATCTCCTGCCGAACCCGAGCGGAAGAAAATCAGTAAACTCAACGAGTCGATCGCCAGTTACCGCAACGTTGCCGTTCTGCTTGTGGATCCGCAGGGAAATACCCTGTTCAGCTCGGCACACGGGGCAGCATTACGCCCTGCGATGAATACACCGGATTTTAACGTGCACCGTCGCACCCAGGATGTCTTTCTGTGGACGGTGGAGGACTCTTCTGCTTCCATGCACGCGGAGCCCGACATGAAAATGGACACGTACCGGATTATCGCCTCGTCAGGCACGGCGACATTGCAGGGCAAATCGCAGGACTACGTGATGCTGATTGGCCTCTCCATTAATTTTCATCTGCACTACCTGGATGCCCTGAAGAAGAATCTCTTCGCGATTGCCGCGGCAATCAGTCTGCTGATTATTGTTGTCATTCGTATTGCGGTACGCCAGGGCCATCTGCCTCTGCGTAACGTCAGCACCGCCATTAAAAATATCACCTCAGAGAATCTCGACGCGCGACTTGAACCGTCCCGCGTGCCCGTTGAGCTGGAACAGCTGGTGATCTCTTTCAACCATATGATTGAAAAAATAGAAGATGTCTTTACCCGCCAGGCCAATTTTTCCGCCGATATCGCGCATGAGATCAGAACGCCTGTTACCAATCTGGTGACGCAAACGGAAATTGCGCTGAGCCAGAACCGTTCTCAGAAGGAGTTGGAAGATGTGCTGTATTCCAGCCTTGAAGAGTACAACCGAATGACCCGGATGGTCAGCGACATGCTGTTCCTGGCGCAGGCGGATAATAATCAGCTCATCCCGGACCGGGCGATCTTTGATTTGCGCGCTGAAGTCATGAAAGTGTTCGATTTCTTCGAAGCCTGGGCGGAAGAACGTAACGTCACGCTGAAATTTAACGGAATGCCCTGCCTGACAGAAGGCGATCCGCAGATGTTCAGAAGGGCGATTAACAATCTGTTATCCAATGCCCTGCGCTATACGCCGGAAGGAAAAGCGGTGACCGTCTCACTCCGAGAGCAGGAAAACAATATTGAACTGGTGGTTGCCAACCCCGGCGCGCCGATCCCGGAAGAACATCTGCCAAGGCTGTTTGACCGCTTTTACCGGGTGGATCCATCAAGACAGCGTAAAGGCGAAGGCAGCGGCATCGGCCTTGCCATCGTGAAATCCATCGTCAGCGCCCATCACGGAAAAATCCGTGTGGAATCCGATGCGGTATCGACGCGCTTTATACTTTCCGTGCCGAAGAAAACCGTTTAAGCGGTCAGCGAACCGGCCGACACACTTCCAGCACCTTCTCCCTGAGCCACCGGTGCGCGGGATCCTTTTCCATGCGCGGATGCCACATCTGTGAGACGGTAATGCTCCGGGTTTTAAACGGCAGTTCAAAGACGTGTACGCGTTCTGACATGGGCTGATTGAGCAAATACAGCGCCGGGACCATGGCAATCAGATCGGAGGCCAACGCCACGGATAACGCCGTCGGGAAACCGGGCACAACGCTGGCGACGTTACGTTTCATCCCGCGTTCCGCCAGCGCGTCATCGACAAACCCGTGTAACGATCCGTCGGGCGAGGCCACCACATGCCCCCAGGAGATATAATCCTGCAGGCTAACTGACGGGCGCGAAGCCAGTGGATGCCCCTGGCGCACTGCGCCAACAAACCTGTCCTGAAACAGCCGTTGCAGACGTATTTCAGGCCCCATATTGCTCTGCACGCCGATTTCCAGATCGACAAGCCCCTCTCGCAGATAGCGCGATGTTTTTTCAGGTTTCGGGGAGAAACGGATACAAACGTCGGGGGCAACACTCGCGACTGCGGCAATAAGCAGTGGCCCAAACGCCACCACAAAACCGTCGTTGGCTCTGATGGTGAACAGGCGCGCCAGATTCTCGACCTTCAGCGTATCGCTGGAGGGCTGGAGCACCGCCCTCGCCTCGTGTACGGCGTTGCGGGCGCGATCCCGTGTGGCTTCCGCCCAGGGGGTCAGCACCATCTGACGACCCGCCCGAACCAGAATAGGATCGCCGGTGACCTCCCGCAGCCTGCTCAGGGTTCGGCTCATGGCGGAGGTGCTCAGGTTTAAGCGTCGCGCCGCGCCCGCCACGCTGGCTTCGGCCAGCAGGACATCGAGCGCGACAAGCAGATTAAAGTCAGGATCGGTCACGAGGAATCCTCAGATAAGGCGTTATATGCAACGATTAAGTGCAAATGCTGCGTCTTCCGCCCTGTATACCTGATGATTATAGTTTCGTCATTACTATTCTTTTTCTGGAGTAACGACGATGACGCTATTTTCAAACCTGCCCGGCGATGAAGGTTTATCCGGGCATGAGCGCGCCCGGGTCCTGGCCGCCGTGATGACCACCACGCTGATGGGGGTCTTTGACGGAACGATGATCAACATCGCGCTCCCCTCCATGGCAAGCGCAATGCAGGTTCCTGCCAATGTTGCTGTCTGGTTCGCCAACGGTTATTTGCTGTCAGCGGCCATGACCCTCGCCATCTTTGCCGCGCTGGCGGCGCGCGTGGGCTATCGCCCGGTGTTTCTGGCCGGGCTTGCTACCTTTACGCTTACCTCTCTCGGCTGCGCGCTGGCGAAGACCCCGGATGTGCTGATCGGAATGCGTATTCTGCAGGGCATCGGCGGCGCGGCCACCCTGAGCATCGCCCCGGCAATCCTGCGATCCGTTTTTCCCGGCAGACTGCTTGGCCGCGTTCTGGGGCTGCACGCCCTGCTTATCGCCTCCAGCACGGCGATAGCCCCGGTGCTGGGCGGAACGATACTGAACGCGCTGAGCTGGCAATGGCTGTTCGCCATTAACCTTATTCCAGGCTGCATCGCCCTGCTGCTGGCATGGCGCGCTTTACCGAAGGAATCAGCGGGTGATAAATCCTCCTTTGATGCGCCAGGCGCGGTGCTCTCCGCAACATTTCTGGGAGCCACGGTCATGACGGCTAACAGTCTTCAGCGCGTCACGCAGCACATTAATCACGAAGCCATCGGCTGGGGACTTCTCGCGCTGATGAGCGCCCTCGCCTTTATCTGGCGGATTCGGCGGGCAAGTCACCCTTTATTGCCGCCCGTCATATTCAAAAACGGACGCTTTACCCTCGCTGCGCTAACCTCGCTGGCCTCGTTTGTGAGCCAGGGCATCACCTTTGTCGCGCTGCCGTTCCTGTTTCAGAGCGTGTATGGCTACAGTCCCGTGGTTTCTGCGCTGCTCTTTACCCCGTGGCCGATAGGTATTGTGCTGATTGCGCCGCACGCGGGGCGTTGGGCAGATACGATTTCCGCGCCGCTGATTTCGACCCTCGGGCTTATGATATTTATCGGTGGGTTGGTTCTGCTGGCGACCCTGCCTGAAAGCCCATTCGTATGGAACATCTGCCTGCGCAGCCTGGTTTGCGGGATAGGGTTTGGCTGCTTCCAGAGCCCCAATAACCGGGAAATGCTCGCTAACGTGACGCGGGACTATGCCAGCTATGCCTCCGGCGTGTTGTCTATCGTCAGGACATTCGGCCAGTGTCTCGGCGCCGCTACGGTGGGCGTGCTGCTGGCGGCAACACCCGGCCAAACCCTTGATGACCGGATCGTGCATGTTGCGCTGTGGATCGCCGTCATAGCCTCGACGGGCGCCGTGTTGTTTAGCGCGAGCAGGCTGCGCCCGGCGGCGCTACGCTTGCACGGGCCTACAAGATAATATGCAATATATTGATTTTAATGAACAATGTAGGCCGGGTAAGCGCAGCGCCACCCGGCAAGAAAGGCGTATCGTTTATTTACTCCAGCGCCAGCAGCGCAAAGCTCGCCAGCCAGTGCCCGCCGCTGTAGTGGCTGCCGACAACATGCTCTACGCTTGCCATCAGGTGTTTCGCCACCGAATCACGCAGCGCCTGCTGCGCCGGATGGTTTGCGGGAAGCGCTTTTGCGATATGCTTCATACACCAGGCGCGGCTTAGGTTTAACCCGTCCAGATGGGCAATTTTCGGGTCGGTACGGTCACTCACTTGCGCCGGGCTCATCAGGGCTGCAACGGCGCCCACCTCCGGCAGAAACGCGTCGAACCAGGCCGGGAAGTCCTCTGCCACCTTGCTCATCAGCAACGCTTCTGTCAGCGCACCGGAAATATACTCATCACCGCCGGGCTCGTAGTGCGCCGGGTAGCGCGTGTCGGCGAGATAAAACCGTTCCGCTGATGCCAGAATAGCCTGCTCAAGCCCGCTGTCACTCACTGTACGCGCATAGTCGAGCGCCAGCGCCAGAGCAAACGCAGTGTTGTAATGCGTCCCGACGCGGATCGGATAGGTGAGCTTGCCGAGGTAATCCACCAGACGATTGCGAATATCCTGCGTTAACGGTTCAAGCGTCTGATACCAGCCTGCGGCCTGCGGCAGCGACGACTGTTTCAGTTCCTGGGCCAGCGCCAGCAGCCAGCCGTAGCCATACGGGCGCTCAAACGAGGCGCGGAACGGCGCAGTAAAATAGGCCAGTTCCTTAGCCACGTTCTCTTCGGTTAGGTGCTCGTCGAATAGCGCGACGATTTCTTCCCGGCACGGCAATTCTGGATAGAGACGCACGCAGCGCAGCAGCAGCCAGTAGCCGTGCACGGCCGAGTGCCAGTCAAAACAGCCGTAGAAAATCGGGTGCAGTTCGCGAGGCGGCAGAACATCCCCATCATCATTCAGCAGGTGCATGATGTGGTTCGGGTATTCCTGGCGCAAATAGGTTAAAGGCATTCGGGCAAACGCGTCAGCCTGTTGTTGCGTTAATTCCATAACCGCTCCTTAGCGAAAAACGAGGAAATACATTAAGAACACGTTCACCACCAGCAAGGTTAACGCGGTCGGGATCTGGATCTTGATTACCTGATATTTGTCCTTCAGCTCCAGCAGCGGTGCCGGGTTACCGTGATGCACGTTAATCAGGAACGGCAAGGCGATACCGGCACTCAATACCGGGAAAGCGGCAAAGGCGTTACCCATGATCATGGTAAACAGCGCCATCCCCACGCAGTAAATCACCACCAGCATAAAGCGGTTATCCGGGTTCACAAACAGGCTCACCACCTTTTGCACGGAGTCACCGGTATTGGCCGCCACGAATACCCCACCCAGCATGGCCAGCATCTGCGGCAGGATCACCGCCCAGCCGATGGTATCGACAAGACGGCGAGACTGGCGAATCGCGTGCAGCGGCGTGCCCTTCGTCAGCCACCAGCCGGTGAGGATCGCCGCGACGCAGGCCACGCACAGCGCCGCAAGGGTGAGCTGTTTCTGGTCGAGAAGATAAACGCCGCCAATCGACACGCCCTTCAGGAACAGCGTCCCGATCACCGTCACCACGGGGATCATCAGCGCAGGCAGGAACAGCCAGTTTTTGAGGCGGTTTGACGAGGCAACCCGTTCCTCATCGGAGGCCATTTTGTAGTGCCCCTTTCCGACAAGACCAAAGCCCGCCAGCAGCGCGATAACGATAACGCTGCCGCCGATGATCCGGTACGCCAGCGATTTGCCGAGCTCCTGAACCATCAGATCACCGAACAGGAAAATCCCGCCGAATAAAAACCAGAAAAGCGCCGTGGTGAAACGCTTCGGATTCGCACGATCGCGCAGGGTCATGACCACCAGCAACATCACGACGAAGCCAATCAGGTAGTACACGCGGTTAATGGTGATAAGCGTCATCATTGCGCGGCCCCCTGCGTTGCCTGCTCTGCACGCCAGGCCATCACGTCACGACGGATACTGGCATCCAGGCGCAGCAGGCGTGTCATATGAATAATCAATGCCGCAATGGCCGTCGGAATGGCCCACAGGCCGATATGGAGCGGTTCAATCCCCTGAATGCCGTTCTCTTTCAGGAACGCGTCAATCAGCAGCACTGCACCAAAGGCGATAAAAATGTCTTCCCCAAAGAAGACCGCGATATTGTCACACGCGGCGGCATGGGCTTTGATTTTGTCGCGGATATGCTGCGGCAGTTCACCATACTCGTTCAGAGCGGCCCCTTCAGCCATCGGCGCCAGCAGCGGGCGTACCGTCTGGGCATGCCCGCCCAGCGACATCAACCCCAGCGCGGCCGTGCCTTCACGGGCGACAAAGTAGAGCATCAAAATACGCGCCGAGGTGGCGCTGGCGATCTTCGCGACCCAGGCCTGGGCGCGCTCTTTTAGCCCGTAATATTCCAGCAGACCAATGACCGGCAGGATCAGAATGAAGGTCGCGAGCGATCGGCTATTGACGAACTTCTCGCCAAAGGTCTCAAGCAGCATGCCGAAATCCATACCGACCAGCAGACCCGTCGCCAGCCCCGCGACCACGACCACCAGTAGCGGGTTGAAGCGCAAAGCAAAACCAATAACCACGATCGGTATCCCGATCAGCGGCAACAGCGTAGAACCGTCCATAACGTTTACCCTATCGAAAGTGAGCGTTGCGCGCCGACGGCTATTTTTTTAATTTGCGGCGAGCGATGTTGTGTTTTCGTCAGGCTTTGCAAAACCTGCGCTAAAAAGCTATATCTGAACCTCAAAAACATGTAAACAATTTATCAATAAAATGTTCTTATTTTATCGATGAGTTTACATTTCTGACTAAGGAACGTTATGACCTCAGAAAAGCGTGCTTCACCCCATCACGACGACATCAACGATGGCCGGATCGTCTCGTCCCGCCATCTGGTGTCCGAGCGCTGCGCGGAACTGTCAGAGCTGGAATACGCGCTGATCATGACCAGCAACGCGTTCAACAAATGGATGGTGCGCTGCATGACGGCTGCCGGCGAGCCCGATATGGGCGCCTTTGATGTCTCACTTCTGCACCATGTGAACCACCGCGACCGCAAGAAAAAGCTGGCTGATATCTGTTTTGTTCTCAACGTGGAAGATACGCATGTGGTGACTTATGCCCTGAAAAAGCTGGTTAAAGCAGGCTACGTGACAAGTGAGAAAGCGGGTAAAGAGCTCTTTTTCTCCACCACGGAGGAAGGTAAAGCGTTATGTATGAAATACCGCGACGTGCGGGAGGCGTGTCTGATCGCGATACATGCGGAGAGCGGCATTGCCGGAAAATCCATTGGCGAAACCGCGCAGCTGTTACGCACGATTTCCTCCCTGTACGACACCGCCGCCAGGGCGGCGGCATCACTGTAAACTCAGGGCCGTCGGAAAAGAGTAATGCTGCGTCCGGCCAGCTCGAATTCTACCGCTTCGGTGATCGCCTTCCCGGTCACGGCGTCATCGGCTGTAGACAGCTCCAGCACCCATCCCCCTTCACCAAACTGTGGGATCTGGAATGCCACGCTGCCTTCAAACGGGTTGAACAGCATGAGCACATCGTGCCAGATCCCCTCTTCCTGTTTGAGATCGGGCCTGCTGATGGACACCCCGAGCGTCGAGCCCTCATCCCACTGCTCTGCCTGCTGCGGACCGCCGCCGGCGTTAAACCAGCGGATCTCCAGCCCGTCGCGCCAGCTTTCACGACGCAATAACGGTTGCGCGGCACGAAGCGCAATCAAACGTCGGGTAAACTCGCGCAGCGCAGCGTCGTTCTCGGAGAGTCCTTTCCAGTCGATCCACGAGATCTCACTGTCCTGGCAGTAGCCGTTGTTGTTGCCCTTCTGCGTGCGGCCAAACTCATCGCCGGCCAGCAGCATTGGCGTACCATGGGAAAACAGCAGCGTGGTCAGGAAATTACGCTTCTGCCTTTCGCGGGTAGCAATAATATCCGGGTTCTCCGTCGGCCCTTCTTCGCCATAGTTGTATGAACGGTTATCGTTATGGCCATCATTATTGTCTTCCCCGTTGTCGGCGTTATGCTTCTCGTTGTACGACACCAGGTCATTCAGCGTAAAGCCGTCATGGGCGGTGATGAAATTAACGCTGGCCCAGGGGCGACGCCCGCGCAGATCGTACAAGTCACCGGATCCCAGCAGACGGGCGGCAAAGTCGTTAGAGACGTTATCCCCCTTCCAGTACTCGCGTACGGTGTCGCGGTATTTGTCGTTCCATTCACCCCAGCCTGGCGGAAAACCGCCCACCTGATAGCCGCCGGGGCCGATATCCCAGGGTTCACCAATTAGCTTCAGTCGGGATAAAACCGGATCCTGGGTCATGGCGTCGAAAAAGCCGCCGCGCGGATCAAACCCTTCCGGCTCGCGGCCCAGTATCGTTCCCAGGTCGAAACGGAAACCGTCAATATGCATCGACTCCGCCCAGTAGCGCAGCGAATCCATCACCATCTGCAGCACACGCGGGTGAGAGGTATTGACCGTGTTCCCCGTTCCGGTGTCGTTGATGTAATACCGGTGCTGGTCAGGCAGTGTGCGATAATAGCTGTAGTTATCAATGCCTTTAAACGAGAGCGTGGGGCCAAGCTCATTGCCTTCCGCCGTGTGGTTATACACCACGTCGAGAATCACTTCGATGCCAGCATCATGATAAGCGCGCACCATATCGCGAAAGCCCTGGATCCCCGCCGGGCCGAAGTAGCGCGACGCCGGCGCAAAAAAGCCCAGCGTGTTATAGCCCCAGAAGTTTTTCAGACCGCGGTCGAGAAGATGTTGATCGTCCGGGAACCAGTGAACAGGGAGCAGCTCCACCGAGGTGATGCCGAGGCTTTTGATGTAGTCCACGGAGGCTTTATGCCCCATCCCCTCAAAGGTGCCCCGCAGTTCGGGAGGAATTGCCGGGTTCATCTGGGTAAACCCTTTTACGTGGCTTTCATACACCACGGTGTTCGGCCAGGGGATAGTGGGTCGGTTAGTGTCCTGCCAGTCACAGGCGTTCGGGTCGATAACCTTACATTTTGGCGTGAACGGCGCGCTGTCACGGGTATCAAAACTCAAGTCTAATTCGTCATGCCCCAGCGCATAGCCGAAATGGGCCTCGTTCCAGTCGATATCACCCACCAGTTCGCGGGCATAGGGGTCGATAAGCAGTTTATGCGGGTTGAAGCGATGACCGTTTTCCGGGTCATAGGGGCCGTAGACGCGATAGCCGTAAAGCGTACCGGGCTTCAGATCCGGCACATAGCCGTGCCAGACTTCGTGGGTATATTCAGGAAGCTCGAGCCGGGCGATTTCCGTTTTCCCGGAGGGGTCAAACAGACAGAGCTCCACCCGCTCAGCGTGAGCGGAGAACAGCGCGAAGTTGACCCCCTTCCCGTCATAATTTGCACCCAACTGCTGGCCATGACCGGCCCGAATTTCAAACGTTGTATCCTTTGCCATTTTCGTTCTCCACGATTATTCGCAGGTAAGCAGAACCAGTACACATCCCTTTTCCGACGTTAAATCCAGCGTCTCTTGCAGCATGCGGCTTTCACCGCTGAACAGATCCCGATAGCGTTTTCCTGCCAGCGCCTCGGGTATCGCCACCGTGGTATTGCCCCACAGCGTGCGGTTATCGGTGACGCCAAAAACCAGTCGCGGCACGGCAACAATCAGCACCTCGCCGTCTTTCACCCGCGCATAGACAATCAGATGCTCCTCCCGATCGCCGGACACTTTAAGCGGCAGCCAGTCGCCATAGCGAAACAGCCCGGGATAGTGTGGACGCAGACGCAGGAGCGTAGCGGTGACAAACTGCTTCACCCTTCCGTCCTGCCAGCACGCCGGGTTTTCAAACATACCGGCATTCGCCACGCTGAGGTTTTGCACCAGCGTCGGAAAGTCCGGCTCGCGGCGGTTATCCGGATCGACAAGGCTAACGTTAAGCGCCTCGCTGCCCTGATAGATATCCGGCACGCCGGGCGCCGTCAGCTTAATCACCGTCTGGCTGAGGCTGTTCATCAGTCCGGCGCGGATAAAGGGCCGCATGGACTCGCTGAAATCATGCAGAAACAGCGTGTTGTCAGGTGAAAGCAGGTGCCGGGCATAGCGCAGCACCACGCTCTCATAGCTCTCGTTGCTGTCGATCCAGTCTGTGCGCTGTTTCGCCTCGCGCAGCGCTTTTTCGAGGAAAGCGATAAAACGCGCCTCCAGCGAGGCAAGCCCGTCGGCGTCGTCCGGCGACAGCGTGGCCGGCCAGACGCCTGCCAGCGCCTGATAGATCATCCAGGTGTCGGCGGCGTTTGGCGCGGTACCGTCATTGAGAAACCGCACCTGGGTCTGGTTCATCTGGCGCCAGCGGGCCAGATTTTCGCCCCACTGTTCCGGGGCCTCCGTCAGGGTGTAAAGCCGGGCCCGGGCATCTTCCCCGCGCTTGGTATCGTGCGTGGAGGTGCCCAGCAGCGCATCGGGCTGACGGGCCAGACGAATGCGCATCTCCTGATGAAAGCGGGATAGCGAGAACGCGCGCGGCGTCGGGTCGGCGCCCACTTCATTAAGCGCCAGCTCCAGGTTATGACGAAAGAACAGCGTGTCTTCAACGGACTTCGCCATCAGCGGCCCAGTCAACTGCTGAAAGCGGGTTCTGAAAAGCGCGGCGGACTCGCGGCACTCTTCCGGCAAATCGCCGGTAAGAATGCGGACTATCAGGCTCAGGGCGGCTTCGGATGTCTCTACGCTGGCGACCACGCGGTTAAGCAGCGCGACATCTGGCGGGGTTAACCCCTCCCGGGTGCCGTAGGTGCGGTACACCGGAAAGGCGATAAGCAGCTCGCGTAACGCGTGGTGAATATCATCGCGCTGCAGCGCAACGTCATTGCGGCGGGCCAGATCGTCTGCAAGATTAAGCAGCGTGGTGAACTCGCCCTCAAAGTTACGATCGGTCATCAGGCCTTTCGCATCGCGCAGTTCCGCGTGGCGATCGACCGTTACCCCCAGCGTCTCGTCGTGAATTTTTTCCAGACGCGACAGGATATCGTCGTCGACCAGCACTTCCGCCAGCGAAGCGATAAATTCGTACCCGGTAGTACCGGAGACGGGCCACTCGGCGGGAAGCTGTTCTCCTTTAGCGAGAATTTTCTCGACCGTGATATAACAGTCCGGTCCGGTTGCCTGCCGCAGGCGCTGCAGATAGCCCAGCGGATCGGCCAGACCGTCGATATGGTCGATCCGCAGACCGTCCACCACACCCGCGTGAACCAGTTCAAGGATGAGGCGATGCGTATCGTCGAATACCGCGTCATCTTCAACCCGCACGCCCACCAGACCGGTAATCTCAAAGAAACGTCGCCACGAAAGCTGTTTCGGCGCTTCCCGCCAGGACATCAATCGCCAGCTTTGTGCTTCATGCAGTTCCGCAAGGCTCTTATCCTCGCTGAACGTGCCCGGGTTGAGCGGATATGCGGTGTCGTAATAGATCAGAGCGGCTTTGTTTGTGACAGGGTCACGTTTTAAAGTAATGGCTCCCTTCTCCAGCTCCGCCTCAAAGGTGTCCCCGAGAAACGGCAGCGTCAGCGGGCGAGACCCGTCGATATCGAAATAGCGGAAATAGCGGCTCTGCTGTCCGTACTCAATCACGTCCCGCCACCAGGTGTTTTCCAGAGAAGTCGACATATGGTTAGGGACAATATCCAGTATCAGCCCCATGCCGGCCTGCTTAAGCGCCGCGGACATTCGGTCGAAACCTTCGCGTCCGCCGATCGCAGGGTCTATTTCATTCGGGTTGGTGACGTCATAGCCGTGCGTGGAATCCGTTGTGGCAGTAAACACCGGGGAGGCATAAAGGTGGCTGATGCCGAGGTCTTTCAGATAGGGTACCAGCGCGACAACGCGATCGAAGGTCATGCCATTACGGAACTGTATACGGTACGTGGCGGAAGGGATCATAACGATGCTTCTCCATCAGCAAAGCGAACGACAATACTGTTCGGCGGCAAAATGTCGGTTACCTCCGGCCAGGCGAAGCGCGTCTCCCCCGGGAGAGCGGGCGGTTTGACAGATTTATTGCCGATATTGAGCGCCAGCGAAAGCGTTCCGGACGGGAAGCGCCAGCTTACGGCCACCATACCGGGTGCCGTCCCGATCACCTTGCCCTCGACGCGACTTCCCTCATGCAGAAGCGGAACGATATAACGATGACGCAGCGTAAGCAGATGGCGCGTGAAGCGGAGCCACGTTTTGCCGTCGTCGGTGGCAATTTTATTCCAGTCAAGCTTTGAGCGGACAAAGGTGTTCACGTCATTCGGGTCCGGGACAGCGTCATCGTGCCCGGCATGGCCAGTAAACTCTTTTGCGCGCCCTTCCCGCACCGCGTCGGCCAGATCGCCGTGAAAATCGGTGAAGAACAGGAACGGATGTGATTCACCAAACTCCTCGCCCATAAACAGCAGCGGGATATGGGGGGAAAGCAGTAGTGCAGCAAGCAGCACACGGGTTTTATTGGCACCTGCGAGGGTGATAAGCCGCTCACCATGGGCGCGATTCCCGGTCTGATCGTGGTTCTGAATAAAATCAACGAAGAACTGCGGTGGCTGCGTGTGACACTCCACCCCGCGGGACTGGCCGGTTTGCAGCGAAACCTCGCCCTGGTAGACAAACCCTTCTGCCAGCGCCCGGGCGAATTTTTTCTCTGGTTCAAACGCAAAATCCTGGTAGTACGCGTGCGTCTCACCGGTGGCAAACACGTGAGCCGCGTTGTGGAAATCATCATTCCACTCAGCGGTAAACAGCGGCGTATTGCCGTGCTCATCACGCGGATGCAGGAAAATGACGTTGCGGCTGTCTTCCGTGGTCAGGTGAACATGACGGTTCGGGATCGCCTCACGGATCTTCTCTGCAATTTCCTGGAGAATATGCGTCTTCGAGCTGTCTTTAATCTGGTCGATGGCATCAAAACGCAGGCCGTCCAGGCGGTACTCGGTCAGCCAGTAGAGCGGCGCATCGGTAATGTAATGTCTTACCGGCTCGCGCTCGTAGGCGATTCCGTTGCCCCAGGGCGTCATCCGCTCTGCATCGAAAAAGGCAGGCGACAGCAACGGGAGATAGTTGCCTTCCGGGCCGAAGTGGTTGAGTACGATATCCAGCACCACGGAAAGCCCAAGACCGTGCGCGGCATCGATTAACGCGTGGAAATCCTCTGGCGTACCGTATGCGGCGTGCGGAGCATAAAGCAACACACCGTCGTATCCCCAGCCGCGGGATCCGCCAAACTGAGACACGGGCATAACTTCAAGCTGGGTAATACCCAGTTCTGCCAGGTAAGGGAGTTTTTCAATCGCGGCCCGGAAGGTCCCCTCCGGGGTAAACGTGCCAATGTGCAGTTCATAGATAACCGTCTCTTCCCACGGCCGCCCTGACCAGTCCCGGTTAACCGGCTGATAACGTCGGGGATCGATAACGATGGAGGGGCCGTTAACGTCTCTCGCCTGTGCGCGAGACGCGGGATCGGGCACCGTCATGCCGTCCTGCAGGACAAACTGATACTCTGTGCCGTGCGTAACGCCCGGAACGTCTGCCTGAAACCAACCGTTACCCACTGCCGTCATCGGCACGTCGGTGACGGCCAGACGTAGCGTCAGCGCTTTCTGTCCTTCTGCCCAGACGCGAAAACGTACAACGTCATCGGAAATAAACTCAGCACCCCACTGCTTTTGAAATGTCCTGAATTCCATTCATTGTCCTCGAATGACCCACATTTTACGCGGAACGAAGTACAAGCTTAGTTCAGGATTAAAAGTATGTTGGCTCAGCGGATTTAACCGCTTCGTCTATTCTTTATGAACTCACTCACTACCGGGAATACTATGCAGATTCGAAAAGGATTAAATACCGACCTCGTACGCCTCGAATGTTGTGACTTCTCTTTCACCGTTAACCACATTGCACGAGAGCCTTTTCTCCATTGTGATTTGCATATTGAAGCTATCGCCGAGCCCTGGATAAAAACCTACGAGCTCGATATCCAGACACTTGAAAATCATTGTGTTAACCCGGACGCCATATTTCTTGTTGCAGAAACGGACGAGGGTGAAATAGCCGGCTTTATTACTGCATCAATTGGCTGGAATAAGTTTATCTCGGTGGATTACATAGCCGTAGATCGTACAAAACGCAGAACCGGCGCAGCACAAAAACTGATGGCCGCCGCGCACGTGTGGGCGCGAAGCGTAAACGCGCCCGGACTGCGGCTGGAAACCCAAAATGTGAACGTCTCGGCCTGTCTGTTTTACCGAAACTACGGTTTCACCCTGGGCGGATACGACCGTTATCTGTACAACGCTTTACCGGAAAAAGACGAAGTTGCCCTGTTCTGGTATTACATGCTGGTGTAGAGGAAACTCGCTGCTCTACGGCCGCTATGAGTAAGATGAGCACTTTCAAAGGAGACGCGTATGCTTACCATGAAAAAACTTGCTCTTTCCACGCTGATGTCCAGTTCACTGCTTTTCTACCCTGTGCTGCAGGCTTCGGCAGAAACGCCCCAGCACGTCGTTAAACAACCGGCGGGCGGTTACCGCGTGCAGGTCGGCGATGTCATTGTCACGTCTTTTACCGACGGAACCGTCGCGCAGGATCTGCATAAGCTGCTGCGCCGGACAACGCCGCAAAAGATTGATGCGCTGCTCGCGAAAAATTTCCAGACCAACCCGGCCGAGGTCTCCATTAACGCGTTCCTGATTGCGATCCCCGGACATAAAATTCTGGTGGATACCGGCTCGGGCCAGCTCTTTGGTCCTGATGCGGGTGGACGCCTGGTTGAAAGCCTCGCCACGCAAGGGGTTAAACCCGAGGACATTACTGAAGTCCTGCTGACCCACGCCCACTCCGATCACGCGGGCGGTCTGGTCAAAGACGGCAAGGTGGTATTCAGCAACGCACGCGTTTTCGTTGGCAAACCCGACGTCGACTTTTTCTTTAACGACGATAATCAAAAGAAAACCGGCTACGGCAAGAACTACTTTGACGTCGCGCAGAAGACCTTAAAGCCCTATCTTGACGCCGGTAAAGTGGTGCCTTTTAGCGGCACGGCTGAGATTCTTCCGGGGCTGACCGGCACGGTTCATCCCGGCCATACGCCGGGTTCAGCCTTCTACACGCTGACAAGCAAAGGCGAGAAGATCACCTTTGTCGGCGACATCATTCATGCCGGGGCGGTCCAGTTCCCGCAGCCTGGTGTGACCATCACCTACGATGAAGATCAGAACAAAGCGGCAAGCGTGCGCGAACAGGCGTTTGCGGACTTTGTGAAAAACAGAGACCTGATTGCCGCGCCCCATCTGCCGTTCCCGGGTATCGGCTATGTCACCAAAGGTGAAAACGGTGGCTATGCCTGGGTTCCCGTTACCTATACCAACCGGGACGCCAGCAGCGTGAAATAAGCGGATGACGCCGTCAGGTGTGCTCGAGGGTCACCAGAAATTTTTTAAGCACTTCTGAGCGAATAATTCGGTGGCACACCAGCGTCAGTTCGCTTTCCCTGAGACGGTCGAGAATGTCCACGTAAACGACATTCTCGACACTCACTGCCTTTGCTGACGCAGGCAGCAACGCCAGACCAAATCCCGCGGAGACCAGGCTTATCACCGTGGGAACATCCGTCGCATTCTGCACTACGTCCGGCTGGAAACCCGCCCCGCTACAGACGTCATAAAAGTACTGCTCCAGCCCCATGCCCTCCGGATCGCGAAGCGAGATCCATTTTTCATCCTTCACTGACGCGAGCGTCAGAGCGGAAGAGTCGGCCAGAGGATGCTGGCGATACAGCGCCAGCACCGTTTTTTCTGAGGTGAACGGCCGGCTTTGCAGATCGTCAGGCAGCGATGGCAGCGGTGCCCGAATAATCGCCACATCCAGCTGGTTACTTTGCACGGCGGCATAGAGCGTCTGCACATTGCCCGTCATCAAAGACATGGTTATCGCCGGCCAGCGGCTGTGCATCTGGCGCAGTGCAGCGGGCAGCTTACCGTCGAACATCGCACTCGACACGCATCCCAGGTTTAACACCCCCTGCTCGCCTCTCGCCGTTTGCCTGGCGTCCAGTACCGCCTGCTCAGTCAGGGAGATGGCGAGCCTGGCCTTCACCAGAAACGCGTCGCCCGCGGGCGTCAGGGTTAAGCGACGGTTCGCCCGGCTAAAGAGCGTGACGCCTAAACGTTCTTCCAGCGCCTTTATCTGCTGGCTCAGCGCCGGTTGCGCCATGTTTAAACGCTCGGCGGCCCGGTGCATGTGGAGTTCTTCGGCAACGACAATGAAATGGCGCATCTGACGAAACTGCACGGGAGACTTCCTTTTTTGATAATAAATTTATTATCAATTTAGCAGTAATGATGCAATTGATGCCATGGGTCATTGTCGTAAAAATGGAGGTATTCAACCGAGGGAGGAAAATATGGAAAACTCAGTCAACGATCTCAGAAGTGCCATCGCCTTACTGCAGCGCCACGAAGGCCAGTATATTGAAACCGATCATCCCGTCGATCCTAATGCAGAGCTGGCAGGTGTGTATCGTCATATTGGCGCGGGCGGTACGGTAAAACGCCCGACCCGCACGGGGCCGGCCATGATGTTCAACAGCGTGAAGGGCTATCCGGGCTCGCGCATTCTGGTGGGCATGCACGCCAGCCGTGAACGCGCGGCACTTTTGTTAGGCTGTGCGCCTTCTGAACTGGCAAAACATGTCGGTCAGGCGGTGAAAAAACCGGTCGCACCCGTTGTCGTCCCGGCCTCGCAGGCCCCTTGTCAGGAGCAGGTCTTCTACGCTGACGATCCGGACTTCGATCTGCGCAAACTGCTGCCAGCACCAACCAATACGCCGATTGATGCAGGCCCGTTCTTCTGCCTGGGACTGGTGCTGGCAAGCGATCCGGAGGACAGCTCGCTGACGGATGTCACCATCCACCGCCTTTGCGTGCAGGAGCGCGATGAGCTATCCATGTTCCTGGCCGCCGGTCGCCATATTGAAGTCTTTCGCAAAAAAGCGGAAGCGGCCGGAAAACCGCTGCCGGTGACGATCAACATGGGGCTCGATCCCGCTATCTATATCGGCGCGTGTTTTGAGGCCCCCACCACACCGTTTGGTTACAATGAGCTGGGCGTCGCCGGGGCGTTGCGCCAGCAGCCGGTCGAGCTGGTACAGGGCGTGGCGGTAAAAGAGAAAGCCATTGCGCGGGCGGAAATTATCATTGAAGGCGAACTGCTTCCCGGCGTGCGCGTAAGAGAAGATCAGCATACCAACACCGGCCACGCGATGCCGGAATTCCCGGGCTACTGCGGTAAGGCGAACCCGTCTCTGCCCGTGATCAAAGTAAAAGCGGTGACCATGCGCCATCAGGCTATCCTGCAAACGCTGGTGGGCCCCGGAGAAGAACATACCACCCTGGCCGGTTTGCCGACGGAGGCCAGCATCCGCAATGCGGTTGAGGAGGCGATTCCGGGCTTCCTGCAAAACGTCTATGCGCATACCGCGGGTGGCGGTAAATTCCTGGGTATTTTGCAGGTGAAAAAACGCCAGCCGTCAGATGAAGGACGCCAGGGCCAGGCAGCACTTATCGCGTTAGCCACCTATTCGGAGCTGAAAAACATTATCCTTGTCGATGAAGACGTGGATATTTTCGACAGCGACGACATCCTGTGGGCGATGACCACCCGTATGCAGGGCGATGTCAGCATCACGAATATTCCGGGGATCCGCGGTCACCAGCTGGATCCGTCTCAGTCGCCGGATTACAGCAACTCAATTCGCGGAAACGGCATCTCCTGCAAGACCATCTTTGATTGCACGGTGCCGTGGGCGCTGAAGGATCGCTTCGAGCGCGCGCCGTTTATGGAGGTTGATCCGACACCGTGGGCACCTGAACTGTTTAAAGACAAAAAGTAAACGAACGTTCCTCTTTCTTCACCCCTCGGGGGTGAAGAATTTCACGCTTAAATTGCCGCTTCCCCTGCTTTCTTGTACCCTTTCACCGGTAACTCCACCCCCACAAAAATTGAGACATCCGGACACCTATGACTGCACACATTTCTAACGATCCTTTGCATGGCGTCACGCTGGAGATGATGGTCAACGCCCTGGTGGCGAAATATGGCTGGAGCGAGTTGGGTGACCGCATCAAAATTAACTGTTTCAGAAAAGACCCCAGCGTTAAATCGAGCCTGAAATTTCTGCGCCGTACCCCGTGGGCACGCGCGGAGGTCGAAGCCCTGTATCTGGATTCCCTCCACGACGAGGGACATAAAGAACAGGAGGCACCCGCCTTTAATCCCTGGGCTAACAGTCGGATTATCAAGAGCTAATACGCAAATGACGCGACACGTAAAACGGATCGGTGCGCTGGCTGGCTGCGCACTTTTACTTGTAAGCTGCTCCTCAAAACCACCAAAATCATTAGTTACCCCGCTCCCCACCGTCAGCAAACCGACCCAACAGGCAAACGAGCCGATGCGCGGGATCTGGCTTGCGACCGTCTCTCGCCTCGACTGGCCACCGGTGGCCTCGGTGAATGGCACCAGCGCTGACCAGCGCATCGCAATGCAAAAGCAGGCGCTTATCGCCAAGCTCGATAACCTTAAACACCTTGGGATTAACACGGTGTTTTTCCAGGTAAAGCCGGACAGCACGGCACTCTGGTCATCAAAAATATTACCGTGGTCAGATATGCTGACGGGCAACATCGGCGAATATCCGGGATACGATCCGCTTCAGTTTATGCTGGATGAAGCGCACAAGCGCGGTATGAAAGTCCATGCCTGGTTCAACCCGTACCGCGTGTCGACCAACACGAAGCCGTCAACCATCGCTGCCCTGAAACGGACGGCGTATCAGACCCCGTCCAGCGTCTATGTCCAGCACCCGGAGTGGGTACGCGTCTCGGGCGATCGCTTCGTGCTCGATCCCGGCATTCCGGAAGTGCGCGACTGGATAACCCGTGTCGTCACGGAAGTCGTGGCGAACTACCCGATAGACGGCGTGCAGTTTGATGATTACTTTTATGCCGAATCACCGGGATCCGCGCTGAATGATTCTCAGACTTACCGGCAGTACGGACAGGGATTTGCCTCTAAGGCCGACTGGCGAAGACACAACACGCATCAGCTGATCGTTCAGGTTTCCCGCGCGATAAAACAAACCAAACCCGACGTTGAGTTTGGCGTCAGCCCGGCTGGCGTGTGGCGTAACCGCTCCTTTGACCCGGCAGGCTCCGACACCCGGGGTGCCGCCGCCTACGATGAATCCTACGCCGATACGCGTCAGTGGGTGCAGCAGGGCCTGCTGGACTACATCGCCCCGCAGATTTACTGGCCCTTCTCCCGGGATGCCGCGCGCTATGACGTACTGACCAAATGGTGGGCCGACGTCGTGAAGCCGACCCACACGCGTCTGTACATCGGCATCGCGTTCTACAAAGTGGGCGAACCGTCGAAAAATGAGCCGGACTGGACGGTTCAGGGCGGCGTGCCGGAACTGAAAAAACAGCTCGATCTCAATGATTCGCTGCCCAACGTCAACGGCACCATCCTGTTCCGGGAAGACTACCTGAACAAGCCGCAGACGCAGCAGGCGGTCAACTATCTCAAAGGACGCTGGGGTAGCTAACCGGAAGACCGGGCAGAAACGTCCTGTTTCTGCCTGCGTTCTTTACGGCTTCGGCCCGAACATCGCTTCAAGCTGCTGCGCGTCCGGCATCCCGACAACCTGCTGCAGCTCATTTTCCGCGTTCATATAGTATATGGCCGGGGTGGCGTTGGCCCCCAGACTGTCCATCAGCGCCTGGTGTTTCTGCAGGATCGCTACCGTTTCGCGAGACCCTTCCCCCTCAGGTTTCGGTAACTTTTTGCCACCGGAGAGCTCGTATTCGCGCCAGGCCGAGACCGGATCTTTCGCATTCAGGATCGCGGCAGCGTTACGTCCGCTGTTAGGGTTAAGAAACGCCACCAGCAGCGTATTCAGCTGGACCTTGCCCGCCTTGACCCACGGCTGCGCCTCTGACCAGAACTGCTTGCAGTACGGACAGAACGGATCGGCGAAGACGAAGACTTTGCGCGGCGCGTTATCCGCCCCTTCCTTCAGGGGATGCGCCGCGTTGAGCGTCTTCCACATTTCGCGTCCCATCGGGGCATAGATCTCTTTCTGGAAATACCCCTCGCTGAGGTTTTTCCCTTTGTCATCGTACAGATAGCCCGAAATCACGTGCTTGCCGTCCGGGGTTAAAAAGAGCGTCACCCCCATGTCCTGATATTGCCCCAGCCAGGCCGGCGCGCCGCCGGGAGCATCCAGCTTCTTGATGATTGTAATGTTCTGCTGCTCGCTGAAGTGCTTAACCACATCCGGTATAGCGTCAGCCGCCTGAACCAGCCCTGAGGTCGCCAGTGCCGAAAGTAACAGTAATTTTTTCATATCCCTCTCCGGTTTATCGGGGGCATCACGCCCCCTTCAGGTTAGCGGTTTTTCAGCGCGTCGCTGACGATTTCATCGAACTGTTCAAAAGGCACCCAGCCGGGCAGCAATCCCTCACCAATCAGCGTGGCGGGCGTACCCTGAATGCCCATTTTTTCCGCGACAAGCAGGCTGCGCTTGATCGTCATCAGACTCTCCTCATCAGGCGTGGTAACGCTGACCCCTGCCCGTTTCTGCGCTTCCTGAATGCTGGCGTCATCGTGGTACCCCTTTTTAGCCATCAGGGTATTGTTCAGTTTCATAAACTCCCCGGGATCCTGACGCCAGAGCGTGAGCGCATCGCGCGCCGCGGTCAGCGAACTTTCCGAGCGGTAAGGTAAAAACTTAAACACCACGGCGACATCGGGATGTTTTTCTACGATCTTCTCCAGATAGGGGTCGAATTTCTTGCAGTACGGGCAGTTGTAGTCGGTAAACACCACCAGGGTGAGCTTCGGATTTTTCGCGCCGATACGCGGGGAATTCGGATCGTTAAACAGAAAATCTGCGATCATCTTCTGCGCACGTTGCTCCTGATCTGGCGTCAGCGGCTGAGCGGCCATCGCCTGAGCCGAGGCCAGCAGGAGCATCAGCGTGATAAGGAATTTTTTCATAATACGTTTAGCCTTTTGCGTTGTTCAGGGTGGTGACCAGGGTGCGTTTATCCAGCAGCGGCGAGAGGATTTCGCCCTCCGGCAGACCAGGGCCATATACCGCATTAAACGGAATAGCGTAGCGGTTTCGCTTCGCCAGAAAAACCGCGATAAAGACGGACGGCTGGCTCCAGTCACTGCGCAGCGCCACTACGTCCGGCTGACTCAGCGCGGCAATGATGTCTGGCTGATTCAGGACCCGATGCTCGTTAACTTTGCAGGTCACACACCAGTCCGCCGAAATATCCACAAACACCCGTTTCCCCTGAGAAAGCGCCTGCTGGATGGCGTCTTCACTCAGTGGCTGCCACGGGATGGTCTCAGCGATATGTTGCGCCGGAGCGTCCGGCGGCGAGGTAAACACTCCGCGCAGCTGATACCCGCCAAACGCCGACAGCGCGATGACCACGATCCAGAACAACGGCGAGGAGGTTTGCCCCTTCAACGCGAACAGCACCAGCGCGACAACAATCAGCACCAGCACCACGATCTGACTCACCATTGCCCCCAGATGCAGGCTCAGCAGCGTCGCCAGCCAGAGGCTGGAGGCCAGCATCATCAGGCCCAGG
Organism: Enterobacter kobei; assembly: GCF_001729765.1. Classification (NCBI taxonomy): domain Bacteria; kingdom Pseudomonadati; phylum Pseudomonadota; class Gammaproteobacteria; order Enterobacterales; family Enterobacteriaceae; genus Enterobacter; species Enterobacter kobei. The sequence continues at coordinate 2,403,785 of NZ_CP017181.1, forward strand.
ATCGCTTTAAGCGTGTTCATCCAGCGGCCAGGCTTCGGCAGCAGCATGGCCGTTTTGGGCACCAGGGCGACAAACAGCCACGGCAGGCTCATGCCCACGCCGAGCATCAGGAAGATGAGCCACAGGGCGTGCAGCGGCGCGCCAAGGGCAAAGGCAACTGCGGTACCGAGGAACGGTGCGGAGCACGGCGTGGCTAGCAGCGTAGCAAACATCCCTTCGCAGAAACTGCCGCCAAGCCCCGCCCCGCCTGCCGTAGCCAGTCGCCCGGTAGCGGCAGAAGGCAGCAGCATCTCAAACGTTCCAAACAGGTTCAGCGCAAAGAGGAAGGTCACGGTAACCATCAGCCCGATAAACCACGGGTTCTGGAACTGAATGCCCCAGCCCAGGGACGCCCCGGCCAGCTTCAGCCCGGTCACCATGGCGGCCAGCAGCATAAAGGAGGTGAGGATCCCGGCGCTGGTTGCCAGGAAGCGCAGCCTGATGACGCGTCTGTCCGAACCCGCCTGCAGAATACTGTTAAGCTTCATTCCCATCACCGGCAGCACGCACGGCATCAGGTTGAGGATCAGCCCGCCCAGCAGGGCAAAGAGCACCATTTTGCCCGTCCCGCCTGGGGCGGAAGGCTCGGCGGGCGTAGCGCCAACGGTCATCGTGGTTTGCTGTGCGTCACTGCCATTGGTCAGTACAAATGACAGCCTCTTTCCTTCCAGCGACGTGGGCTTATCGCCCCATTCGTCGGTGACGGGCACCGTGACCCGAAGCGTATTGCCATCGTGCTTAATGGCCGGCTCGCCGGGCAGAATATCCCCCTCCAGCGGGTCAAAGTAGATCCCCGGATTATCCCATTTCCCGTCGGTCGTTCCCGTCACCACCAGGTTGCCGTCAGAGAGCCAGGCGGACAGATCGGCGGAAACGCCAGACGTGCCCGGCACGGCCTGCATCGCGCGGTCAAAGGCGTGACGGAAACCGTCATCCACCGGCTGTGTAAAATCGAGGTGCAGCGGGTAGTCCGTCAGCAGACAAACGTTACTGCACGTGGAGAGCGTGAGCGTGCCGTCGAGCGTGTCGCCCTTCACGCCGTCGAGCACGATGGGGATCGTGACCTTATCGTGATAGCCCTGCGTGGTCATACCGGAGATATCGAATCGCGACGGTACCGGCCAGGACCAGCTATCCGTAACGCCCTGCGGCCAGGTGATTTTTGGCGCGACGCCACCCTCGCCCGGCGACCGCCAGTAGGTTTTCCAGCCGGGCTTTAGCTCAACGGTGAGCAGGCCTTTAATGTGCGTTTGTTCCCTTTCCGCCTGAAAGCGGATGCGGGCGTGATCGTTTTGTGGGGAGACCAGCCAGCCTGTGTCCGCCGCATGGACAATTCCGATGCAGGACAGCCACAGGAAGACGAATCCCCTGAAGAGGTTAACCATGTTTTACTCCGTGCACAGTGAAAAATTATCGTGTGATGACGATGATTTTCATTCACGGAAAACGCAGTTTTTAAGGTGTATTCGGGGAGGCGGTGCCTGAACGGGCTGTTCCACGGGCGCAAATGCCCGCCCTTGCGTAAACAGCTGCAGCAGCGCGAAGAAGATAATAATGGCCGGAAGCGCGCCGTCGAAGAACAGTGGCTGCGCGCAAAGCAGGGAGTGCGCGCCTAGCTGACAGGGTGAAGGCCCAGACTCCCCGGCGTTGCTTTGCGACGGGGCGTCTGCACTCAGGGCGATCTGCGGCTCCAGTCCCTGTAAAAAATGGTTGAGCATGACCGCACGCTGCACGAGGCAAAGCGCCATCGCGAGACAGGTAACGATCAAAAGCCATTTTCCGAGGAGCTGACGGTTGCGCATAACATTCCAGAGTGACAAGACGCCCCGATCATAAACGATAGTGATGAATCTACAAGTACCGGAAGTGTAAGGTTTTGTCTGAGGCCGCTATTCGCCCGTCAGGGCATCATAGATATCCCGCAACCGCGTGCGCAGAAACAGCACCGCCTTGTGCTTGCGGGATAACAGCGCCTGTTCGCTGGCCCCCGTCTCCTCTGCCAGCATTTTAATGCTGTAGCCGTGAAGCTCGGTCTTTTCAAACACCTCGCGCTGCGGCGGCGGCAGTTCAGACAGGGCCTGCCCCAGCTCTTCCCACAGCAGCGTTTTGAGATACTCCTCTTCCGGCGTCTGCGGGACACCGAACAGGGTTTCGGCCAGCTCGTCCTCCGGGAAGCCCTCCTCCTCTTCATCCGTAAAATAGCCGGAGAGAGACACCTCGCGTTTCTTACGCGCCCGGTCGGTCATCTCGTTACGCGCCGCGCGGAACAGCCAGGCGGCGACGTTTTCGACCGGCTGCTCCACCTTCATCAGCTGATAGGTCACTTCCTGCAAAATGTCGTCGGCGTCGTCGCGCACGGATGTTCGCCCGCGAATAAAGGCCTTCAGCCGGGCGCGGCAGGCGTTGAGCGCCGACATCAACAGGGATCCGCCCACCTCTCCGGCTTTCATCTCGCTCACTCTGCGTCCGGCGCTTTTGGCGTAGCGTCATCGCGCTTATCGTCACGATGACCGTGCCAGCCGCAGTGGCCGCGCCCGTGGCGACCAAAGCCTTCGCGGCGCTGCTGAATAAACGCCTCGCGCTGTTCGGGCGTCATGTTCATCCAGCGCTCGTGCATCCGGCGGTGTGCGCCAAACATGCCGGGACGGAAGCCCAGTCCGCCAAACAGAATGCGGCTCAGCACCAGAATGCCCAGCGCCTGCCAGAAACCAATGGCTTTCACGCCAAGGATTGCCGGGAGCAAGGCGTTCCACAGGGACATCACCAGCAGGCCGAGCACGATGAAAATCACCGCGCCGATGACTAAGCCCTTGCCCATACGGTGACGACCGAATCCGCGCCCGTGACCTCTGCCGTGCAGTTCAAAATCTCTCATGGTGTTACCTCGTTTATCGTAACTGATTATGGCTTGTGATGAGGTAGACGGATGAGGGAGGGAAATATTTCTGGGGGAATGAAATAATTTTTACGGATGCGCAATCGCAACGAGTGCCCGGCGGCGCTAACGCTTGCACGGGCCTACAGATTTCGTAGGCCGGGTAAGCGTCAGCGCCACCCGGCAGATTCAAAGAATTACGCCTGCACCGGCAACCTAAAACTCGAAATACTCCGTGAAAGCTGCTGCGCCTGCTCTTCCAGCGAGGCAGCCGCCGCAGCGGACTGCTGCACCAGCGCGGCGTTCTGCTGGGTCACGCCGTCCATTTCGGTCACCGCCTGCCCGACCTGGCTGATACCACGGCTCTGCTCTTCCGAAGCCACGGAGATCTGCTCCATCAGCGTATTCACTTTGTTCACCGATGAAATAATCGAGTCAATCACCTCGCCCGAGCGGTTGACCAGCTCCGCACCGTTTTTCACGCTGGAAACCGACTGCGCAATAAGGCTTTCAATGTCTTTGGCCGCCACCGCGCTTTTCTGCGCGAGGGTGCGCACTTCACTGGCCACTACCGCAAAACCGCGGCCCTGCGTACCGGCGCGCGCCGCTTCCACCGCTGCGTTCAGCGCCAGAATGTTGGTCTGGAAGGCAATGCTGTTAATCACGCTGGTAATGTCTTCGATGCGCTTCGAATTCGCCGCGATGGTATTCATCGTGTCGATCACCTCGCGGGTCACCGCTTCGCCGGTATGGGCATTGTGCACCGCGTCCTGCACCAGTTTTCCGGCCTGATACACGTTATCGGTATTGTTCGCCACCGTCGCGCTCAGCTCTTCCATGCTTGCCGCCGTCTGGGTCAACGCGGAAGCCTGCTGCTCGGTACGTGATGCGAGGTCGATATTGCCGGAGGCAATCTCCTGCGCCGCGTGCGTCACGGTGTGGCTCGCATCGCGCACCTGAGCAATAGTGGCTAGCAGTGCCTGACGCATCTGCTCCATCGAGCCCATCAGGTGGTCGATTTCATTATGCGAACTCCCCTTCACCGGCACCGGAATGTCGAGCTTGCCCGCGGCGATCTGGCTGCAGTGCTCGCGCGCCAGGTTGACCGGCGCAAAGACGAAGCGCTTCATGAAGAGGCTGACGGCAACAATCACCAGCACAAACAGGCAGGCGATAACGGCAATCATCACCAGGCCGGAGACGAAATTACTGCTCGCGTCTTCGTTCAGGCTTTTGGCGTATTTCTGGTGGACGGAAAGGACCTGGTCGAGAACGATTTCGTACTGGCGGTCGAGGCGGGAAACTTCCGGGATCAGCGCGTTAAATTTAGCAACATCGTGTGCCTCAGCGGCATCGATCAGCGGCGCCAGCCCCTGGTTACGGTAGTTTTGCCAGGCATCCTGATAGGCACTCACCAGCGGCGCTTCATCCGTGAGTCGCGGCGAAGCCATAAAGGCCGCAAAGGCGTGGTCCGCTTTGGTCAGCGCCTCTTTCACGGCGGCAAGCTTCGCCGCCCCGTCTGCCGAGTTGCCCGCTTCCACCATCTTCACATACTCCATCACGCGAACGCGCAGCGTACGGCTATGGTTGATGGGGTCAATAATCGACAGCACAACCTGGATCTCTTTGTTGACGTTATCCAGGGAATTATTACTTTTAATGATGAGGCCAACGCTGGTGACGGTGCTGACCACAAAGAACAAAAGCAGTGAGAACAGGACAATCAGGGATGACTTTTTCAACGACATAAACCAATACCTCAAGGAGAATTATTCCTTATGGTTATCGGCGCATCCAAAACTTAAATTAATTAAAGTTATTGATGTATCGAACGAGGCTATACCGCTGACTTATAGCGCCGCTGCAGGGTGGCATTGAGCTTGCGCTGCAACGGCTGCGGCGTCTCCCCTTCGATCAATTTGCCAATCAGATCAAAGCAATGCCACGCCAGCTGGCGATTGTCCTGGCGAATGGTATCCACCGGGATCGTCAGCGAATCGTAGAGATAGTGATCGTCAAAGCTGGCTAATCTGATATCACTTTGCATCAGGTTATGTTGACCCATATAGCGCAGTACCCCTTCCAGCAGCCCGCAGGCGGCGGTGAACAGGGCTTTCGGTGGGCGTCCCAGACGGGCGCAGAGTTCGGCGAACATTTCGTAGCCGGAGCTCGGGTGGTAGTTGCCGTGAATGATCCACTCGGGGCGCAGTTCCACACCGGCCGCTCGCAGACCTTGCTTAAACCCTTCCAGACGGTCGCGAGTCGGAGAAAGGCGCGGCTGTCCGCCCAGAAAATAGAATTCATCCGGATGCTGGCGGGCAATATCCGCCACCAGTTCCGTCGTTGGGGTGATGGAATCGGTGATCACCAGCGGCAACGTGCTGTCGTTCATATGGCGATCAAAAAGCACCACGGGCAGCTGCTCGCTGAGTTTCAGGTAGTCCGCATCATTAAGCATGCTGGAGGCGACAATCAGTCCGTCGACCTGACGCGCCACCATGTTATTGACGACCACCGTCTCCTGCCCCGGATTTTCATCGCTACAGGAGATCAGCAGCTGGACGCCCGCCTCGCGGCACAGCGTTTCCAGCTCGTGAGAAAAGACGGCAAAGCCGTAGTTGGTGATCTCCGGCACCACCAGACCAATGGTGTGGCTACGGTTATCGCGCAGTGACCGGGCGTGAATGCTGGGCTGATAGTGGTGCTCTTTCGCAATCGCCAGCACGCGTTCACGCGTCTCTTCCGCCACGCGAAGCTCTTTGCTGCGCCCGTTCAGGACCAGGCTGGCGGTGGCTTTTGACACACCCGCCAGCTCCGCGATGTCTTTAATGGTGACGCGTTTTGTTTTTCTCACAACGACTTAGATCCGGCTGCCAAAACCCTCATTCTATCATGCAGGCGCGCAGCGACCAGTAGCGTAATGTGATATCGGACGCACCTTCGAAGCGCACCCAGGCCGGATGGTCAGGAAAATAGCGGCTGCTCATCACCCCTTCGCCATGATTGATGAAAATTTCAACGCTGGAGCGGTCGCACAGGACGCGTAAATGGTGGACGTCCCCCTGCCAGTAGCGGGTCAACGTCTCACCGGTTTTCAGGCTAGCGCGTTCCAGCCGCACGCCCTGCTCATCAACCGTGAGGCGCAGCGCGCCCGCAAAATCGACGTTCACCTGCGAGGCGCTTAACTCAAACTCCAGTCGCGCGGCATCCAGAACGGGCGCATCGCTGGCACGTCCCTGCCAGTGCTGCTCCTCTTCACGCAGCGCCGCCAGCTCACGCACCGGAGTCTGCCAGAGCTTGCCGTCGCGATACTGCAATTCGCGCGGGCAGGTCATCTGGTGCATCCAGCCGTGCGACCGCGTCGGCTGAAGCATCTCTTCCCCGTCCGGTACGCCCATCCAGCCAATCAGAATGCGTCGTCCATCTTCCGCCAGCGTCGTTTGCGGGGCGTAAAACTCAAAGCCCGCGTCAAGCTCGTGCAGCTCGCCGTGCGCAAACGTGCCGCGTTCATAGCTAAACGCCCCACTCATCCAGGCGGCCGGATAGGTGTTGAGATAGCGATACGGCTCGCGCGCCAGCCCCTGCGGACAGCAAATCAACACGTGCGTACCGTCGAGCGCGAACAGATCCGGGCACTCCCACATATAACCTGCGTCCTTCAGGCCGTTGACCCCGTGACCAGCGATTTCACCGCAGGAAGCCCAGGCATGTAAATCAGCGGATTTAAACAGCAGCACTTTGCCGCGCTTTTGCAGATCCTGCGCGCCCAGCACCATGTACCACAGCCCGTCGTGTTGCCACACTTTCGGGTCACGCACGTGACCGGTGTAGCCCTCCGGCAGCGCCAGCACCGGCCCCTGCTTTTTAAAGGTGCCGTCCGGCTGTTCCTCGGCCAGGCACTGCCAGGCGGTACGGCTGCCGTCATCGAACTTCACGTTGCCGGTATAGCACAGCGTCAGCACGCCCTGGTTATCCACGGCGCTACCGGAGTAGCAGCCGTTGCGGTCATACTCTTCGTCGGGCATCAGCGCCAGCGGCTCATGCTGCCAGTGGACCAGGTCCGCAGAACTCCAGTGCCCCCAGCATTTATAACGATGCTCACAGTCCAGCGGATTCCACTGATAGAACAGATGGTAGCGACCGGCAAACCAGATAAACCCGTTGGGATCGTTCATCAGCCCCGTCACCGGCGCGGCGTGCCATTGCGGATAATGGCTGTCAGCCTGCGCGCGCGGCTGCCCTTTCATAACGGCCTGCAGAATCGCAGGCCAGCGGGAAGGTAACGTCATTATTCAGAGTCCGTTTTATATTTCAGCAGCAGCGAGACGGTAAACGCCACGCCGAAGGCAATCACCATGCCGATAATATAGTTGAGCAGCGAGCTGGCCTGCACGATGGCCATACCCGGAATGGCGGTCAACCCGACGGCAGTCATGTAGACATGCACAGAGACCACCCAGGCGCCCCCCACCGCGCCACCAATCAACGCGGCAATAAACGGCTTAACGAAACGCAGGTTGATACCAAAAATGGCCGCCTCGGTGATGCCCAGCATCGCAGAGAACGCCGACGGTAACGTAATGGCTTTGATTTTGGCATCGTTGGTTTTGAACCACACCGCCAGACAGGCTCCGCCCTGCGCCACGTTCGCCATGGCCCAGATCGGCAGCAGGAAGTTCACGCCAATCGACGGGTTGCCCAGCAGCCCCGCTTCAATCGCGTGGAAGCTGTGGTGAATACCGGTGATCACAATCACCGAATACAGTCCGCCAAACAGCAGCCCGGCAAGCCAGCCCGCGTGGGCGATAAGCGTGCTCAGGATAAAGGAGATACCATCCCCTAAGGCGCGTCCCGCCGGACCAATAATCAGCAAGGCGATAAAGCCAGAGATCACAACGGTGAGGAACGGCGTCAGGATCAGGTCCAGCGCATCCGGAATCACGCGGCGCAGGTTTTTCTCCACGATGCTCATAAACCAGACGGCCAGCAGCACCGGAAATACCGTGCCCTGATAGCCAATCATCGCGATTTCCAGGCCGAAGAAGTTCATGGTGTGGAAACCGGACGCCACGCCCCAGGCGTTAGTGAGCGCCGGGTGGGTCAGGATGCCGCCCAGCGTCGCGCCCAGGTACGGGTTACCGCCAAACTCCCGCGCGGCGGTAAAGCCGATCAGGATCGGCAGAATGATAAACGCCGCCGAACTGCACATGTCCAGCATGATATAGATAGCGTTGTCCGCATTGACCCAGCCGTAGGTTTTCACCATGCCGAGCAGGCCCATCAGCAGGCCGGACGCCACAATCGCAGGAATGATCGGCACAAAGATATTGGAGAGCAGACGCGCTATGCGCTGGAACGGGTTCAGCTTGCGCGCCGCCAGGTCCGCCGCCTCAGACTTGCTGGACTCGCTAATCCCCGCCGCCTGAATAAACGCGGCGTAGACTTTATTCACCACGCCCGTACCAAAAATCACCTGCATCTGCCCGGCGTTACGGAAACAGCCTTTAACGCCGTCGACCTTGCCGATCGCCTGCTGATCGGCCAGCGCGTCATCAACCAGCACCAGACGAAGACGCGTTGCGCAGTGCGCCGCGCTGGCGATATTTTCCTTGCCACCCAGCAGCGGAATAAGCTCGCGGGCGATTTGATTAAAATCCATAGATACCTCTGCCTGACTTCTTTTTTATGATGTGCGAAACGCCCCCGCCAGGCGGGAGCGTGATGGGTTAAAACCAGGTTTCCATCTGGACCCCAAAGTTCCATTCCCCGCCGGCGTTGAAACCGCTGCTGCCAAAGGCATCATCGCTGGCGTAATTATCCAGTTTGCTGCTCCAGTCCATCCAGGTGGCGAACAGGCGAAGCTCCGGGCGGCTGAAGAAATCGCCGATTTTGCTCGCTTTTAACGTCGGAGCAAAGGTCAGCTTGTAGAAACTGCCGTTGACGGCGTTTCGGTCTTTATAACCTTCCGGGTTTAAGTCCATGTACTGATAGCTTCCCTCAAACGCCAGCGCGAAATTCTGGGTCACCTCTTTAATCAGGCGGGTGTTGAGCGTGACCCACTCATAGCTGTCGCCTTTGACGTAGCGATCTTTACTGCTCTGCGCCAGGACGGCAGGCGCAATGCTCCAGCCACCGCCAATTGGCGTGACACCGTAACTTGCAAAGCGCCAGGTATCTGCCTCGGACAGCAGTGCGCCATCGGAGCCGATGCTTTTCACTTCCGCCCCCAGCCCGTGACCATACAGCAGCGCGGTTTTGGCCGTCCCCTCCCGCAGGCCGTAGAAGCTCTCGTTGTGCAAGCCCACCAGGGCATGAACGCCCGTGTTGGCGGCATCCGTTTTGATGAGATCGCCGTTCGCGTCTTTACGATCGTCATTATCTTTTGCCCGCAGGCCGCTCACCATCAGCTGGAGCGGCCCGGCGAAGTGGTTCATGCTGAGGATATAGTTCTGAACGTTATTGTCGGTCTGCTCCACGCTGCCGAAGTTGCGGCCATAGAGGGAGAAGTTACTGCGCAGCGAATCGTTCCATTTCACGTCGTAGACGCCACCACCGGTACCGGCCAGGAACACCACGTCGGAATCCAGCCAGTGAATATCAAAGTTATCGCGGTCGAAGCGTTTACCTGCCCAGAAGGTACTGCCCTTCAGCGCGCCGGTGAAATCAGGGAGATTGCCCAGCTCCGCAAAGGCCTGACGAATATTGAGATCGCTGGTATCAGCTGACCAGTCGTTATAGGTTCTCTGGCCGTCGGCCAGCATCGCTTTAAAGCGCGTCGTCGCCCCGTTATCCAGGGTCTGTTTGTGCTCCAGGTTCAGCTCAACGTAGGTGTCGGCTTCATTACCCAGACGCCCTACCGCACCACCGGTTTCGCCAGCTGGGGTCAGATAAGGACCGCTTTTGCTGCTGGAGGCCGCGTCATTCATCAGCAGGCCGGAACGAGCGTAGCCGTGGAACTCAAACCCGCTGCTTTGATCCGCTTTCTTCTCCAGCGCAGTGGTGCGCTGCGCCACCGCCTGTGTTGTCGACTGCGTCTGCTGCTGCGCGGCAACGAGCTGCTGCGTTTTTTGTTCTGCTTCCGTGGCGCGTTTCTCCGCCCTCTGCGCGCGTGTCTCTGCGTCCTGAAGGCGTTGTTCCATTGCGGCAAGCCGCGCTTCGATACTTGTCATATCCGTTTGGGCAAAAACAGAGGTACTTCCGGCCAGCATGCCTATCATCACGGCAAGTCTGCGTTTTTTATACATTTTGTCGCATCCCTCAAAGAAGTCATTAAACGTGCTAAATTGCTAAACCGGTTTAGGTTGCTGATACTAAACTGGTGAATTTTGGATCGGCAATCTTTTTTGCTAAACCGTTTTAGTAAGTGTGATCGGGGCGACAATTCAGGCCGTCGACCGACGGCCTGTGAAGGAACAAATTAAAGCTCGTGCTGCCAGGGTAAGGCGGTCATCGCCCCTTTCGCGGTGGTGGCTAGCGCGCCGCAGCGCTGGGCTAAGGCGATGGCGGGAACCAGTTCAAGACCGGCGGCCAGCCCGTAGAGCAGTCCGGCGACGAAGGCATCCCCCGCGCCGGTGGTATCGACACACTTAACCGGGGTTGCCGGATAGTGGTTCACGGTGCCTTCATGCCAGGCAATAACACCCTCTTTACCTTGCGTGACGAGCACCCGCCGCGCCGGACAGCGGCGCATGAGTGCAGCCAGACCGGCGTGCACCTGCTCCTCGCCGGTTAAAAATGCCAATTCCTCGACGGAGAGTTTCACCACATCAGCACGCTGCAGCGCCTGTTCAAGGCTGCGTCGAAGTGCGGTTTCATCCGGCCAGAGATCCGGGCGTATATTGGGGTCAAAACTGACGTAACCGCCCGCCTTCCTGATGGCATCCATCGCCTGAAAGGCCGCACTGCGGCTGGGTTCAGCGCTTAGCGCGATGGAGCAGACGTGCAGCCATTCACCCTGGCTGAAGGTAGGCAGATCGGCAGGTTCCAGAAACAGATCGGCGCTCGGGCGCACCATAAAGGTAAACGAACGTTCGCCCTGTTCGTCGAGATCGACCACCACCGTTGAGGTGCGGTGTGCCGGGTCAAGGCGCATCCACTGCACATCGACCCGCTCGTCAGCCAGTGTGTGAGCCATAAAGCGCCCGAAAGGATCATCTCCAACTCTGCCAATAAACGCGCTACGCCCCCCCAGGCGGGCAATACCGACCGCAACGTTTGCCGGGGCGCCACCCGGACATTGCAGCAATCTTCCTTCTCCATCAGGCAGCAGATCCACCACCGCATCACCCAGTACCCAGATTTTTTCCATGTGAACCTCGAAGCTAAACCATGTTAAACCGTTTTAGCTATTTAAGCACAGGCAGGACGACGGGGAAATAACGCGAGTGGAAAATTGCCTTAACGCACCAGGTGCGGCCAGTGAATATCACCGACGCCGTTAAGCAGCGGGCGGGCAAACAGGAAGCCCTGGAAGCGGCGGATCCCGGCAGATTCGAGCCAGCACCACTCCTCTATTTTCTCGATACCTTCCGCCACCAGGGTGATTTCGAGATCGGAGCAGCAGCTAATAATCGACCGTACAATCGCCTGTTTCGGACCGCTCAGGTGAATATCGCTGATAATCTCCCGGTCAATCTTAATTTTATCCGGCTGGAAGCGCGTCAGCAGAGAGAGACCGGCATAGCCGGAACCAAAATCATCAATCGCCATGCCAACCCCCTCACCGCGAAGTTGTTTAATGGCGCTGTTGAACTGATTCAGTCCGGATATCATCTCGTTTTCAGTGATTTCCAGCACCACCTGCTCTGGCTGAAGCCCGTGTTTTTTAATCTCACCGACCAGAAATTCCACTGCGCCAGGGACATTCACCAGCGACATCGGCAACAGGTTGACCGCAATTTTGTGGCTGCCAATCCCCAGCTTTTCCGCCAGCGCAAAGGCATAGGCTTTCGTCTGGAGATCGACCTGATAGAGGGTGTCCGGGTCAAGGGCGCGGAAGAACAGCTCCGGACTGCCGCCGTCATTGCTGCGGATAAGAGCTTCAAGGGAGCTGATCTTGCCTTCCGAAGGCTCAACAATCGGTTGAAGCGCAAATTGACAGGTTTGCGCGGCAATCAGGCCCAGAGACTCGCCAAAGGGTAAGGTTTCGGGTTCGAGCGCCCACTTTGCCGGATCGTAACGTCCACCCGACGGGTTCGGACGCTTATCTGTAATAAACGTCTGAATAAATTTGAATACGCGGTCATCGGAGGCCAGATAACTGTCGAGTTTGCTGTAACGCAGCACCGATTGCAGCACCTCTTTCGGCGACTGCGTCTGCAGATCGAACAGCAGCATCCCGACGTTTTCGAATCGTCTGCGCGGGCCATAATCCCGCATCAGTTCAACCACTCCGCTGTGCCGCTTGTCATCACGGATTTTATTGAACAGCCTGACCACGCCCTCTTCGGAACCTTCAAGAATTTGCAGAACGTCATCCCCTTTAGAGAGGAGCACACCGGTTATATTCAGCTTCGCGTTACGGCGTCTGGCACGCTCCACCACCTCCCGGAGTTCGGTTGACGGGTGGGATAAATTCAACTGGCTTCGGTAAATGAGAGTCGTCAGCACAAAACGGGTTCCGATGAGAGAGGTGCCTTAAAGGTATTATTTAACATACTTAATCATTGCGACCTAACATATTCACACAACAGAAGAACGTTACTTTTTCTCATCCCCGATTCGGCTGTTGATCCTCTCCTCCATGTAGCCGTAGAACGGGTTTGAGGTGACCCGCATCAGCGCCTCTTTCCCGACGCTCAATACAGACGTTTCCCCCAGAGCGCTATCGTCCCCAGGCTAATGCCGTAGCGGTTTTTCACGTCAGGCTCCCGGCCATACAGATCGTCATTCGGCGGGAACGGTACCGCAACGTGCGACAGGGAATAGACATCCTGCGGCCAGGACTGCCCAAGCGGCACGACCGTCTCGTGAGTGCTTCCTGCCGGGGTGATTTTCGCTACCGTTGAGAAACTGTGTTCATTAGCATTGGTAATAACCGTGACAGTGTAACGTCGTTCAACAGTAGGCAGCAGCGCTGAGGTGGCCGTCCAGGACGAGGGCTTGAACAGCGGACGGAAGCTCGCCGCCTGGTTGATATCAAATACCACCAGCTCGCTGCCATTTGCCGGAAGCTGATCAAACAAGCCGCTCACCACCGCGCGGGTGCTGACGGTGGAATCCATCACCGACTGGAATGCCAGAACCGGCGGCAGCGTTGCCAGCCTGTTTTCCCGCGCCTCCCGGCCAATCTGCTCCTGCAGCGCCTTCGTCAACAGCCACGACTGGCGGGCGGCGTTCACCGGGAACGAGTTGTATTTATACGGGTTATATTCCGGGGAAATATTCAGCCACGCCGCTTTGGCAAACGCCGGGAGCAGCGCCGGTAACCCGGCGAAACCGGCGAATCGCGCGAATGCCGTCACGCCGATCATCGGAGACAGCAGCACCAGTTGCTGCGGCTTACGCAGCGATGGCGCGTCAAGTGCATCGAGGGCATATTTCATCGCCAGCGCCCCGCCGTTGGAATAGCCCACCAGATGCAGGGGCACATTTTCTCCCGCCAGACGCGTCGCTTCCCGAACGGCAAGGCGCGTCGCCGCCAGCCACATCTCCCAGTCAACGTCCGTCAGCGCGCCAGGCGCGGTGCCGTGTCCGGGCAGGCGCGGAACCACGGCCACAAAGCCGTGGGCCTGATAATTCTGAGCAAGATGTCTGACGCTATAGGGTGAATCCGTCAGTCCATGAAGCAACACCACCGCGCCGCGCGGCTTTCCGGCTGGCATGAGTACAAAAGAGCGGTTGGCATCCGGTGAAAAGTGACCCGGCCAGACCAGGCTCTGGCGGTAATAGCGGTTTAGCGGCGTTTGTTCCTCATGCTCTGTTTTTGCCGTCACCGCGGTATTAAGATCGGCGAAAATGGCATTTTCGCGGGCAACATACCCGGCAAAGTCGGCGCCATCGAGCTCGCGTACGGACATCTCATCTGCCCGCCAGGTATGCCAGAGATGCAGTTCAGGCCCCTGCTGCGAGAGATAGACCCGCACTGCCAGCAGGACGACCAGTACGATCCCCACCACCATCGCTATTTTCTTAACAAGCACCATCAGATGCTCGCTGACTCGCCAGGGCCAATTCGCCATGCCGGGATCCCTTTCATGTCTACTGTGTTTCTATCTTATCAAAAATGTGAACGGGCTGACGTATTCACCAAATTCATACGTGCAGATTCTGTCACTGCACCAAAAGTGAACTACGCTGCACAAATGTTGATCATCCGTTAACTAAATATTGCATGAAGTTTACAGCAGAGCAGGCATTCCCTCGCCTGTGATCCTGGCACGCGTCATGCATTGTTAACGATGTAACACAAGATCGGCTTTTGACAGCGTGTTAACAGCGAGGCGGTATGACGACGAAACCTGAGATGTTGAGCCGTATCGAAACGATGTTTAGCCAGTTCACGCCCAGCGAAAAACGGGTCGGAAGCTGGTTGCTTGCCCACGCCGCGCAGATACCGTTTGAAACGGCTGAAAGCGTCGGTCAGGCGAGCGGGACGAGCGGGATCACCGTGGGACGCTTTCTGCGCAAGCTGGGCTACCGCAACCTGGAGGATGTCAAAAAGAGCCTGCGCGATCCGTATCAGCCCTGGGGTATGAACGAACGTCTGGACTCCTGGCAACAGCAGCGCCCCCTGCCCAACCGCCTTCAGCACGCCCTTTCGCTGGAAGTGGATGCCATCACGCAGGTGTATCAGCTCGCGCAAACGGACGTCTTCCGCCAGGTCGTACACAACCTGGCCCATGCGGATGCGGTGTTTGTGCTGGGGATCCAGTCCACCCGCGGGATCGCCAACGCCTTCTTCAGCCACCTTGAGTACCTGCGCCCGCGCGTGAGCTATTCGGAGGGGGCATCCGGAAGCTGGGTGGAATCCCTCAACTCGGGGTTTTCGCACCCTTATGTCGTGCTGACCGATACGCGCGCCTACTCCGCGATGGCCCGCCAGTACTGCCGCGTCGCGAGCGAAAAAGGCATTCCGCTGGCCTTAATCACCGACATCTGGTGTCCGTGGGCGCGGGATTATCCGATGGACTTACTGCAGGTGAAAACCGATACCGGTCATTTCTGGGATTCACTTGCCCCCGTGAGCTGTTTGTTCAACCTGCTGCTGTCGGGCGTGGTGGAAGCGTTGGGTGATGCGCTCCCGGCACGTCTGGCGGTAAACCGGCAATTACAACAAGAGTTTGGTCAATTCGAACGCTAAAGGAGCGGAGCTATGCCCGAAGAGAGTGAACTGATTGATGTGGCGAAGACATTTCCCACGCTGCATATCGATCTGAAGTACGCCACTGCCGACAACATCACCGGTCGCCCGATCTACCAAGAGGCGCTGTGCCTGCTGCATACCGACGCCGCCACCGCGCTGGCAAAAGCCATCAGCATTGCCACGCTGGCCGGGCTGAAGCTGGTGGTGTACGACGCCTACCGACCGCAGCAGGCGCAGGCCCAGCTGTGGGATGCCTGCCCGAACCCGGAGTATGTGGTCGACGTGGCGATTGGCTCCAATCACAGTCGCGGCACGGCCATCGACGTCACGCTGATGGACGAACACAATACCGTGCTGGATATGGGCGCCGGTTTTGACGAAATGCACGACCGCTCGCATCCGTATCACCCTTCCGTACCGCCGCACGCCCAGCGCAACCGTCTGCTGCTGAATGCCATCATGTTCGGTGGCGGTTTTGTCGGTATCAGCAGCGAATGGTGGCACTTTGAACTGCCGAACGCCGCCAGCTACCCGCTGCTTGATGACCGTTTTGCCTGTTTTCCCCTGACGCACACCCCTCTTTAAACCTGGAGCACTGCCATGAAAACATCGCTTCTCACGACCCTGATCGCCGCCACGCTGGTAATGAACGCTCCGCTGGCGCTGGCTGCCGTCCCGAAAGACATGCTGGTGATTGGTAAAGCCGCCGACCCGCAAACGCTCGACCCTGCCATCACCATTGATAACAACGACTGGACCGTCACCTATCCGTCCTATCAGCGTCTGGTCAAGTACAAGCCAGGCTCTACCGAGGTGGAGGGCGATCTCTCGACAGGCTGGAAAGCGTCCGACGACCAGAAAGAGTGGACCTTTACCCTGGCGGATAACGCGAAATTCTCCGACGGCACGCCGGTCACCGCCGAAGCGGTAAAACGCTCTTTTGAGCGCCTGCTGAAGCTCGGCCAGGGGCCGTCTGAAGCCTTCCCGAAAGATCTGAAAATTGATGCGGTAGATGACCATACGGTGAAATTCACCCTCAGCCAGCCGTTTGCCCCCTTCCTTTACACGCTGGCAAATGACGGGGCATCCATCATTAACCCGGCAGTGCTGAAGGAAAATGCCGCGGACGATGCGCGCGGTTTCCTGGCGCAAAACACCGCCGGTTCCGGGCCGTTTATGCTCAAAAGCTGGCAGAAAGGCCAGCAGCTGGTGCTGGTGCCTAACCCACACTGGCAGGGTGAAAAACCGCACTTTAAGCGTGTATCGGTAAAAATTATCGGAGAGAGCGCCTCCCGCCGATTGCAGCTTTCCCGCGGCGATCTGGACATTGCCGACTCCCTGCCGGTCGATCAGCTCTCGGCCCTGAAGCAGGAAGGAAAAGTCGCCGTCGCGGAATACCCGTCCCTGCGCGTGACCTATCTCTACCTCAACAACAGCAAAGCGCCGCTCAATCAGGTGGATTTACGTCGAGCCATTTCATGGGCGACGGACTACCAGGGCATGGTGAAGGGCATTCTGAGCGGCAACGGCAAGCAGATGCGCGGCCCGATCCCGGAAGGCATGTGGGGCTTTGACGCCACGGCGATGCAGTACAGCTTCGATGAGGCCAAAGCGAAAGCGGCCCTGGAGAAGGTCAAAGACAAGCCCGCCAGCCTGACCTTCCTTTACTCGGATAACGATCCGAACTGGGAGCCTATCGCCCTCTCAACCCAGGCCAGCCTCGGCAAGATCGGCATTAACGTCAAGCTGGAGAAACTGGCGAACGCCACCATGCGCGACCGCGTCGGTAAAGGCGATTACGACATTGCGATCGGTAACTGGAGCCCGGACTTTGCCGACCCCTATATGTTCATGAACTACTGGTTCGAATCAGACAAAAAAGGGCTGCCGGGCAACCGTTCATTCTATGAAAACAAAGAGGTCGACTCGCTGCTGCAGGCCGCGCTGAAAACCACCGATCAGGCAGAACGCACCAAAGATTACCAGCAGGCGCAAAAAGTGGTGATTGACGAGGCGGCCTACGTTTATCTGTTCCAGAAGAACTATCAGCTGGCGATGAACAAAGAGGTTAAAGGCTTCACCTTTAATCCGATGCTTGAGCAGGTGTTCAACATCGCCACCATGAGTAAATAACGAATTCGCCGGGGGAAAGTGTATGACGTTCTGGAGCATCGTGCGCCAGCGCTGCTGGGGATTACTCCTGGTGGTGGCCGGTGTCTGTATCATTACCTTTATTATTTCACACATGATCCCCGGCGATCCGGCCCGTCTGCTGGCCGGAGACCGTGCCAGCGACGACATCGTGCAAAACATCCGCCAGCAACTGGGGCTGGATCAGCCGCTGTATATCCAGTTTGGTCGCTACGTCGATGCTCTCGCCCATGGCGATCTCGGCACGTCCATTCGTACCGGACGTCCGGTTGCACAAGACCTGAAGGCCTTTTTCCCTGCCACGCTGGAGCTGGCCTTTTGCTCCCTGCTACTGGCGCTGGTCATCGGCGTGCCGTTGGGGATTTTGTCGGCGGTCTATCGCAACCGCTGGCTGGATCATCTGGTGCGATTAATGGCGATGACCGGCATTTCCACACCAGCCTTCTGGCTCGGTCTGGGCGTTATTGTGCTTTTCTACGGGCACCTGCAGATCCTGCCGGGCGGCGGCAGACTGGACGACTGGCTCGATCCGCCGACGCACGTCACCGGGTTTTACCTGCTGGATGCCCTGCTGGAGGGCAACGTCGAGGTCTTTCTCAATGCGCTTCAGCATCTGATTTTACCCTCGCTGACGCTGGCGTTTGTTCACCTGGGCATCGTGGCGCGTCAGGTGCGTTCCGCGATGCTGGAGCAGCTTAGCGAGGACTACATCCGCACGGCGCGCGCCAGCGGCCTGCCTGGCTGGTATATCGTCCTGCGTTACGCTCTGCCCAATGCGATGATCCCGTCGATTACCGTGCTCGGGCTGGCGCTGGGCGATTTGCTGTACGGTGCAGTACTGACCGAAACCGTCTTTGCCTGGCCGGGGATGGGTGCCTGGGTGGTGACGTCCATTCAGGCGCTCGATTTCCCTGCCGTGATGGGCTTCGCTGTCGTCGTCTCTCTGGCCTACGTATTGGTGAATCTGGTGGTCGATCTGCTTTATCTGTGGATTGACCCGCGAATTGGGCGCGGAGGTGCCGAATGATGTTAACGCAGGAAACGCCCGTCCCGGTTAAAACTGCCAGACAACGTATCAACTGGGCAAAACTGTTCTGGATGCTGCGACAAAGCCCACTCACGATAGTTGGCGGCGTGATTATGATTGCGATGCTCCTGGTGATGGTGACCTCACCGTGGATTGTGCCGCATGACCCGAACGCGCTGGATCTGACCGCCCGTCTGCAGGCACCGTCCGCACAACACTGGTTTGGTACCGATGAAGTGGGACGCGATCTGTTCAGCCGCGTCCTGGCAGGCAGCCAGCAGTCGATCGCCGCCGGGCTGGCGGTGGTGGTGATTGCAGGCGGCATTGGCTCGCTGCTGGGCTGTTTGTCCGGCGTACTGGGTGGGCGCGGTGACGCCATCATCATGCGGGTGATGGACATCATGCTCTCTATACCCTCTCTGGTGCTGACCATGGCGCTGGCTGCCGCGCTCGGCCCGAGCCTGTTTAACGCCATGCTGGCGATCGCCATTGTCCGCATTCCGTTTTACGTCCGTCTGGCGCGCGGCCAGACGCTGGTGGTCCGCCAGTTTACCTACGTGCAGGCCGCCCGCACGTTTGGCGCATCGCGCTGGCATTTGATCCGCTGGCATATTCTGCGTAATGCCCTGCCGCCGCTGATTGTGCAGGCTTCGCTGGACATTGGTAGCGCTATTCTGATGGCCGCGACGCTGGGGTTTATTGGTCTGGGTGCACAGCAGCCGACCGCCGAATGGGGGGCGATGGTGGCCGTTGGCCGTAACTACGTTCTCGACCAGTGGTGGTATTGCGCCTTTCCCGGTGCGGCCATTTTGATTACCGCCGTGGGTTTTAACCTGTTCGGTGACGGTATCCGCGACCTGCTGGATCCGAAGTCAGGAGGGAAACAGTCATGACCGAATCGGTATTACGCATTGAAGACCTGCACCTGAGCTTCCCGATTTTTCGCGGTGAGGTCCACGCGCTGAATAACGTCTCGCTGGAGATCAAAAGGGGTGAGATCGTCGGCGTGGTGGGCGAATCGGGATCGGGGAAATCCGTGACCGCAATGCTCGCCATGCGGCTGCTGCCGGAAGGCAGCTACCGGATCCATCAGGGCCAGGTGATGCTACTGGGTGAAAATGTCCTCGCGGCATCTGAGAAACAGCTCCGCCAGTGGCGCGGCGCCAGAGTGGCGATGATTTTTCAGGAGCCGATGACCGCCCTCAATCCGACGCGACAGATTGGCAAACAGATGGTGGAGGTGATCCGCCAGCATCGACCACTTTCCCGGCGGGAGGCGCAACAAAAGGCGATTACCCTGCTGGAAGAGATGCAAATCCCGGACGCGCACCAGGTGATGGCGCGTTATCCGTTCGAACTCTCCGGCGGCATGCGCCAGCGGGTGATGATCGCCCTTGCCTTCTCCTGCGAGCCGGAGCTGATCATTGCCGACGAACCGACCACCGCACTGGACGTTACCGTCCAGCTGCAGGTACTGCGCTTGCTGAAGCATAAGGCGCGGGCCAGCGGCACCTCTGTGCTGTTTATCAGCCATGATATGGCCGTGGTATCCCAGCTCTGCGACAGAATGTATGTGATGTATGCCGGTAGCGTGATAGAGAGCGGCGCCACGCAAACGCTGATCCATGCCCCAGTTCATCCCTACTCCATTGGCCTGCTGAAGTGTGCGCCGGAGAACGGTCAGCCGCGCGATCTGCTCCCGGCCATCCCCGGCACCGTCCCCAACCTCAGCCAGCTTCCGCAGGGATGCGCATTCCGCGATCGCTGCTTTGCCGCTGGGGCGAAATGCAGCGAAACCCCGCGCTTACACCCCCATGGCGCAGAAGGCCAACAGGCTGCCTGCTGGTATCCGCAACAGGAGAAACCCCATGTCTGATGTGCTGTTGGAACTGGATAGCGTGCACGTAAACTTTGCGGCACGTAAAAACTGGCTGGGCCGCGTCACCGAGCAGGTGCATGCGCTCAACGGACTCGATCTGCAGATCCGCCGGGGAGAAACGCTGGGCATTGTCGGGGAATCCGGCTGCGGTAAAAGCACGCTGGCCCAGCTGCTGATGGGCATGCTTAAGCCCAGCACCGGGGCATACCAGCGGGTAAACCACGCGGGCGGCATGCAGATGGTGTTTCAGGACCCGCTCTCGTCGCTCGATCCGCGCTTGCCGGTCTGGCGCATCATCACCGAGCCGGTGTGGGTGCAAAAACGCAGCCCCGAACGGGAACGCCGACAGATGGCGGAAAACCTGGCGTTGCAGGTTGGCATTCGTCCGGAATATCTCGACCGGCTACCGCACGCCTTTTCCGGCGGCCAGCGCCAGCGCATCGCCATCGCCCGGGCTCTCTCGTCCGATCCGGACATCATCGTGCTCGACGAACCGACCAGCGCGCTGGATATCTCCGTGCAGGCGCAAATCCTCAATCTGCTGGTGACCCTGCAACAGCAGCGTAATCTGACTTATGTGTTAATTTCGCATAACGTCTCGGTGGTCCGACACATGAGTGACCGCGTGGCGGTAATGTACCTCGGGCAGATTGTGGAACTGGGCAGCGCCGCCCAGGTGCTGGGGGAACCGCGCCATCCTTATACCCGTCTGTTGCTCGATTCGGTTCCCCGCACCGGTGAACCGCTGGATGAAACGCTGGCGTTACGCAAAACGGAGCTTCCCGGAAACCGTCACCTGCCCAAAGGCTGCTTTTTCCGCGACCGTTGCCCACTGGCCACGCAGGGGTGTGAAGATCCCCAGGCTTTACAGCCCTCTCACGAGGGCCGTCACGTTCGCTGCTGGCGCAGCCTGGGTTAGATTTGCGCCATCCCGCCGTCCACAAACAGCTCGGTGGCGTTAATAAAGCTGGCCGCATCGGAGGCCAGAAACGCCACCGCTTTCCCTACTTCACCCGGAGCGCCTAAACGTCCGAACGGGACCTGCGCGGCCAGCGCATCGTACAGCCCCTGACGGTGTTCTTCCGGCACCAAATCACCGAGCCCCGGGGTTTTGATTGGGCCCGGACTCACCACGTTGACGCGGATCCCGCGGCCCTGCAAATCCAGCGCCCAGGAGCGGGCAAAGTTGCGAACGGCGGCCTTACTGGCGCTGTAGACGCTAAAGTTTGCCGTCCCCTTAATGGAGACCGTCGAGCCGGTCAGAATAATCGACGATCCGGCGGATAAGAGCGGCAGCGCCTTCTGCACCGTAAAGAGCTCGCCGCGGACATTAGTACCGAAAATACGGTCAAACTGCTCTTCGGTGATCGCGCCCAGCGGCAGCATATCGCCGCCCCCCGCATTGGCGAACAGGATATCCAGACGGCCTTCCTCTTTTGCAATCCGGGCATAAACCTCATCCAGATCGCCGAGTTTAGAGACATCCGCACGAATGCCTACCGCGGTTGAAGCAATTTCAGCCACCGCCGCGTCCAGCTCGGCCTGGCGACGCCCGGTGATGTATACCTTCGCGCCCTGAGCCGCCAGCTCCTGCGCCGTGGCAAGACCAATACCGGTGCTGCCGCCGGTGACCAGTGCGATTTTTCCTGAGAGAGTCGTGTTCATGTCATTTACCTTTTGTTGGGTTTGATTTGCGCGCTTTCGCTCGCGTTGAACAAACTTTAGCCCTTGCAGCATTAATGAAAAATGGGCAAAAATGAAAATGACTATTCACATAAAGAAATAATCAGAGGGCCTGATGGACCAGTTAATGGCAATGCGTGCCTTTACGCGGGTGGTGGAATCCGGCAGTTTTACGCGCGCGGCGGATTCGCTGAATATGCCGATAGCCACCCTGAGCAAGCTGGTGAAATCTCTCGAAACGCATCTTGAGATCCGCCTCCTGCACCGCACCACCCGCCGAGTCGTCACCACGCCTGAGGGGGCGGAATACTATGAAAAAGCACTCAGGGTGCTGATTGATATCGAAGATATTGACACCTCTTTTCGCGTTTCTCGCGCGACGCCAAAGGGGCATCTGCGCGTCGACATCGGCGGCTCCACCGCCCGCGACGTGCTCATCCCCCTGCTACCAGATTTCATGCAGCGCTACCCGGATATCCGGATCGATCTTGGGGTGGCCGACCGGCCCGTAGACTTAATCAGCGGTAACGTAGACTGTGTTATTCGCGGCGGCCCGCTGAACGACTCAACACTTATTGCCCGACATCTCGGCAATGCTGAAATGGTTACCTGCGCGACGCCGGGTTATCTGAAGAATCATGGCGTCCCGGCCTATCCGCAGGAGCTGCGCAACGGCCACAAATTGATAAGCTATCTCTCTCCGGTCACCGGGCGGGCCTTTCCGTTTCGCTTCAGACAGGATGGCGAGGCGCTGGAAATCAGCATTCCACACTATCTCGGCGTCAATGAAAGCAATGCCCATCTCGCGGCTGCCGCGGCGGGACTTGGGATTGTTCAGACTTTTGAGTATTCGGCAAAGCACTATTTGCAGACGGGAACATTGACGGCAATCCTGAGCGACTGGCGCCCTGCGGCCTATCCGTTTCATGTGGTTTACCCCCAAAACCGGCATTTAACGCACCGCCTGAAGGTATTTATTGCCTGGCTGGCGGAGGTATTCCCCGCCGCGCTGAAGGGATAGCCGGGCGCGAACCCGGCTGGGGCTTAGTTGAGTTTGTAATCGAGCGTGATGTCGGCTTTCAGCAGCTGCGACACCGGGCAGCCTGCTTTCGCTTTCTGAATGATGCCGTCAAACTGCTGAGGCGCGATGCCGGGAACAGTCACCTTGCTTTTCAGCGCAACCTTTGTGATGGCAAAACCGCCGTCGGTTTTATCCAGCGAGACGTCTGCAGTGGTATCAATGGAATCGGCGGTATAGCCCGCCTCGCCCAGCATCAGCGAAAGCGCCATCGAGAAACAGGCGGCGTGTGCCGCGCCAATCAGCTCCTCAGGGTTGGTCCCCTTTTCACCCTCAAAGCGGGTGTTAAAGCCATAAGGCTGCTGATTGAGAACGCCGCTCTCGGTAGAAACCGTTCCTTTCCCGCGTTTAATGTCGCCAGACCAGTGTGCTGAACCGTGCTTATGAATAGTCATTCTTGCTCTCCTTTTGGCTTACAAAGGGTTAAGTATAGAAGGCTACTCAGATTCTGCGGCGAAGACAGAAGAGTCTTAGCCACTGAACACATGTTGCGCCAGTGCATCAAGGAATGCGCGCAGTGCGGCAGGTTGATATTCTCGGGACTGGTAAATGCCATGGATGGCAAGCGGTTTCGGCTCCAGCACGCTCAGAACCGGCACCAGTAATCCCTGCGCCAGCGCGTCAGATGCCTCACGCTCCGGCAACATGGCGATACCGCAGTGGTTAATCGCGGCGTCCATCAACAGCGATGAGATGCTGGCGCTCAGGTTGCCGCTGACGGCCACGCTCAGGCTTTCACCTTCCGGCGTAAGAAAATGCCAGGACTGCCCGGCGAAAAAGCTGTAGTGCAGGCAATTATGCTGCGCTAAATCTTCGGGACTGACGGGCGTTCCGTGCTGAGCAAGATAGTCCGGCGAGGCGCAAAGGACTGAACGACACTCCCCCAGTCGGCGGGCGATCATGCCCGGTTCGGGGGTGTCGGTAATGCGCACGGCGACATCAATACGCTCCCCTACCAGGCTCACCGGGTGGTTGTTCACATCCAGCTCGATGCGCAGCTGCGGGTAGCGCGCGAGCAGCCCGGGGAGCACCGGCGCAATCAGGTGCATGGCGGTAAAGTGCGCACAGGCGACCCGCAGCGTGCCTGACGGCAAATCTTTCTCCGACTGGCCTTCAATCTCCTGCGAGAGCTGCGAAAGCGTCCGCGTTTTCTGCAACACTTTTTCGCCGGCTGCCGTCAGCGTCAGCTTGCGCGTGGAGCGGTTAACCAGCCGTGTTCCCGCCCACTTTTCCATTTGTTCCAGGTAGCGGCTCACCATCGGTCGCGAGATCCCCAATGCGCGGGCCGCCGCGCTCAAACTTCCCAGCTCGCATATCCGGTTGTAGACCTGAGCGGCAATAACGCGATCCATATACGCTCCATTTGCTCGATTTATGAAACTAAGCATGTCTTGTTTCAGGAATTCTGGCAAATACAAATATCCGTACAATAGAGACTTTCCTGAACCACAGAGACATGATGATGAAGCTTACTCGCCTTGCATTGCTTTGCGCCCTTTTCACACCGGCTGTTTTTGCCGCGCCGTTGACGATTGACACGTATAACCCGCAGGAAAAAGGCATTTTCGCGGTCTCTTCCACACTGGTATCTGGCCCGAAAGAAGCCGTTCTGTTTGACGCTCAGTTCAGCGTGAAAGATGGCGAAGCGCTGGTGGAGAAAATTCGCCGCAGCGGTAAAACGCTGAACAAGATTGTGATCACTTCCGGCGATCCGGATTTCTATTTTGGTCTGCAACCGCTGGTAAAAGCCTTCCCGAATGCCAAAGTGGTGGCCACGCAGCAGGTGGTTGACCATATTAAGGCCACCAAAGACGCCAAACTCGCCTTCTGGGGCCCGCAGATGAAAGACGGCGCGCCAACGACGCTGGTCGTTCCGCAGGTGCTCGCCTCAACCACGTTTATGGTTGACGGGGAAAAGATCGACATTGAACAACCAGACAGTTACGCGGCTTACGTGTGGATCCCGTCTGCGAAAACGATCCTCGGTGGCACCGGTGTCTCCTGGGGTATTCACGTCTGGACGGCAGATACCCAGACGCCTGCTCGCCGCCAGCAGTGGCAGCAAACCCTGGACAATATGGCTGCGCACAAACCTGAACGCGTGATCCCGGGTCACTATCTTGGGACTCCGCCTGCCGGAACGGGCGCGATTGATTTTACGCGTGGCTACCTGCAGCATTTTGAACAGGCTTTATCCGCACACAAAGACTCCGCGGGCGTTATCGGCGCGATGAAAAAACAGTACCCGGATCTTGCCGAAGAGAGCTCCCTGGAATTAAGCGCCAAAGTAAATACCGGCGAAATGAAGTGGTAAGTTAAAAACGGCTCCTGCTATATTTCCCCCATAGCAGGAGCACCGCCCAAATATCCTCGTTGCCCAACGTCCATTTATCCCCACGTTTTAAAAGTGCATAAAAGCATGCACTTATGACATTTTCGTTTCTAAGATGAATCTTAGCCACAACGGGTAAAATATTTGCCATTCTGTTTATGAATTACATTTTTTGCGAGCCGTACCATTAAACAGACAACGACACGGAGGCAGCATGTTTACTTATTACCCGGCTAATACTACAGCAGCACAACCTGAGCTCGTTAACGCGATTGCGCAGGGTCTTCACGCCGAACACGGTGCTGTGACTGAAGATGACATTTTGATGGAACTGACCAGGTGGGTGGAATCCACGGATAATGACATCCTCAGTGACATCTACCAGCAGACCATTAACTACGTCGTCAGCGGGCGAAACGCACCTTTGTAAAAACCTGCTAAGCTGGATCTGCAACCTAAGGGGTTACATTTCGTTTGCGTAAGCAAACTGGTCCTTAAAACTATCAACAGGATTGAGGAGTTAACATGAAATCGAACCGTCAGGCACGCCACATTCTGGGACTGAACTACAAGCTTTCTAATCAGCGTAAAGTGGTGATTGAAGGCGACCACGAAACGCAAGTCACTCACGCCACCGGCAGAAAACGCCACGCGGGCAAGTAAGTTCCAGACTGAGACAGAGAACACCATCGGCAAAACCGATGGTGTTTTTGTTTATGTGTTGCGGTAATTAATATTCAGCTCCTTTATAATACCGCCCGACCGCACCCCATCGCACAGGCCAGAAAGATGACAAACAGCAGTGTCAGGGACGGATCTTCAAAAAAAGAGTGAGTGACATGGACAACAAACTGAAAAAACATCGTTCCTTATATATCCCTTATGCCGGACCGGTTTTACTCGAATTCCCCCTGCTCAACAAAGGTAGCGCCTTCAGCATGGAAGAGCGCAGCAGCTTCAACCTGCTGGGTTTACTGCCCGAAGTGGTTGAAACCATCGAAGAACAGGCAGAGCGCGCGTGGATCCAGTATCAGGGCTTCAAAACCGAAATCGACAAGCACATCTACCTGCGCAACATTCAGGACACCAATGAAACCCTCTTCTACCGCCTGGTGCAGAACCATCTGGAAGAGATGATGCCGGTGATCTATACCCCGACCGTGGGTGCTGCCTGCGAGCGTTTCTCTGAGATCTACCGTCGCTCCCGCGGGGTATTCATTTCTTACCAGAACCGTCACAACATGGACGATATTCTGCAGAACGTGCCTAACCACAACATCAAAGTCATTGTGGTCACTGACGGCGAGCGCATTTTGGGTCTGGGTGACCAGGGCATCGGCGGAATGGGTATTCCGATCGGTAAGCTGTCACTGTACACCGCCTGTGGCGGCATCAGCCCGGCGTATACCCTGCCGGTAGTGCTGGATGTGGGTACAAATAACCAGCAGCTGTTGAACGATCCCCTGTATATGGGCTGGCGTCATCCGCGTATTACCGACGAAGAGTACTACCAGTTTGTCGACGATTTCATCCAGGCCGTGAAACACCGCTGGCCGGACGTGCTGCTGCAGTTCGAAGACTTTGCGCAGAAGAACGCGATGCCGCTGCTGAACCGCTATCGCGATGAGATCTGCTCCTTTAACGACGATATCCAGGGCACCGCAGCCGTGACCGTGGGTACGCTTATCGCCGCCAGCCGCGCAGCCGGCAGCCAGCTGAGCTACCAGAAAATCGTCTTCCTCGGCGCAGGCTCCGCAGGCTGCGGTATCGCCGAACAGATTATTGCCCAGACGCAGCGTGAAGGCCTGAGTGAAGAGCTGGCCCGCTCCCGCGTGTTTATGGTTGACCGTTTCGGCCTGCTGACCGACGGTATGCCGAACCTGCTGCCGTTCCAGACCAAACTGGTGCAGAAACGCGAGAACCTGAAAAACTGGGATACTGACAACGAAGTCCTCTCCCTGCTGGACGTGGTGCGCAACGTGAAGCCGGATATTCTGATCGGCGTTTCCGGACAAACCGGCCTCTTCACGGAAGAGATTATTCGTGAGATGCACAAGCACTGCGAGCGCCCTATCGTGATGCCGCTTTCCAACCCGACCTCCCGCGTAGAAGCGACGCCGCAGGACATCATCGCCTGGACCGAAGGTAACGCGCTGGTTGCGACCGGCAGCCCGTTCGATCCGGTGGTATGGAAGGATAAAACCTATCCGATTGCCCAGTGCAACAACTCCTATATCTTCCCGGGTATTGGTCTGGGCGTGATCGCCTCCGGCGCGTCTCGCATTACCGATGAGATGCTGATGTCCGCGAGCGAAACCCTCGCGGGCCACTCGCCGCTGGTCAATGATGGTGAAGGGCTGGTACTGCCTGAGCTGAAGGACATCCACAAGGTGTCGCGCGCTATCGCGTTTGCGGTAGGTAAAATGGCGCAGCAGCAGGGCGTGGCGGTGAAAACCTCTGCCGACGCGCTGCAGCAGGCTATTGACGATAACTTCTGGAAGCCTGAATACCGCAGCTATCGCCGTACCTCGATTTAATTCTGCGGCCCAATCGCCCGGTGGCGCTTCGCTTACCGGGCGTACGGGGGCCCTCCCTGTGGGCTCAGGAATCCCAGTAATTTTTATACCGGAAGCGATGAAGGTTGCTTCAGGAAAATGAATGACTTACAGCGACGCCCTGGTCCGGCTGTTAATCGCCGAAGCGTTACCGTAAGGCCGGGGCGAGGCGCAGGGATGCGCCGAGAGGGCGTGGCCTGCAGGGATGCAGGCTCATGCCCGACCCGATAGCCTGAAGGAATAAGCTGAGGACAAAATTGCCGGGAGCAATTTTGGACAGCGCATGCGCTGGCCCCGAAGGGGTGAGCCCCAGGGATGGGGCGAACAATCCGCGAAGCGGCGATTTACCGCCGGGAGCCCGGGTCGCCAGGGTGGTGGCGATTGAGCCACCCTGGCACGTTCACCGGGCATGTCGTTACAAAGTAGCAAGGAACATAAAGTGAACGGAATGACCACCAGAGCCGTATGTTCCCCCTCACCCCAGCCCTCTCCCTCAAGGGAGAGGGGGTAGTCTGTGCAGGTATTATTTTGTGGGGTTTCCTCAGCCCTACGGGTGAGGGCATCAGACCGCACCATCGAATCCCACTAGCCAAACCCCCTTTCCCCCGCTACACTCCTTTCATCCATTAACCTACTGAATATATAAGGAGGCCAATTATGCTGTACTGTGAAATTTTCAATGTTTCACATACATTTGGTGATCGCACCCGCTCAAGCGTTATCGGTATCGTGCTGCGATAACTTCTGCTTGAGCGAAGACACCAATCCCTGAAATCCCTTCTCTCGGGCTTACTGAGTTATCGTCAGCGATGTTTGACGAGGCATAAACATGCCTGTAACTCTTGGGTAAGCAACAATGAGCACTTTACTCACTGCACAATCTTTACGTGTTGATACGGCGTTTGGCACGCTCTTCGACTCCCTTTCTTTTACGCTGAAAAAAGGCGACCGCATTGGCCTGCTGGGCGATAACGGCTGCGGAAAAAGTACACTTTTAAAGGTGCTGGACGGCACAGACTCCCCCGCCGCCGGTACGGTAGCGCTGGCCGGACACTGCCTGATGGCGCGCGTTGAGCAACATCTTCCGGACGCTATTTTCCCGCTGACCATGCTGGATGCCGTACTCGCACAGCTGCCTTTAGCTGAGCGCGATAGCCTGCGCTGGAAAGCCGAAACGCTGCTGGCCGGCATGGGCTTTACCCCGCAGGATATGACGCTGCGCTCCGCCACGCTGAGCGGCGGGCAACACACCCGGCTGCTGCTGGCGCGGGCGTTGATTCACGAGCCGGATCTGCTCCTGCTGGATGAACCCAGTAACCACCTCGATTTGCCGACCATGCTCTGGCTGGAACATTTTTTACAGAACTGGTCAGGCAGCTTCGTGCTGGTCTCGCACGACCGACAGTTGCTGGATGCCGTCACAAACGGCAGCTGGATCCTGCGCGATAAAACGCTGCACTACTTTGCCCTTCCCTGCACGGCCGCACGCAAGGCGCTTGAAGCAAAAGATGAAAGCGACGCGCAGCGCCACAAGGCGGAGCAAAAGGAGATCGACCGCGTGACCGCCAGCGCGAAGCGGCTGGCGACCTGGGGCAAGGTTTACGATAACGAAGACCTGGCCCGGAAAGCCAAACAGATGGAAAAACAGGTCGAACGGCTGAAGGAGAGCCAGACGGCGCTTACGGCTGGCAGCCAGTGGACGTTAACCCTGCGCGGCGATGCGCTTCGCGCCGACCGACTGCTGGAGATAGAAAACCTCGGCGTGCCGCCTGCGCCGGGGCTTTCTGAGCTGTTTAACATCGACATCGCGCGTCTGAAAAGCGGCGATCGCGTGGCGATTGTGGGTCGTAACGGCTGCGGAAAATCGTCTCTGATGAAGCTTATCTGGCGCTGTTTTAGTGATGAGCAGAGCGATACGGGGCTGAAACTTCATCCACGCGTGTCAGCTGGCTATTACGATCAGACGCTGAACCAGCTGCCGGATGACGCCACGCTGTTTGACGCGCTGGAGCCGTTCGCGCCCGACCCGCAACACAGAAAAATGGCGCTCATCAGCGCCGGATTTCCGTGGGCGCGTCACGGACAAAACGTCAGTACGCTCAGCGGTGGCGAACGCTCTCGACTGCTGTTTGTCGGCCTGACGCTTGCCCGCTATAGCCTGCTGATGCTCGATGAGCCGACCAACCATCTCGACATGGAGGGGAAAGAGGCGCTGGCGCAAACCCTGCAGCAGTTTGAGGGCGGCGTCCTGCTGGTCAGCCACGATCGTCAATTAATTAGCCAAAGCTGCAACCGTTTCTGGTTAATTGAAGAGGGAAAGCTGAGCGAATGGCATGATGCAGAATCGGTATTCGAGCGGCTGCGTGAAAGCGCGGGACTGGTAACATCCCCAGCTCCCGTCGACGCCACGACCATGCCTGTATCCCCCTCTGACGATCTGCTTGAACGGCTTGTCGCGCTGGAAACATTGCTGGAAGACGATCTCGCGCGGAAGCCAAAGCATCAAAAACCGCAGCTACAGGCACAATGGCGTAAAGAAATTAAGGAGATAGAAGCACAGCTGTAACGCTGCGCCCGGCGAGCCTCTCGTCGGGCCAGTATTTTCCCCCTTAATTATTAGAGGAACATCCTTTTCTTAATCTGAAATCACCTTAAATGATGACATTATGTTGCGGGCACCTTGCATTACAGCGCTTAAGCATTAATCCTTGAGGAGTATTACACCTGCTATGCAGATACTCATCATGAACAAGGAGATACACATGAAGGCTGCTGTTGTTACTCAGGATCATCAGGTTAACGTTACCGAAAAAACCTTGCGCCCGCTCAAGCACGGGGAAGCCCTGCTGAAGATGGAATGCTGTGGCGTATGCCATACCGATCTTCACGTAAAGAACGGTGACTTTGGCGATAAAACCGGGGTGATCCTGGGCCATGAAGGGATTGGCATCGTCAAAGAAATCGGCCCTGGCGTGACGTCGCTGAAGGTCGGCGATCGCGCAAGCGTAGCCTGGTTCTTTGAGGGCTGTGGTCACTGTGAATACTGTAATACCGGCAACGAAACCCTGTGCCGCGATGTAAAAAATGCCGGTTACTCCGTTGATGGCGGCATGGCGGAAGAGTGCATCGTCACCGCCGACTACGCGGTAAAAGTACCGCACGGACTGGATTCTGCTGCCGCCAGCAGCATCACCTGCGCCGGTGTCACCACTTACAAAGCGGTGAAGATCTCAGGTATTAAACCGGGCCAGTGGATTGCCATTTATGGTCTGGGTGGACTGGGCAACCTTGCGCTGCAGTATGCTAAAAACGTCTTTAACGCCAAAGTCATCGCGCTGGATGTTAATGACGAACAGCTGAAGCTTGCCGCCAGCATGGGTGCGGATTTGACCATCAACTCCCGCAGTGAAGATGCCGCTAAAATTGTGCAGGAAAAAACCGGCGGCGCACATGCTGCTGTCGTCACTGCCGTCGCAAAAGCGGCCTTCAACTCCGCGGTAGATGCCGTGCGCGCCGGTGGTCGTGTGGTCGCGGTTGGTCTGCCACCGGAAGCGATGAGCCTGGATATTCCGCGCCTGGTGCTGGACGGCATTCAGGTGGTGGGTTCACTGGTTGGTACCCGTCAGGATCTGCAGGAAGCGTTCCAGTTTGCGGCGGAAGGTAAAGTGGTACCGAAGGTGACAATGCGTCCAATCGAAGACATCAACGCCATCTTCAAAGAGATGGAACAGGGTCAGATCCATGGCCGTATGGTGATTGATTTACGCTCATAAGCGCTCATCATTTATCACCGCTCCTGAAAGGGAGCGGTTTTCATACAGCCGTACGAGCCTTAACGTGTGACTGTCTTGTCCGCAGATATCCGTACAACAGCAATGCGCTCATGGCCGAGAACGAGAGTATTGCCGCTGGTAGCGTGACGTAACGCCAGCTAAAGCCAAGGGTAATCATCATCCCGCCAAAGTACGCGCCAATCGCACTGCCGAGATTAAATGCCATCTGCCCCCCTGCCGCCCCCAGCATCTCACCGCCCTTCGCATTTTGCAGAAGCAGGATTTGCAGCGGCGCAGAGAGCGCAAACAGCCCGGCACAGCAGATAAAGCCCATGACCAGCGAGGCCGTTTTCTGTTCGCCAGTGGCAAAAAGCAGCAGCAGTGAGGCGACAATCACCATATCGGTGGTGGCGGCAATGCGCAGCGGGCTAAAGCGACCAGAGAGCTTACCGCTTAACAGATTGCCCAACACCATCCCAAGACCCATTAGCATCATGATGGCGGTCATCACCCCTTCCGAAAAACCGGAGACGTTAACCATAAAGGGCTTAACGAAGCTGAACCACGCAAACACACCGGCGTTACCAAACATAGTGGCGGCAAAAATCAGCCACGGTTCTGGTCTTTTCAGAAACTGGAACTGCTCGGTCAATTTGATTTCTGATTTGTCATGGAGGTGTGGCACCCAAAGGATAACCGACAGGATCACCAGCGTATCAAACACCGCAATCAGGAAAAAGGTATAGCGCCAGCTAAATGCATGCCCCAGCCAGGTACCCAGCGGGACACCGACCAGGTTAGCCACGGTCATACCGGCGATCATCCCGGCCACGGCAACCGTTACCTTCCCCGGTGGTGCTATTTTAGAGAGGATAATCGCCCCGACGCCAAAAATGGCCCCGTGCGGAAAACCAGAAATTAAACGCCCCAGCGCCAGCCAGAAATAGGACGTGGAGAAAGTAAACAACGCATTGCCGACAGCGCACATTGCCACCAGGAACAACAGCGTGGTTTTTAACGAGAACTTGCCCGAAAAGAGCGCCACAATAGGGGCACCAATCACCACGCCGAAAGCATAAAACGAAATCATATTCCCGGCCGAGGGAATAGAAATACCGGTATCGTGCGCCAGTTCGGTGAGCACACCCATAATGCCAAATTCAGCCATCCCCAGGCCAAACGTGCCAAGCGCCAACGAAAAAAAAATCGTCTTTTTCATACCACGACCACAGGTTAAAAACTCGCGACGGGCATTATTGAACAAACTTGTATGGTGAGCCAGTTCAAATCAGCTGGCTGACACGTTAATCCATTAATTCAGGTGGATTACACTTCATAGTGCGGCCTCGCTTTTTCCCGCGCCGGACAACCTGAGGATGACAATCATGGGAAGCAAGAAGAAAACCAGTGTCGCTGTTGATGTCGAAAAAAACGCACCGCTGAAAACCAAAGAGTACGAAAAAGAGCTTCGTCGACTCCACGTTGAACTGGTGAAGCTCCAGCAGTGGGTCGTCGCCAAAGGGTTAAAAGTGTGTATCGTTTTTGAAGGGCGCGATGGCGCCGGTAAAGGCGGCACCATAAAAGCGATCACCGAGCGCGTCAGCCCGCGCGTTTTCCGCGTTGTTGCTCTTCCCGCACCCACCGAGAAAGAGAAAACCCAGCTCTATTTTCAGCGTTATGTTCCCCATCTGCCCGCTGCCGGGGAGATCGTGATATTCGACCGAAGCTGGTACAACCGCGCGGGCGTCGAGCGGGTCATGGGGTTCTGCACGCCGGAACAGGTGGAGAAGTTTCTCGACGGTACGCCGGTGATGGAAAAAGCGATGGTTGATGCCGGGATTATTCTGCTGAAGTACTGGCTTGAGGTGACACCGAAAGAGCAGGAGCGCCGTTTACGTGACCGTATTAACGACGGTCGTAAAATATGGAAGCTCTCGCCGATGGATATTAAATCGTTTAACCTGTGGGATGAATATACCGTAGCGCGCGATGCCATGTTTGCGGCAACCGATACCGCCTGGGCACCGTGGTATGTGGCCCGTTCGGAAGATAAAAAACGCGTGCGGCTGAATATTATTTCGCATCTCCTGACGCAGATCCCGTATAAAGAAATTCACGTTGAAAAGGTGGAATTACCGAAACGTAAAATTGACAAAGTGAAACCGACGAAATACCCGTTCCGTTATGTGGAAGAGCGGTTCTAAGATTACTGGAAGACGGCTCGCAGAATGTAGATTACCAGGGGAAAAGGTATTGTTTTTTGTTGGCTGCGGTTGATAATGGCCGCACCAACAAAGGAGATACGAATGAAACACACAGTTGACCACACCCTCTCGCGAAGCATTAAACCAACAGTACCGTCGGGCCATACCTCACCAGACTCCGTTGCGCCGTGTCAGTCATCAGATGCGGATCGTTCATTCATTCACTCAATGAATGAATTTGTGGAAAAACATGGAACCATTACTGATGATGAGTTTTTCAGGGTGCTTTAATGCTGAGACAATTTAATGTTTACCGGAATACCTCTACAACAACCAGGGATAAGCTGCCTTACTACATGCTCATTCAGGATGATTATTATGATGATCTTGCCACGCGCGTAATTGTGCCACTTGCGAGAGTGAATAAATTACCGTTATGGCAGAGTCAGCTGGCACCAGCCGTAAATATCGATTTTGAAACGTTTCTGATTTATTCACCCATGATAACCAACCTTAACAACAATAAAATTAACCCCAAAGATTTTGTTTGTAATTTACGTAACACACGTCATGATGTTATAGCCGCAATTGATCGTTTATTGACGAATACATGACGCCAGTCGGCCAGGCATTTGCCCTGCTCGCGCAAGCGCAGCGCCGCCGGGCAAAGCCGACGGCGCAGGTCTTACTTCATCCCTTCCGTACTTTCCTGTTTCGCTTCCAGTCGTTCCACATCGCGATACCAGCGCGGGTGATGTTTCTGCGCCCAGCGACGACTCACCTTCCCTTCAATCATCCCTTTAATCGACCCCTTCACCCAGAACGCCATATACATATGGATCAAAATGGCATGGATCAGAATAATGGCTGAGGTGGCGTGGATCAGCAGCGCGTAGCGCACCACCTGAATCGGGAAATACGAGGCAAAATACGGACGCCAGATAATGACGCCCGTCACCAGCAGCACAAAAATCATGCTCATGATGGTCCAGAACATCATCTTTTGTCCGGCATTATATTTGCCTACTTTCGCCACTTTATGCTCGTTGCCCTTCAGCACTTCGACAATTCCTTTTAGCCACGGAATGTCCTGCTTATCCGGGATATTGTGATGGACGAAGCGCACGAACATAAACATCAGCACCACGAAAATCAGCACGCCGAAGAACGGGTGCAGAATGCGTCCCATCTGCGGGGTGCCGAAAGTTTCCGTCAGCCACTGGAGCGTAGGAAAGAAGAACGAGATGCCGGAGACCGCCACCAGGAAGAAGCAAATGACCACCGTCCAGTGACAGGCGCGGTCGACAAACTTCGTGCGCACGATCATTTTCGACTTACTCATGATGCTCCTCCTCGTCGTCATCCACCTCTTTATTTGGCCCGATACCAATGTAGTGATAAATCAGCCCGGCAAAGGTGGCGATAAAGCCCGCTGCAGAGAGCGGTTTGAGCGCCCCTTTCCACAGGTTGATTGAGGTGTCGATCGCCGGATCTTTCGGCAGATTGTGATACAGCTCCGGCTGGTCGTTATGGTGTAGCACGTACATAACGTGCGTACCGCCCACGCCCTGCGGGTTATAAATACCCGCCTTGTCGTAGCCGCGCGCTTTGAGTTTGTCCACCCGCGCCTGCGCCACATCAAGCATCTCTTTCTTGGTGCCGAAGTGAATCGCCCCGGTCGGACAGGTTTTCACACAGGCAGGCTCCTGCCCGACGCTCACGCGGTCCACGCACAGAGTGCATTTATAGACCCGGTTATCCTCTTTATTGAGGCGCGGAATATTAAACGGACAGCCCGCGATGCAGTACCCACAGCCGATGCAGTTGTCCTGCTGGAAGTCGACGATCCCATTGGCATACTGAATAATCGCCCCCGCGGACGGGCACGCCTTCAGACAGCCCGGATCCTCACAGTGCATGCAGCCGTCTTTACGGATTAACCACTCCAGCTTGCCGTTCTGCTCGGTCTCGCTAAAGCGCATCACCGTCCAGGATTTGGCGCTCAGATCCGCCGGATTATCGTAGACCCCGACGCAGTGCCCCACCTCGTCGCGGATATCATTCCACTCCGAACAGGCCACCTGGCAGGCTTTACAGCCCACGCAGGAAGAGACATCGATAAGCTTAGCGACTTCTGCCTTATAGTCCCGCGCACGAGGCGTGGGGGTAATCGGGTTGGTCGCGGAGCGTTTAATAATGTCTTGTGTTTCCATCGCCATTTAATCGCTCCTTACGCTTTCTCGATGTTGACCAGAAACGCTTTGTACTCCGGCGTTTGCGAGTTGGAATCGCCAACGTTTGGCGTCAGGGTATTGGCGATGTAGCCTTTCTGCGCCACCCCTTCAAAGCCCCAGTGCAGCGGAATACCTACCGTTTCCACCTGCTGACCATGAACGTACAGGCTCTGCAGACGACGGGTCACCACCGCCACCGCGCGGATAAAG